>CAZVFN010000078.1:1943-12731 GCA_964626335.1 uncultured Ectothiorhodospiraceae bacterium
GTGGAACCAATCCGCTCGGCGGCCGCCGCCGGCCGGGCGCATCCGGTTACCGGCGCCACCGCGGCGCGCCCGCCGTCACCTGACGATGAACGTCGTGCGGTCGACGCCGGTGTTGCCGGTCTCCGGGTCGTGGGCATGCACGATCACCTCGTAGACACCGGAGCCATCGATCGGCACCCGGCCGGCGAACCGGCTCGTCTCGCCGGCATAGTCGAGCTCGAGCCCGCCCATGCGCTCGCCTTCATGAAGCACGGTCATGGCCACCTCGTAGCGATCGGCGTCCCACAGCCCGCCGGGCTCGATCGGGCAGCCGCACATCATCGTCACGCTCGCGCGTACCTCGACGGGGCCGGTGTTGCCCGCGAGCCTCGCGTGCTCGCCCGGTGCCAGCACGTCGACGATGAAACCGGGCATATCGAGCACCCAGCCATCGCCGCCGGACAGGTGTCGTCCCGGCACGACCCATTGCGTCGCCGTCACCGTGTTGGCCGCCTGCGGATCGGACAGCGGGCCGTGGGCCGTCACCTCGATACGCCGCGGCCGTTCCAGGTCCAGCGTCGTGCGGAACGCGGCGGCACTGTCGTCGGCCAGCCGCGCCCGGCGCCCGCGATCGTCGTGCATGATCTTCGCGGTATCGCCCGTACCACCGCTGGTCACGCCCGTCGCCAGCGGTTCGCCCGTCTCGGCATCGCTCAGCGTGATGCGCACGCCATCCATGCTGCTGCCGATGAACTTGGCGTCGCGGCTGAGCACGCGAACGGTGATGTCGGTCGCCTCGGCGAGGGCGGACACGGGCGCCAGTGCCAGCAGCGCAGCCAGCGCCACCCCGGTATCTTTCAGGAATCGCATCTTCATTCTCCCGAACCTCAGGCCAGCATGCTCTTCATCATCCAGAGCTGTTTCTCGTGATAGGCGAGGCGGTCACCCAGTAATCCCGCGGACGCCTCGTCTCCCGCCTGCTGGACCGTGGTCAGTGCGCTGCGGATCGTCGAGGCCACCGTCTCATGATCGGCAGCGATCTCGCGGAGCATGTCGTCGGCCGCCGCCACCGATTCACTGTCGTGCACCCGCGCGAGCCGGTCGAATGCCGAGCGCGTGCCCGGCGCATGCACCCCCAACGCCCGGATGCGCTCGGCGATGTCGTCGAGCGACTTCCACAGGGCCGTGTATTGCTCCTCGAACAACTCATGCAGGCTGCGGAACTTCGGCCCTTCCACATTCCAGTGGAAATTGTGCGTCTTCAGATAGAGCACGAAGGTGTCCGCCAGAACCCGCGACACCGCCGCGCCACAATCCTGCTTCGCATCCTCGGGCAATTCGTGACTGCCGGTCATTGTCGTACCTCCTCGTGAACGGTCGTACCTACAGCGCGTCGATCGGTACCTTGATATAGCGCTTGCCCCCTTCTTCCGCCGGCGGCATCTCGCCGGCACGGATGTTGAGCTGGACCGACGGAATGATCAGCTTCGGCAGGTCCAGGGTGGCATCGCGCTCGGTGCGCATGCGCACGTACTCGTCCTCGTCCACGCCCTCGTGCACGTGGATGTTGCTGCGGCGCTGCTCGCCGACCGTGGTCTCGTTCATGCGCTCGCGCGTGTTGCCCGCGCCGTAGTCGTGCAGCATGAACATGCGCGTGTCGTCCGGCAGCTCGCGGAACAGCTTCTGCGCCGAGCGGTACAGCTTGCGCGCATCGCCGCCCGGGAAGTCACAGCGGGCCGAGCCGGCATCCGGCATGAACAGCGTGTCGCCGACGAACGCGGCGTCGCCGACCCAGTAGGTCACGTGGTCGTTGGTGTGCCCCGGCGTCGCGATGGCCTGCGCCGCGATTGTGCCGATCTCGAATTGCTCGCCGTCGGCGAACAGGTGGTCGAACTGGCTGCCGTCGGGCAGGAAGCCGCGCTCCAGGTTGAACAGGTCGCGAAAATGGGCCTGGACCTCGCGGATGCCCTCGCCGATCGCGATCCGCCCGCCGACCTGGTCGCGCACGTACGGCGCGGCCGAAACGTGATCGGCGTGGGCGTGCGTCTCCAGGATCCAGTCGACCGTCAGTCCCTGCTCGCGGACGATATCGATCAGCCTGCGGGCGGTCTCGGTGGCGGTACGGCCCGAGTTCGGGTCGTAATCCAGGGCCGGATCGATCACGGCCGCGCGGCGGGCGTCGGGATCCCAGGCCACATAGGAGAACGTGGAACTGGAATCGTGGAGCACGGTGCGGACCTCGGGATTCATGCCTGCGACTCCGGATTCGCGAATTGGTTATAAGGATAGACCGAACCTGTATTTGAGTCAACGCTAATTTAGAATTGACGAATGCAACTCCGCCTGCCTAAGCTGGCGACAGTCATCCAGGAGCGAAACCCGATGCAGGAAGCCGCTCAGGCAACAACGGGGCACGCGGATCCCTCCGTCATGGCCCGCGGCGCCGGCGAGGCCGCGCGCGTACTGCGCGCGCTCGCGAACGAGAATCGGTTGATGGTCCTGTGCTGCCTCGTGCAGGGCGAGCTCTCCGTCTCGCGACTGCACGAGCGGGTGCCCCTGTCCCAGTCGGCCCTGTCACAGCACCTCGCCCTGCTGCGCAAGGAGGGGCTCGTCGAGACCCGACGCGAGGCGCAGACGATCCACTATCGGGTGGCGGACGAGCGCGTCCGGCGCCTGATGCCCGTGGTCTGCGAGGTCCTCGCGACCGCCGGCAGTTGCGCGGATCGATCATGAACACCGAGCCCGCGGTCGCGGTCTCGATCGCGTGCGGGTGGATCCGGTCGCGGAGCGACGCTGCGCGCCGCTCGGCATCGGCGAGGATCGGGAACGCGGGCCGGGTCGCTTGCGGCTCGTCGACGGCGTCGATCCACGCGTGCCGAGCCGCCACCGGGTCGACGGACACGACCAGCGGCCGGAGGCCATCCGGCCCGGACTCGGCGTGCGGGCCGGCGCTGCGGCCGGGCTCGGGGTGCGCGCACGGGTGAAGTCGACCGGATCCGGGCACGGCACGACCCAGCGGTCGCCGGCCCGGTCGGGGATCTTGCCCTCGGCCGATTGCGGCCGAGGGCGGGCGCCGGATCGGCCAGCCCGAGACTCAGGACGCCTCGCCGATTCGGGACGCGGGGCCGCGGATCGAGGCATTGCGCGCGCGAGCGCGGGATGGGCTTGCGCACGGCCGAACGCGGGCAGGGCCATAAAGAACTAAGTTGTATATGACTAGACTATAAAGTAATATAAGGCCGGTCCGCCCGCCCGCACACCAACCGGAGCAGCCGACCTCCATGACGCGCCGGCCGAAGATCCCGGATGCGCTGCGGCCGGGACTGATCGACATGCTCGCGGGCTACGACCGGGGCGCGGCGGTCGCGGACGCGACCGCCGGCGTGATCACCGCGATCCTGCTCGTGCCCCAAGGGATGGCCTACGCCATGCTGGCCGGCCTGCCGGCCCAGTACGGCCTCTACGCCGCCATCTTCCCGCCGGCCGTGTACGCCCTGTTCGGCACGAGCCGAACGCTTGCCGTGGGGCCGGTGGCGGTGGCCGCCCTGATGGTCGCCGATGCGCTCGCCGGCCACGCGAGCACGCAGGCCGAGTGGATCGAGGGCGCGATCGTGCTCTCGGCGGAGGTCGGGCTGCTGTTGTTCGTCGCCGGCCTCCTCGGCCTCGGTCGGCTCGTGGCCTTCGTCAGCCATCCGGTGCTGTCCGGCTTCACCAGCGCCGCGGCCCTGCTCATCCTGATCAGCCAGGCCGGCCCCCTGCTCGGTGTCGACATCGCCCGGGGCACGGCCCCGGGCATGGTCGAGAGCCTGGCGCAGCGCATCGGCGCGAGCGACCCGGCAACGGCACTGACGGCGTGCGCGGCGATCGCGGCGCTGCTGCTGTGCCGGCGCCCGGCATGGCGTGCGCTCCGGGCCGCGGGCATGGGACACACGACGGCGACTTTGCTGACGCGCATGGCCCCGCTGTTGATCGTGGTGGCAGCGACGGCGATCGCCGCCGTGCTCGCCGGTTCGGGCGCACCCCCGGTGGCGGTCGTGGGCACGATCCCCGGCGGTCTGCCGACGCCCGGCGCCGGGCTGTTCGCGGCCTCCGGCTGGCTGGCCCTCCTGCCGTCGGCCGCGCTGATCGCCCTGATCGGCTACGTCGAGAGCATCACGGTCGCCCAGGTGCTGGCCGCGCGCCGGCGCGAGCGCGTCGACCCGACGCGCGAGCTGGTCGCGCTCGGTCTCGCCAACGCCGGCGGCGCGCTCGCCGGCACGATGCCCGCCGCCGGCGGCTTCTCGCGCTCGGTGGTCAACGACGAGGCGGGCGCGCGGACCCAGGTCGCCGCCCTCGTGACGGCCGCGCTGGTCGCCGTCGTCGCCATCTGGTTCACGGCCTGGTTCGAGACGCTGCCGCGCGCGGTGCTCGCGGCGATCATCGTGGTCGCGGTCGTGCAGCTGATCGATCTGCGGGAAGCGGTGTCGATCGCGCGCTTCGATCGCGGCGATGGCGCCACGCTCGCGGTGACCTTCGCGGCGGTCCTGCTGTTCGGGATCGAACCGGGCCTCGCCGCGGGCATCGGGCTCTCGCTGCTGCTCTATGTCTGGCGCACCAGCCGACCCCACATGGCCGTTGTCGGGCGGGTCGCCGGGACGGAGCATTACCGCAACGTCCTGCGCCACGAGGTCCAGTGTCACCCGCGGGCGGTCCTGGTGCGCATCGACGAGAACATCTATTTCGCCAACACCGATGCCATCCGTCGCTTCGTCCTCGACGCCATCGGGCACGCCGAATCGCCCCGCTACCTGGTCCTCGCCATGACGTCGGTCAGCTACGTCGACAGCTCGGGCCTGTCGCTGCTGGCCAACCTGGACACGGACCTGGCACTGCGGGGGATCGAGCTCCGGCTGGCCGAGGTCAAGGGCCCGGTCGCGGATCGCCTGTCGCGGGCCACGGGGCTGGAGTCCCTGTTGTCCACCCGGGTGCATCTGTCGCTCGAGCACGCGCTCCGCGCGATCGAGGCGGCGACGGCCCGCGATGCCACCACGGCCTGACGCGTGCCCGGCGTCCGGTGCCGGCCGGCGCCGGCATCACCGCTGCGGGCGTGGTGCCCCGGGGTGCGGACGAGCAACCCTTGATCGCCGTCCATTCGTCCCCACCCGGGGACCGGGGGAGACGCCGATCGACCGCCGTCCCGGAGCAACGCCATGGCGCGCGCACCGGAGTTGCAGGCCTTGTCGCGCCGGCACGACGACGCCCTGGCGCTCGCGCGATGGGCGCAGCGCAGCGCCCGCGGCGCCGATGCCGCGGCCGTCGACGCGGCGTGGAGCGCCCTGCGCCGGGCCTACGCGCAGCACCTCGAGAGCCATTTCCAGGCCGAGGAGGCACTGCTGTTTCCGCATCTGCGGGCGCACGGGCGGGAAGAGCTGGCGCAGCAGCTGCAGCGCGAGCACGACGCCGTCCGTCGCACCGTCACGCGCACGGACGACCTCTCGGCGAAGCGCCTGCGGGTCCTGGGCGAGGTACTCGAGCAGCACGTGCACCGCGAGGAGCGCGACACCCTGCCCTTCCTCGAACGGGTGCTCGGCGCCCCGCAGCTCACCGCGATCGAGGTCATGCTCACCGCGACACCCACGACCCGCGGCGAATAGCCGCCGCCATCGCGGCCGGCCCGGCTTTCAGCGACGCGCAAAGCGAGCGGCGATCAGCGGGTCCAGCTCGACCCCGTGCGGTGTTCGCGGCGTGCGTCCGGCGGTGAAGTCGGCGGCCACCCTCGCCGTGGCCGCGGCGTAGGTCCAGCCGAGGTGGCCCGGCCCCGCGTTGAGGAACAGGTTGGGCACGCGCGTCGGGCCGAGGATGGGCGCCCCGTCGGCACTCACGGGGCGCAGGCACGCCCAGGTCTCGGCCGCGTCGAAGTCGACGCGGGCGCGCAGTTCCGGCAGATTCGACAGCGCCTGATCGAACACCGTGCGGGTGCGGGCGGGATCGACCCGCCGATCGTGGCCGGCGAACTCCGCGATGCCGGTGAGCCGCAGGCGTCCTGCGAGCGACGTCAGGACGACCTGGTGGCCGGGATCGATGATCGGCACACGGGGCACGTCGCTGCCGCGGTCCACGGGCAGCGTCAGCGAATAGCCCTTGATCGGCTCGACCGGCAGACGCACGCCCAGCGGCCGGACCAGCGCGGGCGCGTCGACGCCGGCGGCCACGAGGTAGCGATCGGCGCGCAGTGTCTCGCGGTCCGTGACGACCCCCGTGACACCCGTGCGCCCGCCCTCCAGGTGCCGGACCGACTCGCCGAGGCGCAACCGTGCACCGCGCTCCTCGATGCCCCGGCCGAGGCCCTGGATGAAGGCGCGCGCGTCGGCCGCACCGTCGTCGGGGAAATGCACGCCTCCCACCAGTTCCGCGCGGATCGGCTCGAGGGCCGGCTCGAGGCGCGCGATGGTGCCCGGCGACAGCGGCTCGGAGCGCACCCCGAGGCCCTCGACGCGGCGCGCGTGGGCGCAGGCCTCGGCGAGGGCGCTGCGCTCGCGGAACAGCTTGATGCTGCCGCGTCGCCAGGCGTACGCGGGCTCGCCGGCGGCGTTCATCAGCTCGGGCATGAGCCCCAGTGATTCCACCGCGAGCCGGGTGTTGAGCGCGGTGACGCGTTCGTGCTCACGGGCGCCGCAGTGGCGCAGGAAACGCACACCCCAGCCGAGCATCCGGGGCAGCCGGCTCGGGCGCAGTTTGAGCGGCGAGCGCTCGCGCCCGAGCCAGCGCAGCAGCTGACCGGTGACGGCGGGCGAGTTCCAGGGCCGGGCATGCCCCGCGTGCAGGATGCTGCCGTTGGCGCGGCTGCACTCGGCCGCGAGGTCGGCGTGGCGCTCGACCAGGGTGACCTCGCAGCCGGCTTGCAGCAGGTAGTGGGCCGCAGTCGTGCCCGCCAGGCCGCCGCCGATGACCAGTATGTGCACGCATTCCCCTCGGTCGCCCGTCGCGCACCCGGATGGTACACGTACGCCCGGGCGGTTCGGCGGCGACGCGCAACGGATCCACCCCCGGGAGCGAACGCACGCGGCGCGCCCGCCCTCGGCGCGCGCTTGACCCGCGTCAAGTACCGTCGCGTGTCGCCCCATTACGCTTGCGGCGTCCTGCGGCACGAGCCAACGGGCGCGCGGTGCATTCCCGACCGTGCCACCCCGGTCCCTATTCGGACATGCGACAGCGGGAACGACACGGCCCGCGGCCGGATCCCCCCGACCGGCGCACCGCGTCCTTCCGGCATCTCTTCCGCGGCAACGGATCGCGACCATGACGGACAGCCGCTGGCCCCGACCGCTGACCGCCGGTTTACGCCTGTTCTTCCCGCTGGCGGCGCTGGCGGCCCTCGTGATAGTGCTGCGCACGGTCGCCGTGCTGCACGGCGCCGGGGTGCCGCACGGCCGCCCGTTCGCCTGGCACGGCCACGAGATGCTGTTCGGCTACGTCGCTGCGGCGGCGGCCGGTTTCCTCCTGACCGCCGTGCCCAACTGGACCGGTACGCAGCCCGCGTCCGGGATCCCGCTCGTGCTGCTCCTCGCGCTCTGGCTGGCCGCGCGAATCGGCCTCTGGTCGGGCGATCCCGCGGCCTGGGCCGTGGCGGCCGATATTGTCTTCCTGCCGGCGGCGGCGCTGGTCGCGGCCCGGCCGCTCTGGCGGGCCGGCAACGCGCGCCGCTGGCTGCCGGTCGGGGTATTGCTGGTGATCGCGCTGGGCAACGGCCTCTGGCATCTCGGGGCCGTCGTCCACGCGCCCGCGCTGCCGCAGCGCGCGCTGGCGTTCACGACGCTCGCGGTCGCGGTGCTGATCGCGGTGATCGGCGGTCGGATCATCCCCGCGTTCACGCGCAACCGCCTGCGCGCGCTCGACGACCCCGCGCTGCCGCGCGACGGCGACTGGCGCGATGCGGTCGCGATCGCCGCCAGCGCCGCCGCCGCGTTCGCGGAGCTGGCCCTGCCGGAAGCGGTCGCGGGGCTCGCCCTGATCGCGGCCGCCGCGCACGCCGTCCGGCTGATCGGCTGGCGCGGCCTGCGGACCTGGCGGGACCCGCTGCTGTTCGTGCTGCACATCGGCTACGCCTGGCTGGCCGCCGGCTACGCCATTCTGGGCCTGGGCAGCCGGCTCGGTCCGCCGTGGAGCGAGGCCTGGGCGCTTCACGGCCTGCTGGCCGGGGCGATCGGCACCATGACCCTGGGCGTGATGAGCCGCGCCACGCTCGGCCACACCGGACGGCCGCTGCGCGCCGGGGTCATCCTCAGCGCGGCCTTCGTCGCCGTCCAGGGCGCCGCCGTCGTCCGCCTCCTCGGTCCCGTGGCCGGCCCGTACGCCTGGCGCATCGCCGGCGGCCTCTGGATCCTCGCCTTCGCCCTGTTCCTGGTGCGCTGCGGGCCGATGTGCTTGCGGGCCCGCGCGAGCGCGTAGGCGTCTCCAGTGCAAGGCTGGCTGAGCGTCCGGCATGCAGCGCCAACCCCAGGCCGGGATGGCGCGAAGCGGAAGCCCGGCAGCACCCCGCCGCAATACACGCGTTCGCCGCCGGCGAAAACGCGCCTGCTTGCCACTGCCCGCCACCTGCCGCCTGCCGCCTGCCACCTGCCAACCTCGCCCGTCAGCCCTTGGCCGTTGGCCCTCGACCGTCATGCCAAATTCCATCCCCCACACCCGATCCGTTACCCTGTCACGCTGTCTCCGCAACGGTGTCCCTGGCTTGATCACGCTCGATGACCTCTCCCTGCAGATCGGCGGCGACCCGCTGCTCGAGCAGGCCTCGGCCGCGCTGCACGAGGGCTGGAAGATCGGGATCATCGGGCCCAACGGCTGCGGCAAGTCGAGCCTGTTCCGCCTCCTGCGGGGCGAGCTATCGCCCGAACGCGGCCGGGTCGCGCTGCCCGGCGGCATGCGCATCGCGTACATGGAGCAGGAAACGCCGGGCTATCGCGAGAGCGCGCGCGAGCACGTGGTCGGCGGGCACGCGGCCGTGGTCCGCCTGGAGGCGCGCATCGCGCGGGCCGAGGCGGACGGCGACGGCGAGCGCCTGGCCCGGCTGCACGGCGATCTCGACGCCGAGGACGGCTACACCGCGCGCACCCGGGCCGAGCAGCTGCTCGCCGGCCTCGGCTTCTCCGCGAACGCCTGCGACCGGCCGGTGGCCGACTTCTCCGGCGGCTGGCGCATGCGCATCGACCTCGCGCGCACGCTCATGTGCCCCTCCGACCTGCTGCTGCTCGACGAGCCCACCAACCATCTCGACCTCGAGGCGGTGATGTGGCTGGAGCAGTGGCTGAAGCGCTACACGGGCACGCTGATGATCATCTCGCACGACCGCGACTTCCTCGACTCGGTCGTCGACCACACGCTGCACTTCGAAAACCGCCGCCTGATCCTCTACCGCGGCAACTACAGCCAGTTCGAGCGCCAGCGCGCCGAGCGGCTCGCGCAGCAGCAGGCGGCGTACGACAAGCAGCAGCAGCGCGTGCGCGAGATCGAGCAATTCGTCGCGCGCTTCCGCGCCAAGGCGAGCAAGGCGCGCCAGGCCCAGAGCCGGATCAAGGAGCTCGAGCGCATGGAGGAGCTGGCGCCGGCGCACATCGACTCGCCGTTCCGCTTCAGCTTCCCCGAGGCGCGCAAGACCTCGCACCCGCTGATCACCTGCCGGGGCCTCGAGGCCGGCTATGCGGCGGGCCAGCCGGTGCTGCGGCAGGTCGGCCTCAGCCTGTTGCCGGGTCAGCGGGTGGGGCTGCTGGGCGTCAACGGCGCCGGCAAGTCGACGCTCATCAAGACGCTCGTGGGCGAGCTGCCGCCGCTGGCGGGCGAGCGCACGCCGGGCGATAACCTCGCGGTCGGCTACTTCGCCCAGCACCAGGTCGACGCGCTGACGGTCGACGCGAGTCCCCTCGAGCACCTGCAGAAGGAGAGCCCGGAAGTGCGCAAGCAGGAGCTGCGCACCTTCCTCGGCGGCTTCGGCTTCACCGGCGACGAGGCGCTGCGCGCCGTGCGCAACTTCTCCGGCGGCGAGAAGGCGCGCCTCGCGCTCGCCATCGTCGCCTGGCGCCGCCCCAACCTGTTGCTGCTCGACGAGCCGACCAACCACCTCGACCTCGACATGCGGCATGCGCTCGACATGGCGCTGCAGTCGTTTTCGGGCGCCGTGGTCATCGTGACCCACGACCGCCACCTGCTACGCGACACCGTGGACGAGTTCTGGCTGGTCGCCGACGGCCGCCTGCATCCGTTCGATGGCGACCTGGACGACTACGCCGCCTGGCGCGCCGGCAACGCGAAGGCCACGGCGGGCGCGCCGGCACCCGCCCCGGCGACCGGCGGACAGGAAAGCGGGCAGCCGGCGAGCGCGCACCGGGGCGAGTCCGGCCGCGAGCGGCGCGACAGCCGCAAGGCCGCCGCCGCGGCCCGCAACCGCATCAAGCCGCTCAGGGACAGCGTCCGCCGCCTCGAGCGCGATCTGGAAAAGCGCCAGCAGGAGCTCGAGCGCATCGAGCGGGCCCTGGCCGATCCGGCGCTCTACCGCGACGCGGATCGCGCCCGCGAGCGCGACGACCTCCTGCGCGACCAGGGGGCGGCCCAGCAGGCGGTGGCGCGCCTCGAGAGCGAGTGGCTCGAGGCCACGGAGGCGCTGGAGCAGGCGCAGTCCGAGGCGGGCTGAGCGGGCGGGCGGCAGAGGGCCTGGCCGCGCGGGACTTCGCGTGGCGCATTCGATGCCCGGGCTGCCGTGCTGTCGCTGGATTGCTTCGCTTCGCTCGCAATGACGGGCGGGCGACGGGCGACGGGCGACGGGCGACGGGCGACGGG
>CAZVFN010000079.1:0-4523 GCA_964626335.1 uncultured Ectothiorhodospiraceae bacterium
CCTGCCGCCTGCCGCCTGCCGCCTGCCGCCTGCCGCCCAACCAGTCGTCTTCGTGCCTCGGCGAGAACCTTTTCGGCCGAACGGAGATCCGCCTACGACCGGCCGAGCAGGCTCGACACGATCAGCAGGACCGCGGCGCACGAGATGGCGGCGTCGGCGACATTGAAGGCGGGCCAGTGCCAGCCGGCGGCGTGCACGTCGACGAAGTCGATCACGTAGCCCAGGCGCAGGCGGTCGACCAGGTTGCCGATCGCGCCGCCGAGGATCAGGGCGAGGCAGGTCGCTGTCAGGCGCTCGCTGCGCGCGATGCGCACCAGCCACACGCCGATGCCGGCGCAGATGACGCCGGTCAGGGCGGTGAAGAACCACCGCTGCCAGCCCCCGGCGTCGGCCAGCAGCGAGAAGGCGGCCCCGGTGTTGTGCACCAGCGTGAGGTTGAGAAAGGGCAGGAGCTCGACGGGGCGGTGGAGCTGCAGCCCGCCGACCGCCCACAGCTTGGTGAACTGATCCAGCACCACGACGGCCAGCGCGAGCGCGAACCAGGACGTGGCGCCGCCGCGCGCGAGCGTGTCCGCGCGCCGGGCCGGCTCCTCCCGGTCACGCGTGCTCACGGACCTCGCCGTCGCCGTCGATGTTGGTCACGCAGCGCCCGCAGAGATCGGGGCGGGCGGCGTGCTCGCCGACGTCGGCCCGGCGGTGCCAGCAGCGCGCGCACTTGGGCCGATCGCTGCGGCGCGCGTCGATCCACAGGGCGTGGCTGTCGGCCTCGTCCTCGACGGCGTCGGCGGGGCGCGTGTCGCCGCCGGCCAGCCGGGCGTCCGAGGTCAGCAGCACGAAGCGCAGCTCGCCGCCCAGGCGCTCGAGCGCCTCGCGCAGGGGCGGCTCGCAGTGCACCGTGACCTCGGCGTCCAGGGCGGCACCGATCGCGCCCTCGTTGCGCAACGTCTCCAGCCTGCGGGCGACGGCGGCGCGCACATCCTGGATGCGGCGCCAGTCGGCGCGCGCCAGGGCGCCGGTGTCGCCGAGCGCGAACAGCCCCTCGTACCACTCCGCCTCGAACACCGTGCCGCTGCGCTCGCCCGGCATGTGGTCCCAGATCTCGTCCGCCGTGTAGGAGACGACGGGCGCCAGCCAGCGCACCAGCGCCTCCAGGATGTGCTGCATCGCGGTCTGCGCCGAGCGCCGCGCGCGCCCCTGCGCCGGCGCCGTGTAGAGCCGATCCTTGAGCACGTCGAGGTAGAACGCCCCCATGTCGACGGAGCAGAAGTTGTGCACCGCGGAGTAGACCCGGTGGAAGTTGTAGGCCGCGAACGCGGTGCGGACCTCCTCCTGCACGAGCAGGGCCCGGTCGACCGCCCAGCGGTCGAGGTCGACCATCTCGGCGGCGGCCACGCTGCCGCGAGCGGGGTCGAAGTCGTGCAGGTTGCCGAGCAGGAAGCGCGCCGTGTTGCGCATGCGCCGGTAGGAGTCCGCCATGCGCTTGAGGATCTCGTCGGAGACGGCCATCTCGGCCCGGTAGTCGGCCGCTGCCACCCACAGCCGGATGATGTCGGCGCCGAGCGTCTGCATCACCGTCTGCGGCGCGATCACGTTGCCGAGCGACTTCGACATCTTGCGGCCTTGGCCATCGACCGTGAAGCCGTGTGTCAGCACGCCCGCGTACGGTGCGCGCCCGCGCAGGGCGATCGAGGAGATCAGCGAGGACTGGAACCAGCCGCGGTGCTGATCCGAGCCCTCGAGGTAGAGGTCGGCCGGCGCGTGCAGCTCCTCGCGCGTCTCCAGCACGGCCGCATGGGTCACGCCCGAGTCGAACCAGACGTCGAGGATGTCGTTGACCCGCTCGTACTGCTGCGCCTGGTCGCCCAGCAGATCCGCCGGGTCGAGGTCGAACCAGGCGTCGATGCCGCCGGCCTCGATGCGCTGCGCGACCTGCTCGATCAGCTCGACCGTGCGCGGGTGCAGCTCGCCCGTGTCGCGGTGCACGAACAGGCTGATCGGCACGCCCCACATGCGCTGCCGCGAGATGCACCAGTCGGGGCGGCTCGCGACCATGCCCTCGATGCGCGCGCGGCCCCAGGCCGGCGTGAACGTGACCGCGCCGAGCGCGTCGAGCGCGCCGCGGCGGAGCCCGCCCTCGTCCATGGAGATGAACCACTGCGGCGTCGCCAGGAACAGCACGGGCGTCTTGTGGCGCCAGCAGTGGGGATAGCTGTGCCGCCACGGCATCCGGCAGAGCAGTGCCCCCGCCTGCTCCAGGTGCCGGCAGATCGGGTCGTCCGACTCGCGCACGTGCACCCCGGCGAAGCGGGGCGTGCCCTCGGCGAAGACACCATCGCCGCGCACCGGGTTCGCCACCGGCAGGCCGTACCCGAGCCCGACGTCGTAGTCCTCCTGGCCGTGGCCGGGCGCGGTGTGCACGCAGCCGGTACCCGCGTCCAGCGTGACGTGCTCGCCGAGGACCACCGGGACCTCGCGCGGCTCGATCGGGTGCTGCAGGCGCAGGTGCTCGAGCCGTGCGCCCAAGGCATGGCCCACGCTGCGGCCGTCGAGCGCATAGCGCGCCAGGGCCGGCTCGACCAGGTCGGTGGCGACCACCAGCAGCTCCGAGCCCGCGTCGACCAGCGCGTACTCGAGGTCCGGGTGCACGCTCACCGCCTGGTTGCCCGGCAGCGTCCACGGCGTGGTCGTCCAGATGGCGAAGGCGACCGGCCGCCCGTCGGCCTCGGCACCGAATGCGGCCGCCGTGGCGGCGGGGTCGTTCGCCGGGAAGCGGACGTCGATGGCCGCCGAGGCCTTGTCGTGGTACTCGATCTCGGCCTCGGCGAGCGCCGAGCCGCACTCGAGGCACCAGTGCACCGGCTTGAGCCCCTTGTAGACATGCCCGCCCGCGACGATGCGCCCGAGCGCGCGCAGGATCGCGGCTTCCGTGGCGAAATCCATGGTGAGGTAGGGCCGTTCCCAGTCGCCGAGCACGCCCAGGCGCTTGAAGTCCGATCGCTGGTCGTCGAGCTGTTCCTCCGCGTAGGCGCGGCAGGCCCGGCGGAACGCGTTGTAGCCGAGCTCACTCGCCTTGCCCTGCGTTTTCTCGACGGCGTGCTCGATGGGCAGCCCGTGGCAGTCCCAGCCGGGCACGTAGGGCGCGTCGTAGCCCGACAGCGTCTTCGACTTGACGATGATGTCCTTGAGGATCTTGTTGACCGCGTGGCCGATGTGGATCGAGCCGTTCGCGTACGGCGGGCCGTCGTGCAGGACGAACTTCCGCCGCCCGGCGCGTGCGGCGCGGACGCGCCCGTAGACGTCCTCGCGTTCCCATTTCGCGAGCCGCTCGGGCTCGCGCTGCGCCAGGTTCGCGCGCATCGGGAACGCGGTGTTCGGCAGGTTCAGCGTGTTCTTGTAGTCGCTCACGGTCGGGGTCCCGCAGTCAGGTCGCACCGCGCTGTGCGAGCGACGCACGGGCGCGCCGTGCATCGTCGTGCATGCGCTCGGTCAGGGCATCGAGCGAGTCGAATCGCTCCTCCGGGCGGAGCTTTTCCAGCAGTTCCACCGCCAGGTGGTCGCCGTACAGGTCGCCGTCGAAGTCGAGGGCATGGACCTCGAGCAGTGGCCGCCGCCCGGCCACCGTGGGCCGCCAGCCGAGGTTGGCGACGCCCGGCAGGCGTTCGCCGCCGGCCCGCGATGCTAGCACGGCCAGCACCCCGGTCAGCGGCAGGGGGTAGCCGTCGAGCGCGATGTTGGCCGTCGGGTAGCCGAGGTCGCGGCCCAGCTTTTCGCCGTGCCGGACCCGGCCCCGCATCGTGTACGAACCGCCCAGCAGGCGCGCGGCACCGTCGAGGTCGCCCGCGGCGAGCGCGTCGCGTACGCGCGTGCTGCTGACCCGTTCCCCGTCCAGGGCGTGCGTCGCCGCCTCCTCGACGCTGAAGCCGTGCTGCCCACCCGCCGCGGTCAGTGTCGCGAAATCGCCCGCGCGCTTGCGCCCGAAGCGGAAGTCGTCGCCGACGACGAGATGGGCGACGCCGAGGCCCGCGACCAGGATGGAGTCGATGAACGCGTCGGGCTCGAGCCCCGTGAGACGCGCGTCGCAACGCAGCACGAGCAGCCGATCGACGCCCAGCTGTGCGATCGCGGCGGCCTTGTCGCGCAGCCGCGACAGGCGTGCCGGGGCGTTCCCCGGATCGAAGAATTCGCGCGGATGGGGCTCGAAGGTCACCACGCAGCTCGGCAGCCCGAGGGCCCGCGCCCGTGCGGTGAGCTGGGCGATGACCGCGCTGTGCCCGAGATGCACGCCGTCGAAGTTGCCGATGGTGGCGACGCAGCCCCGATGGCGCGGTCTGAGGTTGTGGCGGCCGCGGATCAGTTCCAAGGGGGAGCCTCCCGGCGTGCGCGAACCGCGCATTATAGGGGAAGTTGCCGGCGCGGTGGCGGATAAAGACTCGAGGGGGGAGGGCTGAGGCGACAGGCGAAGGGCGAAGGGCGACGGGCGACGGGGAAGGGTGGTCGGCCCGATGGCGAGCGAGCCCGATTCC
>CAZVFN010000079.1:4623-12684 GCA_964626335.1 uncultured Ectothiorhodospiraceae bacterium
GGGCGACGGGCGACGGGGAAGGGTGGTCGGCCCGATGGCGAGCGAGCCCGATTCCACGGGGTGAGCCGAGCGCGCGTGACGGGAAGCATGCGGGAGCGAGCTTGCTCGCGAACGCCCGTCGGCAGGCACCCCGCGATCCCGCGGTCCGTGCGCCCGTTTACCCGATCCGCCCCGCGGATGCCTGCGCGACACTGCGAGGCCCGTGCGTCCCCTTGGCCGCGCGCCGGCTTGCGTCGCGCCCTCGCGAGACCCCGCAAGTTACGGCGTATGAAAGACCGCCGTCCGTGAGGCGTCCAGGCGCCGGTCGTCACCCGCGCACCAGGTGGCGCGGGCGCAGTCCGGCGACCAGCAGGGTGCCGAGGTAGACCAGGGCGCCGCCGGCGATCAGGGCGGCGAGGCGCGGCGCCTTGTCCTGCCAGCCGAGGTCGCCCCAGGTCAGCAGGGGCCCGCTCAGCCAGAGCAGGAGGGCGGCCATCGCCGCGGTCGCGACGGCGACGCGCAGCGCGAGCGGCAGCCAGCCGGGCGCCCGGCGGAACGCGTCGGTGCTCGTCAGGCGCCGGTAGAGCATGCCGGCGTGCCACCAGCCCGACAGCGCGGTCGCGAGCGCGAGGCCCGCGTGCGGTGCGGCGAAGCCGACCCCGACCGCGGAGCCCACCAGCGCCACGTTGAACAGCATGTTGATGCCGAGCGCCGCGGCGCCGATGCGCATGGGCGTGCGGGTGTCCTGGCGCGAGAAGAAGCCCGGTTGCAGGACCTTGATCAGGAGGAAGGCGGGCAGGCCCAGACCGTAGCCCGCGAGCGCGATCGCCGCCATGCCGGTGTCGCCTGCGGTGAAGCGCCCGTAGCCGAACAGCGTCGCCAGGATCGGCCCGCCAAGCAGAACCAGGCCCGCGGTCGCCGGCACGCCGATCACCAGGATCAGGCGCAGCGCCTGGTCCATGGTCGCGCGGAAGCCGTCGGGATCCGCCTGGGCATGGTGCGACGACAGGCGCGGCAGCAGGGCGGTGCCGAGGGCCACGCCGAACACGCCCAGCGGGAACTCCATGAGCCGGTCCGCATAATACAGCCAGCTCACGCTGCCGGGCTGCAGCAGCGATGCGATCAGGGTGTCCAGGAGCAGGTTGATCTGGGCCACCGAGGCGGCGAACAGCGTCGGGACGAGCAGGGCGATGACGCGCTGCACGCCGGGATGGCGCCAGCCCCACCGCGGCCGCGGGATCATGCCGATGCGTGCGAGAAACGGCAGCTGGAAGGCGAGCTGGACCAGCCCGGCGACGAACACGGCCCAGCCGAGGGCGTGGATGGGCACGTCGAAACGCGGCGCCGCCCAGAGCGCCCCGACGATCAGGCAGACATTGAGCAGCACGGGCGTGAAGGCCGGTACGGCGAAGCGCGAGAAGCTCTGCAGCATCGCCCCGGCGGCCGCCACCAGCGAGATGAACAGCAGGTAGGGGAACGTCAGACGCAGCAGGTCGCTCGCCAGCGCGAATGTCCCGGGCTGGCTGTAGAAGCCCGGCGCGAACACGAGCACGAGCGCCGGCGCGAATGCGACACCGATCACGGTCAGTGCGAGCACGATCGCGGCGAGCGTGCCGATGACGTGATCGGCCAGGTCGCGCAGCGAGTCCAGGCCGCGCTGTTCCTTGTACTCGGTGAACACCGGCACGAACGCCTGCGTGAAGCCCCCCTCGCCGAACAGCCGGCGCAGGAAGTTCGGGATGCGGAAGGCGACGAAGAATGCGTCCGTGGCTGCGCCGGCGCCGAAGACAGCCGCAAGGACCATGTCGCGCACGAAGCCGAAGATGCGCGACACGACCGTCATGCCGCCGATCGTGCCGCCGGTCCGCCAGATCCCGCCGCGCGCCGCGCTCATGGCCGTCCGCCCCGTGTCGACCGAGCGCGTGAGTGTAGCAGCCGTGCCTGCGTGCGTTGACACTCCGCCCCGGCGTGAACATAATGCCCAGCTTTCCGCTAATCCGACCGATCGGAGCGACGACCGTGGCGAACACCCCGCAGGCCCGCAAGCGCGCACGCCAGAACCTCGACCGGCGCCAGCACAACCACAGCCAGCGCTCGCACATGCGCACGCATGTGAAGAAGGTCATCAAGGCGCTGCGCCGCGGCGACCGCGAGGCGGCCGAGGCGGCCTACACGACGGCCGTGCCGATCGTCGATCGCATGGCCGGCAAGGGCCTCATCCACAAGAACCGCGCCGCGCGCTACAAGAGCCGCCTGAACACGCGCATCCGCCAGCTCAACGCCTGAGGGGCGCGCCGTGTGTCCCCCCGAAAAGCCGGCCGCGTGCCGGCTTTTCGCGGTTTCGGGGTCCTGTTCCGGCGTGGGATCGGTTCTCGCCGGGGCGCGAGGCGTCACGAAGGGCATGCGGATTCTCGCAGAGTCGCAGAGGACGCGGAGCGTCGCGAGGGCGAAGCAGGGATGGGGGGACTTCGTGCGGCGGCGCTCCGTTACGCGAAGCCGTGCTGTCGCTGGATTGGCGCGCGTTCGCTCGCAATGACGGACGGCGAAGGCAGGCGCATCGCCCGAGCCGTCGGCCCGGTTACGGGCGCCATGGGCGCGTTTTCGCCGCAGGCGAACGCGCGCAGCGCAGACACGGGGCGGGTGGGAGGCCGCGGGATCGCGGGGCGCGCTGGCTTCGCAAAAGCGCGCCTCCATCTGCCCGACCATGAGCGCATGATCTTGCACGGTGCACGCCAACCCCGAACTGCGAGCAAGCTCGCGCCCGCATGAATCCGGTCGCGCGGGATCGGGCATCCCTGTGGGAGCGCGCTTGCTCGCGCAAACAGCGCCGCCTGATATCCGGCCTCGGCTCGCGGCTCCGGACGCCGGCCCGCCAACGAGCCTGTCGATCGCCCTTCGCCCTTCTCTGCGCTCGCCGCAACTCCGCCAGAACCCGCATTGCCTTGGGGACTCTTGGCGCCCTTCGCGCCCTCGCGGGGACCCCGAACCCACGCCGCGTACGACCTCCACGGCTGCATCGTCAACGCAGCATCGCTATACTGGCGCGCTTCCGACGCCACCCCCGGGGCCCCCCGTGCCCGCGCACGCCGCCGCCAGCACGATCTCCTTCCAGGACCTCATCCTGCGCCTGCAGAACTACTGGATCGGGCAGGGGTGTGTCCTCATGCAGCCGTACGACATGGAGGTCGGAGCCGGCACCTTCCACCCGTCCACGTTCCTGCGCGCGGTCGGGCCGGAGCCCTGGCGCGCGGCGCACGTGCAGGCCTCGCGCCGCCCGACCGACGGCCGCTACGGCGAGAACCCGAATCGCCTGCAGCACTATTACCAGTTCCAGGTGCTGATCAAGCCGGCGCCGCTGGACATCCAGGAGGTCTACCTCGGCTCGCTCGAGGCGCTCGGGGTCGACCCGCTGGTCCACGACATCCGCTTCGTCGAGGACGACTGGGAATCGCCCACGCTGGGTGCGTGGGGCCTGGGCTGGGAGGTCTGGCTCAACGGCATGGAGATCTCCCAGTTCACCTACTTCCAGCAGGTCGGCGGCCTCGACGTGGACGCGGTGTCGGGCGAGATCGCCTACGGTCTCGAGCGCATCGCGATGTATCTGCAGGGCGTGGAGAACGTCTACGACCTCGTGTGGACGGAGGGGCCGCAGGGCACGGTCCGCTACGGTGACGTCTTCCACCAGAACGAGGTCGAGCAGTCGATCTACAACTTCGAGCTGGCCGACACGGAGGCGCTGTTCGCCTGGTTCGACGCCTGCGAGGCGGAGGCCGGGCGCCTGATCGAGCGCGACCAACCGCTGCCGCTACCCGCCTACGAGCAGGCGCTCAAGGCCTCGCACACGTTCAACCTGCTGGATGCGCGCGCGGCGATCTCGGTCACCGAGCGCCAGCGCTACATCCTGCGCATCCGCGACCTCGCGCGCGCGGCCGCCCAGGCGTATTACGCCAAGCGCGAGGCCCTCGGCTTCCCGCTCGTGGCTGGCGCCGCCGCGGCGGAGGCCGAGCATGGCTGACGCACGCGACCTGCTGGTCGAGATCGGTACCGAGGAGCTGCCCTCGAGCGAGCTGAAGGACTTGATGCAGCAGCTCGAGGTCACGTTCGCGGTTGCGCTCCAGGACGCGCGCATCGAGCGCGGGCGTAAAGGGGAAGACCGCGGCGGAGCGCAAGGTCAACGCCCCACGGTCTTTGCCACGCCGCGCCGGCTCGCGATTCGCGTGCATGGCGTTGCGACGGAGCAGTGGTCGGAGACGGTCGAGCACCGCGGTCCGCCCGTCTCGGCTGCCTTCGACGCGCAAGGTCATGCGACCAAGGCCGCCGAAGGGTTTGCTCGGCGTCATGGCACTACCGTGGATCAGCTCCAGCGGCGGCACAGCGGCAAGGCGGAGTACCTCTACTTCGCCGAGCAGCGTCCTGGCGCGCTCACGACCGAGGTTCTGCCCGATGTGGTGCGGCGCGCATTCGACGACCTGAGTCCGAAGAAGCAGATGCGCTGGTGCGTTGAGGGCGTGACGTTTCCAAGGCCGGTCCACTGGGCCGTTGTGCTGTTCGGCAACGAGCCGATCGAGGTCGATCTGCTCGGCGTGCGCAGTGGGGGAACCACACGCGGGCACCGCTTCCACCACCCGTCGCCCATCGAGGTCGAGCACCCGGCCGACTACGAGCGGCGCCTGTTCGATCCGGGCTGCGTCGTCGCCGGCTTCGACGACCGCCTGGAACGCATACGCGGGCAGGTGGCCGCGGCCGCGCGCGACGCCGGCGGCGAGGCCGACCTCGACCCCGAGCTGCTGGACGAGGTCACCGCGCTCGTCGAATGGCCGGTGGCGCTCGCCGGGCGCTTCGACCGCCGCTTCCTCGACGTGCCGGCCGAGGCGCTGGTCGCGGTGATGAAGGACCACCAGAAGTACTTCTCGCTGCACGACGTGCACGGCGGCCTGCTGCCGGCGTTCGTAACCGTGAGCAACATCGACAGCGCCGACCCCGAGGTCGTGCGCCACGGCAACGAGCGCGTGATCGAGCCGCGGCTCGCCGACGCCGAGTTCTTCTGGCAACAGGACCGCCGCCGGCCGCTCGGCGAGCGCATGGTCGGCCTGGGCGCGATGGTGTTCCAGCGCCGCCTGGGCACGCTCGCCGACCGCGTCGCCCGCATCGAGGCCCTGGCCGCGCGCCTGGCCGAGCCGATCGGCGCCGACGCCGATGCCACGCGCACCGCCGCGCGCCTGTGCAAGTGCGACCTGCTGACCGAGATGGTGGGCGAGTTCCCCGAGCTTCAGGGTCTGATGGGCGGTTACTACGCCGCGGCCGAGGGCTACGGCGACGCCGTCGCGCGGGCAATCGCCGACCACTACCGCCCGGCCTTCGCGGGCGACACGCTGCCGCGCAGCGCCGACGGACGGGCCGTGGCGCTGGCCGATCGCCTCGATGCCCTGGTCGGGATCTTCGCGATCGGCCAGGCGCCCACCGGCGACAAGGATCCGTTCGCCCTGCGCCGCGCGGCGCTCGGGGCGCTGCGGATCCTGGTCGAGGGGGGCGTGGATCTGGACCTGGAGGCGGCGCTCGGCGAGGCCGCCCGCGGCCATGCCGCGGGGATCGACGCGCCGGCGGCGGTGCCGCGGGTGTTCGATTTCATGCTCGACCGGCTGCGCGTGTACTACACCGACGCCGGCTTCGCCGCCGACCAGTTCGAGGCCGTGCGCGCCCGCCGGCCGACGCGCCCGGCCGACTTCGACGCGCGCCTGCGCGCGGTGCGCGCCTTCTCGGAACGCCGCGAGGCGGCGTCATTGACCGAGGCCAACAAGCGCATCCGCAACATCCTGCGCAAGGCCGGCGGCGACGCCGGCGGCGAGCCCGACCCCGCCCTGTTCACCGAGGATGCCGAGCGCGACCTGGGCGGCGCGGTCGCGGGGCTCGACGAGACCATCGACGGGCTGGTCGCCGAGCGCGACTACGCCGGCGCGCTCGGGCGGCTGGCCGGCCTCGCGGCGCCGCTCGACCGGTTCTTCGACGACGTCATGGTGATGACCGACGCCACCGCCCTGCGCGACAACCGCATCGCCCTGCTGGACCGGGCCCGGGCGTTGTTCCTGCGCGTTGCCGACCTCTCCCAGGTGCACTGACCGTGGCGGCCGGGCTCGTCATCCTCGACCGCGACGGCGTGCTCAACGCGGAATCGCCGGACCACATCAAGTCCGTCGCCGAGTGGCGTCCACTGCCGGGCAGCCTCGAGGCGGTCGCCCGGTTGAACCGCGCGGGCTATCGCACGGCGCTGGCGACGAACCAGTCGGGTATCGCCAAGGGGCTGTTCGACGAGGCCACGCTCGCCGCGATCCACGCGCATTTGAACGCCGCGCTCGCGCGCCTCGGGGGCCGCCTCGACCCGATCGTGCACTCGCCGGACGGGCCGGGCTCGGGTGCGCCCCGCCGCAAGCCGGCCCCCGGCATGCTGCTCGAGATCGCCGAGCGGCTCGACGTCGACCTCGCCGGGATCCCGTTCGTCGGCGATTCGGACGCCGACATCGAGGCCGCGCGTGCCGCCGGCGCCCTGCCCGTGCTGGTGCGCACCGGCAACGGCACCGCGACCGAGGCCGACGGCGGCGACCTGGCCGGCGTTCGGGTCCACGAGGACCTGGGGGCCTTCGTCGACGCCTGGTTGTGTGAAGCGGGCGACGGCGCCTGATGGACCGGCCGCGTCCGCCCGTGTCGGTCTACCTGCGCTCGGCCGTGTTCTGGCTCGTGTTCGCGCTCACGACCATCTTCTTCGGCCTGCTCATCGGCCTGATCGGCTGGATGCTTGCGCCGGCGCGGGCCTATGCGCTGGCCCGGGCCTGGTGCACGGTGAACATCGGGGCGCTGCGGCTCATCTGCGGCCTGCGCTGGCGCGTGGAGGGGCTGCAGGCGATCCCGCACGAGCCGTGCATCTTCTTCGCCAAGCACCAGTCGACCTGGGAGACGATGGCGCTGGTCATGCTGCTGCCGCGCCAGGTCCACGTGATCAAGCGCGAGTTGCTGAAGCTGCCGTTCTACGGCTGGGGGCACGCACGGCTGCGGCCGATTGCCATCGACCGCGGTGCCGGGCGACGGGCCGTCGATCAGGTGCTCTCCCAGGGCCGCGACCGCCTCGCCAATGGCTGGTCCGTGATGATCTTCCCCGAGGGTACCCGGGTGCTGCCGGGCCGCACGGAGCGCTACCGCATGGGTGGCGCCATACTCGCGAGCGAGACCGGCGCGGCCGTGGTCCCGGTGGCGCACAATGCGGGCGAGTTCTGGCCGCGCCACAGCTTCGTGAAGTGGCCGGGCACGGTGACCCTGGTGGTGGGCGAGCCCATCGCCACACAGGGCAAGGCGCCGGACGCGATCAACGCCGAGGCGCGGGCCTGGCTGGAGGCCACGATGGCCCGCATCGAGGGGGCGGGGCCGTGTGCCGCCCCCCGAGCGGCGGCCTGACGGGCGGCGCGGCGCCGGCCGATCCCGCTGCGCCGCGGCCGCCGGGACTGTGCCGTCGGCAGCGCCGCCCTCCGCGAGCCCCCGCGGGTTTGTCGCCCGGCGCCCGATGCGAGGTTTTGCGCGTACACCGGGAACGGGTACCGTAGCGCGGATCGGGCCGTCCTGTTGCGCCCCGACGGGCAGGAGCGCGACGCGGTCGACGCGGGGGCCAGGGCATGGCTGCAGGGAAGCCGGGCGCGCAGGGCGCTTGCAGCGCCGGGAGTCGCGGCGACAGGGTCGGCGGCGAACGCCGCGGTGACGGCTGCACGGCTCGGGAGCGACACGACGTGGCTCTCGAAGCTGCCCGACACCCACCTCGGCCGGCGCGCTGCCGCCGGGATCGCCTCTCACGGCGTCGAAACCGCGATCCGTTGGACCGACGAGGGTCGTCAGGGTCTCGTGTTCGCCGAGCGGGCGGGACCGCCGCGCGGGAACGCCCGCATCGCCGATCGGACGTCGAGCGCCATCGCGTCGGCGACGCCCGACGACCTCCCGCTGTCGGCGGTCGGCGATCCGGGGACGGTGTTCGTCGACGCCGCGCTGCCGACGCGCTCGGCGATACTCGCCGACACGGCTGCGAGCCTCCTCGCCGAGACCGGC
>CAZVFN010000080.1:0-12627 GCA_964626335.1 uncultured Ectothiorhodospiraceae bacterium
GGCGCCGCGGCGATGCCCCGCGCGCTCGGTTCGCCGTCGCGCGCGCGGGCGCTACGCCACGGCGCCTGCGCGCAGGCGCCCGGGGGCCATCAGGCCCCCTGCTCCTCGTTGGCACCGATCTCGGCGGAGTCGGCCAGCCCCGCCTCGCCGACGCCGGCGCCGGCGGTCGGCATGAACGGGCTCTCGATGGTCGGCCCCTGGCGCCGCCGACGCCGCTCCTGGTGGTGGGCCAGGCCGGTGCCGGCCGGGATCAGCCGCCCGACGATGACGTTCTCCTTCAGGCCGCGGAGATCGTCGCGGGCGCTGCGCACCGCCGCCTCGGTGAGCACGCGGGTGGTCTCCTGGAACGATGCCGCCGAGATGAACGACTCGGTCACCAGCGAGGCCTTGGTGATGCCGAGCAGCAGGTGCTCGTAGCGGCAGGGCTGCTTGCCCTCGGTCTCCATGCGCTCGTTGACCTCGAGGGCCCGCGCATGGTCGACCTGCTCGCCGCGCAGGAGCAGCGTGTCGCCCGGGTCGTGGATCTCGACCTTGCGCAGCATCTGGCGAATGATCACCTCGATGTGCTTGTCGTTGATCTTGACGCCCTGCAGGCGATAGACGTCCTGGATCTCCTTGACCAGATAGGATGCCAGCTCCTCGACCCCCAGCAGGCGCAGGATGTCCTGCGGGTTGGGCTCACCGTCGGAGATGATCTCGCCCCGGGCCACCTGCTCGCCCTCGAACACCGAGACGTTGCGCCACTTCGGGATCAACTCCTCGTGGCGGTCGCCGTGCTCGTCGGTGACGATCAGGCGCTGCTTGCCCTTGGTCTCCTTGCCGAAGCTGACCGTGCCCGTGGTCTCGGCGAGGATCGCCGGCTCCTTGGGCTTGCGGGCCTCGAACAGGTCGGCCACGCGGGGCAGACCGCCGGTGATGTCGCGGGTCTTCGACGACTCCTGCGGAATGCGCGCGAGCACGTCGCCGACCTCGACCGGCGAGGCGTCGTCGAGGCTGATGATCGCCCCCTGCGGGAGGTAGTAGTGGGCCGGGATGTCGGTGCCCGCGATGCACAGGTCGTTGCCGTCGCCGTCGACCAGCTTGACCATCGGCCGCAGGTCCTTGCCCGAGCTGCCGCGCTGCTTCGGGTCGGTGACCACGATCGAGGACAGGCCGGTGACCTCGTCGGCCTGGTGCGTGACCGACACGCCCTCGACGAAATCGTTGAAGCGGATGTAGCCCGCCACCTCGGTGATCACCGGGTGGGTGTGGGGATCCCAGTTCGCCACGACCTGGCCACCCTCGACCGCCTCGTTGTCGCCGACGGTGATGACGGCGCCGTAGGGCACCTTGTAGCGCTCCTTCTCGCGGCCCGTCTCGTCCATCACGCCGAGCTCGCCGGAACGCGAGACCGCGACCAGGTTGCCGTTCTTGTTCTGCACGGTCTTGATGTTGTGGAACCGGACCTTGCCGTCGGACTTGACCGCGACGTTGTTGGCCGCCGCCTGGCGGCTGGCGGCGCCGCCGATGTGGAACGTGCGCATGGTCAGCTGGGTGCCCGGCTCGCCGATCGACTGCGCGGCCATGACGCCGACGGCCTCGCCGACGTTGATCATGTTGCCGCGCGCCAGGTCACGGCCATAGCACTTGGCGCAGCTGCCGTAGCGGGTCTCGCAGGTAATCGAGGAGCGCACCCACAGCTCGTCGATGCCCGCGCCCTCGATCCGGTCGACCTCGTTCTCGCCGAGCATCGTGCCGGCCTCGATGAGCAGCTCCCCGCTCGACGGCTCGTGGATGTCGTGCAGCGCCACGCGCCCCAGCACGCGCTCGCGCAGGCCCTCGACGACGTCACCGCCCTCGATGATCGGCTTCATGTGCACGCCGCGGCTGGTGCCGCAGTCCCGCTCGGTGACGACCAGGTCCTGGCCGACGTCGACCAGGCGGCGCGTGAGGTAGCCGGAGTTGGCGGTCTTGAGCGCCGTGTCCGCCAGGCCCTTGCGAGCGCCGTGGGTCGAGATGAAGTACTGCAGCACGTTGAGGCCTTCACGGAAGTTCGCCGTGATCGGCGTCTCGATGATCGAACCATCGGGCTTGGCCATGAGCCCGCGCATGCCGGCGAGCTGGCGGATCTGCGCGGCCGAGCCGCGCGCGCCCGAGTCGGCCATCATGAAGATCGAGTTGAAGGACTTCTGCTCGACCTCGGTGCCGTCGCGGTCGGTCACCCGCTGCTTGCCGAGCTTCTCCATCATCGCCGTCGCGACCTTGTCGTTCGCGTGCGACCAGATGTCGACCACCTTGTTGTAGCGCTCGCCGAAGGTCACCAGGCCCGAGGAGTACTGGTTCTGGATCTCCTTGACCTCGTCCTCGGCGGAGTCGATCAGACTCTGCTTCTCCGCCGGCACGACCATGTCCTCCTTGCCGATCGACACGCCGGCGACGGTCGAGTAGCGGAAGCCCATGTACATCAGCTGGTCGGCGAAGACGACCGTCTCCTTGAGACCGACCCGGCGGTAGCATTCGTCGATGAGTGCGCTGATCGCCTTCTTGTTGAGATCCTGCTCGACCAGCTCGTAGGACAGCCCCTCCGGGATCAGCTCGAACAGCAGGGCGCGGCCGATGGTCGTGTCATGGCGGCGCATGACGCGGATCTCCTCGCCCGACTCCAGCGTCTCCGTCCTGGGCAGGCGCACGGTGATGCGCGCCTGCAGGTCGACGACCCCGGATTCGTAGGCGCGCCGTGCCTCGGCCACGTCGGCGAAGACCATGCCCTCGCCCTTCGCGCCGATCGCCACGCGGCTCAGGTAATACAGGCCGAGGACGATGTCCTGGGAAGGCACGATGATCGGCTCGCCGTTGGCGGGCGAGAGGATGTTGTTGGTCGACATCATCAGCGAGCGCGACTCGAGCTGCGCCTCGATCGACAGCGGCACGTGGACTGCCATCTGGTCGCCGTCGAAGTCCGCGTTGAACGCCGCGCAGACCAGCGGGTGCAGCTGGATCGCCTTGCCCTCGATCAGGATCGGCTCAAACGCCTGGATACCCAGTCGGTGCAGCGTGGGCGCGCGGTTGAGCAGCACCGGGTGCTCGCGGATGACCTCCTCGAGGATGTCCCAGACCTCGGGGCCCTCGCGCTCGACGAGCTTCTTGGCCGCCTTGATGGTGGTCGCCTGACCGCGCATGTGCAGCTTGGAGAAGATGAACGGCTTGAACAGCTCGAGCGCCATCTTCTTCGGCAGCCCGCACTGGTGCAGGCGCAGGCCGGGGCCGACCACGATCACCGAGCGCCCGGAATAGTCGACGCGCTTGCCCAGCAAGTTCTGGCGGAAGCGGCCCTGCTTGCCCTTGATCATGTCGGCGAGCGACTTCAGCGGGCGCTTGTTGGTCCCCGTGATGGCCCGGCCCCGGCGGCCGTTGTCGAGCAGCGCGTCGACCGACTCCTGCAGCATGCGCTTCTCGTTGCGCACGATGATGTCGGGCGCGTTGAGCTCGAGCAGCCGCCGCAGGCGGTTGTTGCGGTTGATCACGCGTCGATACAGATCGTTGAGATCCGAGGTCGCGAAGCGCCCGCCGTCGAGCGGTACCAGCGGGCGCAGATCCGGCGGCAGCACCGGCAGCACGCTCATGACCATCCACTCGGGCTTGTTGCCCGAGTCGAGGAACGACTCGACCAGCTTCAGGCGCTTGGACAGGCGCTTGATCTTGGTCTCGGAGCGCGTCGAATCGACCTCCTGGCGCAGCTTCTCGGCCTCTTCGCGCAGGTCGATGCCGCGCAGCAGATCGCGCACGGCCTCGGCGCCCATGCGGGCGTCGAACTCGTCGCCGTACTCCTCGAGCGCCTCGAGGTACTGCTCCTCGGGCATCAGCTGGCCGCGCTCGAGCGGGGTGAGACCCGGGTCGACCACGACGTAGGCCTCGAAGTACAGGATCCGCTCGATCTCGCGCAGCGTCATGTCCAGCAGCAGGCCGATGCGAGACGGCAGCGACTTCAGGAACCAGATGTGCGCGACCGGGCTGGCCAGATCGATGTGGCCCATGCGCTCGCGACGCACCTTGGTCAGCGTGACCTCGACGCCGCACTTCTCGCAGACCACCCCGCGATGCTTCATGCGCTTGTACTTGCCGCAGAGGCACTCGTAGTCCTTTACCGGACCGAAGATCTTGGCGCAGAACAGGCCGTCGCGCTCCGGCTTGAACGTGCGGTAGTTGATCGTCTCGGGCTTCTTGACCTCGCCGAACGACCACGACCGAATCACGTCCGGAGACGCGAGGCCGATACGCAGCGCGTCGAAGTCCTCGGTGGCACCCTGCTGCTTCAGAAGGTTCAACAGATCTTTCATGGTTTCCCCGCTACCGTGTCGTTAACCGCAATGGATGGATCGCGTGACCGACACGGTGTCAGTCCTGCTCCAGCTCGATGTTGATGCCGAGCGACCGGATTTCCTTCAACAGCACGTTGAACGATTCGGGCATGCCCGCCTCCATCCGGTGATCACCGTCGACGATGTTCTTGTACATCTTGTTGCGGCCGTTCACGTCGTCGGACTTGACCGTCAGCATCTCCTGCAGCGTGTACGCCGCGCCGTAGGCTTCCAGCGCCCAGACCTCCATCTCGCCGAAGCGCTGGCCGCCGAACTGCGCCTTGCCCCCGAGCGGCTGCTGCGTGACGAGACTGTACGGCCCCGTCGAGCGTGCGTGCATCTTGTCATCGACCAGATGGTTCAACTTGATCATGTGCATGTAGCCGACGGTGATCGGCCGTTCGAAGGCGTCGCCCGTGCGCCCGTCATAGAGCGTCGTCTGGCCGCTCACCGGCAGATCGGCGAGGTCGAGCATCGTGCGGATCTCGTCCTCGTTGGCGCCGTCGAACACCGGTGTGGCCATGGGCACACCCGCGCGCAGATTGTCGGCGAGGTTCATGACCTCGTCGTCGTCGAGCGAATCGAGGTTCTCGGGATAGACCGCACCCTCGTGGTTGTAGACCTTCTCGAGCAGCCCGCGCAACGCCCCGGGATCGCCCTGCTCGTCGATCGTGCGGCCGATCTTGTGGCCGAGGCCCTTGGCGGCCCAGCCCAGATGCGCCTCGAGGACCTGGCCGACGTTCATGCGCGACGGCACGCCCAGCGGGTTGAGCACCACGTCGACCGGCGTGCCGTCCTCCATGTAGGGCATGTCCTCGGTCGGCACCACGGTCGAGATCACGCCCTTGTTGCCATGGCGCCCGGCCATCTTGTCGCCGGGCTGCAGGCGGCGCTTGACCGCGAGATACACCTTGACCATCTTGAGCACGCCCGGCGAGAGGTCGTCGGCCTGCGTGATCTTGGCCTTCTGCTCCGCGAAGCGCTGCTCGAACGCCTCGCGGTGCTCGCGCAGCTGCTGGGCCGCCTTCTCGAGCGTGACGTTGGCGTCCTCGTCGCGCAGGCTGATCTCGAACCACTGGTCACCGTCGAGCCCGTCGAGGTATTCCTTGGTGACCTCGGTGCCCTTCTTCAGGCCGTTGGGGCCCTTCTCCGCGACCTGGCCGACGATCGCCTTCTCGACGCGGGCGAAGACATCCGACTCGATGATCCGGCGCTGGTCGTCGAGATCCTTGCGCACCTGGCGCAGCTCCTCCTGCTCGATCTGCAGCGCCCGGGTGTCCTTCTCCACCCCGTCGCGCGTGAACACGCGCACGTCGATCACCGTGCCGTCCATGCCGGCCGGCACCCGCTGGGACGTGTCCTTCACGTCCGACGCCTTCTCGCCGAAGATCGCCCGCAGCAGCTTCTCCTCCGGCGTGAGCTGGGTTTCGCCCTTGGGCGTGACCTTGCCCACCAGGATATCGCCCGGGTCGACCTCGGCGCCGACGTAGACGATGCCGGACTCGTCGAGCTTGCCGAGCAGGGACTCGCTCACGTTCGGGATGTCCGCCGTGATCTCCTCCGGTCCCAGCTTCGTGTCGCGCGCAACGCAGGTCAGTTCCTCGACGTGGATGGTGGTGTAGCGATCCTCCTCGACGACGCGCTCCGAGACCAGGATCGAGTCCTCGAAGTTGTAGCCGTGCCATGGCATGAAGGCGATGAGCATGTCCTGGCCGAGAGCCAGCTCCCCCATGTCGGTGGACGGGCCGTCGGCGAGCACGTCCCCGCGGGCAACCACGTCGCCCGGCGTCACCAGCGGGCGCTGATTGATGCAGGTGTTTTGGTTCGAGCGCGTGTACTTCGTCAGGTTGTAGATGTCGACGCCGGACTCGCCCTCGACGGCCTCGTCGTCGTTGACCCGAACCACCACGCGTCCCGCATCGACCGAGTCCACCGTGCCCCCGCGCTTGGCGGATACGGCGGAGCCCGAGTCCATCGCCACGGTGCGCTCCAGGCCGGTGCCCACGAGCGGCTTCTGGGCGCGCAGCGTCGGCACGGCCTGGCGCTGCATGTTGGCGCCCATCAGGGCCCGGTTGGCGTCGTCGTGCTCCAGGAACGGCACCATCGCCGCCGCCACCGAGACGATCTGTTTCGGCGACACGTCGACGTACTGCACCTCCTCCGGGGTCGACAACGTGAACTCGTTGTTGTAGCGGCACGAGACCAACTCGTCGGTCAGCGTGCCATTGTCGTCGAGCGCGGCGTTCGCCTGGGCGATGACGAAATTGCCCTCCTCGATCGCCGAAAGGTACTCGACCTCGTCGGTCACGCGCGAGTCGGCAACCTTGCGGTACGGCGTCTCGAGGAAGCCGTACTTGTTCGTCTGGGCGTACACCGCGAGCGAATTGATCAGACCGATGTTCGGCCCCTCGGGCGTCTCGATCGGGCACACGCGGCCGTAGTGGGTCGGGTGCACGTCGCGCACCTCGAACCCGGCCCGCTCGCGCGTCAGCCCGCCGGGTCCGAGCGCGGAGATCCGGCGCTTGTGCGTGACCTCGGACAGCGGGTTGTTCTGATCCATGAACTGCGACAGCTGATTGGAGCCGAAGAACTCCTTGATCGCGGCCGCCACCGGCTTGGCATTGATGATGTCCTGGGGCATCAGGCCCTCGGACTCGACCATCGACAGGCGCTCGCGCACGGCGCGCTCGACGCGCACAAGGCCCACGCGGAAGACATTCTCGGCCATCTCGCCGACGCAGCGGATGCGGCGGTTGCCGAGATGGTCGATGTCGTCGACCTGGCCGTTGCCGTTGCGGATGTCGATCAGCGCGCGCAGGACGTCGAGGATGTCGTGCTGGTCGAGCACGCCGGGCCCCTCGAGCTCGTCGCGCCCGACGCGCCGGTTGAACTTCATGCGCCCGACCGCCGACAGGTCGTAGCGATCCTCGGAGAAGAACAGGTTCTGGAATAGGCTCTGGGTCGCCTCCTTGGTCGGCGGCTCACCCGGGCGCATCATGCGATAGATCTCCACCTGCGCCTCGAACTGGGTGCGCGTGTTGTCGATGCGCAGGGTGTTGGAGATATACGGGCCGCGATCGAGCTCGTTGACCCAGAGTGTCTCGATGCTCTCGACGCCTTTGGCCTCGATTGCCTCGACCAGCTCGGCCGTGAGCTCGTCGTTCGCGTTGGCGATGACCTCGCCCGTCTCCGGGTCCGGGATGTCGCCGGCGACGATCTTGCCCTCGAGGTACTCGCGCGGCACGGCCAGGCGCTGGATGCCGGAGTTCTCCAGCTCCTTGATATGGCGCGCGGTGATCCGCCGGCCGGACTCGACGATGGTCTTCTTGCCGTCGGAGATGTCGAACTGGGCGGTCTCGCCACGCAGGCGCTCGGGGACGAGCTCGAGCTCGATCGAGTCCCGGGTGAAGTGGAACCTGTTCTTCTCGAAGAACAGGTCCAGCATGTCCTGGGTGGAATAGCCGAGCGCACGCAGCAGCACGGTCGACGGCAGCTTGCGGCGACGATCGATGCGCGTATAGATGTTGTCCTTGGCGTCGAACTCGAAGTCGAGCCAGGAGCCGCGGTAGGGGATCACCCGCGCGGAGAACAGCAGCTTGCCCGAGGAGTGGCTCTTGCCCTTGTCATGGTCGAAGAACACGCCCGGCGAGCGGTGGAGCTGCGAAACGATCACGCGCTCCGTGCCATTGATGATGAACGTGCCGGTGTCCGTCATGAGCGGTAGCTCGCCCATGTAGACTTCCTGTTCCTTGACGTCCTTGACGGCCTTGTTGCTGGTGCCCTTGTCGAAGATGACCAGGCGCACCAGCACGCGCAGCGGCGCCGAGAAGGTCAGTCCGCGGATCCCGCATTCGCGCTCGTCGAACGCCGGCTTGCCCAGCCGGTAACTGACGTACTGGAGCTCGACGTTGCCGGAGTAGCTGACGATCGGCAGTACGGACTGAAACGCCCCGTGCAAGCCGACTGTGTCGCGTTCCTCGGGATGCTTGTCGGCCTGCAGGAAGCCCCGGTAGGATTCGATCTGCGTCTGCAGCAGATACGGCGCTTCCAGAATGGATGCGCGCTTGCCGAAATCCTTCCGGATGCGTTTCTTCTCAGTGAAGGAATATGCCATCGCGGTTCTCTCTCACCACCGTGCTTCGGTCGCGTGCGGTTGCAACGCGATATTGATCTGCTGGAAGCAGAAATAGGCCGGCGCCCGGTACCCGCCGGACGGCGCCTCGGGCTCGGCAGCGCTCCACACGAACGGCACGAACCGCGTTGCGGCAAGGGAACATCGACTGTCCATGCCTGCGGTCGTACGCGTCATCGCGTGAGCACGTCCTCCACCGTCGCTCGACCGTCCGGCGCGGCACCCGGGGTGCCAGCCGGCTCTGACAACACGGCGCGGCGCTCGCGCGCCACGCCGTGCTGCGTCGGTCCTACTTGAGCTCGACCTGAGCGCCCGCTTCCTCGAGCTGGCTCTTGATCGACTCGGCATCCTCCTTTTCGATCTGCTCCTTGACGGTCGCGGGCACCCCCTCGACCATCTCCTTGGCCTCCTTGAGGCCGAGGCCGGTGATCTGGCGGATCGACTTGATCACACCGACCTTGTTGGAGCCGAAGCTCGTCATGACGACGTCGAACTCGGTCTGCGCTTCCTCGGCCTCGGCGGCCTCGCCACCGCCGCCGCCGGCCGGGGCGGCCACGGCGGCCGCGGCGGCACTCACGCCGAACTTCTCCTCCATCGCGGAGATCAGATCGACGACCTCCATGACGGTCATGTTCGAGATCGTCTCGAGGATGTCTTCTTTCGAAACGGCCATTTCAGCCTCCTGTGGTATGCAAACGCGGGCCGGGCAGGGCCCGGAACCGATACTGGTTACGCTTCGCCGGCCTTCTCGGCACGGATGGCTTCAACCGTGCGGACCAGCTTGCCGGGCACCTCGTTGAGCGTGCGAGCGAACTTGTCGAGCGGCGCGCGCAGCGTCCCGGCCAGCTGGGCCAGGGCTTCGTCGCGCGTCGGCAGCGTCGCCACGCGATCGAGCTCGCCGGGACCGTACATCCGGCCGCCGATGGCGACCGCACGGACTTCCAGCTTGTTCGTCGCCTTGGCGAACTCCTTGATGACGCGCGCCGCCGATCCCGGGTCCTCCGTGGAGAACGCCAGCATCAGCGGACCGGTCAGTCCTTCGCTCATGCACTCGAACTCGGTGCCCTCGACGGCACGACGGGCGAGGGTGTTCTTGACCACCTTCAGGTAGACGTTCTGCGCCCGCGCCTGGTGGCGCAGCTCGGTCATCTGGTAGACGGTCAGCCCCCGATAATCCGCCGCGACGGCCGAGTGCGCGGAGCTGGCCACGTCGGCCACCTCGGCCACGACCGCCTGCTTTTCGTCGAATGACAGCGGCATCGAGCACCTCCTAGCGGGAGACGGCCGCTGGGCCGCTCCCCGGTGAGCCAAACACGGACACTGGGTCCGTGCCCTTGCGGCGACTGCCGGCAATGCGTTGCATACCGGCACGAATCGCCATCTGCGCAGGCCATTAAGCCGACCGGAGCCGACCCCTGCGGTCTTTGACGCGATCCGGCCAGTGACGGGGGCGCGGGCAGCGCCCCGGTGAGGCCAGGTCGTTCAAAGTCGATTGTCGGACCGCCGCTGCCGGCGGCCCCACCACCCCCCGGGTGGCGCGTCGAACCTCGTCGTTGGTTCTCGCCAGGGCGCAACGGGCGCCAGTGAGCGGCCAGTTTGCAACAAGAGTACGACCCGGCGTCCGTCGCGGCTCCTGGCGCTCCCGGCGAGAAGCGGAAACCACGTCAGATCGAAAGGCTTGCCTTGTCGACCTTGAGGCCCGGGCCCATGGTCGACGAGACGGTCACGCGCTTCATGTAGGTGCCCTTCGACGTCGACGGCTTGACCTTGTTCAGGTCGTTCAGCAGCGCCTGCAGGTTCTCCCGCAGGGCGTCACCGTCGAAGTCGACCTTGCCGATGGGCGCGTGGATGATGCCGTTCTTGTCGGTGCGGTAGCGGACCTGGCCGGCCTTCGCGTTCTTCACGGCGGTGGCCACGTCCTGCGTGACGGTCCCGACCTTCGGGTTCGGCATCAGCCCGCGCGGGCCGAGGATCTGCCCCAGGCGACCGACCACGCGCATCGCATCCGGCGCGGCGATGACGACGTCGAAGTCGAGCTCGCCGCCCTGGATGCGCTCGGCCAGGTCCTCGAAGCCGACCACGTCGGCACCGGCGGCCTCGGCCGCCTCGGCCTGCTCGCCCTGGGCGAACACCGCCACCCGCGTGCTCCTGCCGGTGCCGTTCGGCAGCACCGTCGAGCCGCGAACCATCTGGTCCGACTTGCGCGGGTCGACCCCGAGATTCACCGAGGCCTCGACCGTCTCGTTGAAGCGCACCGAGGTCAGCTCGTTGAGCAACCCGAACGCCTCGTCGACCGGGTACTCGCGGTTCGGGTCGACCTGCGCGCGGATCGACTGCTTGCGCTTGCTCAGCTTCGCCATTTCAGAGGCCCTCCACTTCGAGGCCCATGCTGCGGGCGCTGCCCGCGATGGTGCGCACGGCGGCGTCCATGTCGGCCGCCGTCAGATCCGGCTCCTTCTGCCGCGCGATGTCCTCGAGCTGTTCGCGCGTGACGCTGCCGACCTTGTTCGTCAGCGCGTTGCTCGAACCGCTCTTGATGCCCGCGGCCTTCTTCAGGAGGACACTCGCCGGCGGTGTCTTCGTGATGAAGGTGAAGCTGCGGTCGCTGTAGACAGTGATCACCACCGGGATCGGCAGGCCCGGCTCGAGCTCCTGCGTCCTGGCGTTGAACGCCTTGCAGAACTCCATGATGTTGAGGCCGTGCTGGCCCAGCGCCGGGCCCACGGGCGGGCTCGGATTGGCCTTGCCGGCGGCTACCTGCAGCTTGACGTATGCTGTGATCTTGCGTGCCACGTTTGACTCCGCGTGGGGTGCGTGCGCCTGTTCGGCTCCCCCCGTCGTGGTGGAGCTGCCGCGCGGACAAGCCCCGTTGATCGGACCTTAGCGGGGCCCGAAGCCCCATGCCGGCTGTCGCCTTCGGCGAAAGCCGGCCTACCCGGGAATCAGCCCCGGCGGCGCATTCACGCCTTTTCGACCTGACTGAATTCCAGTTCCACGGGCGTCGAGCGCCCGAAGATCTGCACCGCGACGAGCAGGCGCGACTTCTCGAAGTTCACCTCCTCGACCACGCCACTGAAGTCGTTGAACGGCCCGTCGGTCACGCGCACCACCTCGCCGGGCTCGAACAGGACCTTCGGCCGCGGCTTCTCCGTGCCCTCCTGCACCCGCTGGAGGATGCTCTCGGCCTCCTTGTCGGAGATCGGCGCCGGCTTGTCGGCAGTACCGCCGATGAAACCCAGCACGCGATTCGTGTTCTTCACGAGGTGCCAGGTCTCGTCGTTCATCTCCATCTGGATCAGGACGTAGCCGGGGAAGAACTTGCGCTCCGACTTGCGCTTCTGCCCGCCCTTGACCTCGACCACTTCCTCGGTCGGGACCATGACCTCGCCGAAATACTCGTCGAGGCCGCTGCGAGCGATATGCTCCTGCAGCGCGCGCTTGACCGTCGTCTCGAACCCCGAGAAGGCCTGTACCACGTACCAGCGCTTGCTCATAACGGCCTCTTAACCCCCGACCCCGGTGATCGCACCGAAGCCCCACTGGAGAAACATGTCGAGCAACCAGAGGAAAATCCCGACGAGGAGCACGATCAGCAGCACGATCAGGGTCGTCTGCATCGTTTCGGTGCGCGTGGGCCAGACCACGCGTCGAAGCTCGGTGCGCGCGTCCTGCGCGAAGCGCCACGCGCGGCGTCCCTTGCCCGTGGTGTACGCGATGCCGAGGGCCACCAGCGCGACCCCCACCAGGGCCAGTGCGCGGTACAGCACCGAGATCTCGCCGAGCGTGTAGAAGCCGAACACGCCGGCCGCCACCAGTGCGATGGCCAGCCACAGCTTCGCCGTGTCCAGCGGACCTTCCTGGGTTTGGGTCTTCGCGACCATCTTTGCCGGGTGCCCCGCGGGGTCGCGCGCCGGCGCGCGACCGGTTGAATGGCAGGCCAGGAGGGACTCGAACCCCCAACCCTCGGTTTTGGAGACCGATGCTCTGCCGGTTGAGCTACTGGCCTATTCGGTTGCCGTCCACCGCCGCTGCATCGCGAGCGCCGAAACGACGGCGCGCCCGCGGGCATTCACGCCCCGTGCGCGCGCTCGCTACCGCGTCATTTACTCGATAATCTTGGAAACGACGCCGGCACCGACGGTGCGGCCGCCTTCGCGG
>CAZVFN010000081.1:0-12594 GCA_964626335.1 uncultured Ectothiorhodospiraceae bacterium
GCGGTGGCCCCACCCGGCCGGCTGCCCGGCATGCCACCAGCGCCGCCCGAATCGAGCCACGAGCCTGCCCGCCCGGCCCCGGCCGGCCGGCCAACCGGGCGGCAGGCGACGCCATGCCGCCCCAGGGCGGGCACTGGCGAGCGATTGCGAGGCGCGGGAAAAGTGGCTTCCCCCCTTGCAGGGCGGCCGCTGGACATCAACAATCCGCTACCCTGATCCGCATGCACGCGAGCCCGAAGGGGTCGCCGGGAACCCCGAACAACCATGAAACGCCTCATCGCCGTCTTGCTGGGCGGCCTCGCCCTGGTCTCGATGCCCGGCCTCGCCGCGCCCGAGGCATTCCCGCGCCCGCCCGAGATCGAGCCCGCCGTCCGCTTCTGGACCCGTGTCTACACGCAGGTCACGACCGATGGCGGCCTGATCCACGACCGCCACAACCTCGCGGTCGTCTACGAGGCCATCAAGCTCAAGGGCGAGGGCCGGCGCGCCCGTAGCCGCCAGGTGGACGCGCGCAAGGCGCACTACCGCACCGTGCTGCGCAACATCGCCCGCAAGGACCGGTCGAAGCTCAACGCCGAGGAGCGGCGCGTGCTGGCACTGTGGCCGGAGGGGGTCACGGACCAGCGCCTGCGCCGCGCGGCCTCGCGCGGACTGCGCTTCCAGCTCGGCCAGGCGGACAAGTTCCGGGCCGGGCTGGAGCGCTCCGGCGCCTGGGAGCCGCACATCCGGCGCACGCTGGAGGAGATGGGCCTGCCGCGGGAACTGGCGGCGCTGCCGCACGTGGAGTCGTCGTTCAACCCGCGCGCCTGGTCCCGTGTCGGGGCGGCGGGCATCTGGCAGTTCACGCGCTCCACCGGCCGCCGCTACATGCGCATCGATCACGTCGTCGACGAGCGCATGGATCCGTTCAAGTCGTCGATCGCGGCCGCCCGCCTGCTCGAACACAACCACTCGGTGACCAGGGACTGGGCACTGGCGGTGACCGCGTACAACCACGGGCTTGCGGGGGTCCGTCGCGCGGCGCGCCAGGTGGGCTCGAACAACATCGCCACGATCATCGACGCGTACTCGGGCCGCAACTGGGGCTTCGCCTCGCGCAACTTCTATCCTTCATTCCTGGCCGCCGTCGAGGTCGACTTCAACGCCGAGAAGTACTTCGGACTGCTCGAGCGGCGCGATCCGCTCGTCAGCGAGACGATCGAGCTGCCGTTCTACACGTCGGTGAGCGCCATCAGCGAGGCCTTCGACGTCGATCGCAAGCGCCTGCGCGAGCTGAACCGGGCGCTGCGCGACCCGGTCTGGGCGGGCAAGAAGCGGGTGCCGCGCGGCTACGACCTGCGCGTCCCGGCGGGGGCCGAGCGCCCCCCGGCGGAGGCGATGCTCGCGCGCGTCGAGCAGGAACAGCGCTACTTCGCACAGATACCGGATCGCTACCACCGGGTGCAGCCGGGCGAGGCGCTGTCGACGATCGCCGCGCGCTACGACGTTGCGACACGCGAGCTGGTCGCGTTGAACAACCTGCGCAGCCGCAACTTCATCCGTGCGGGCCAGACCCTGCGGCTGCCGGTATCGGGCGATACGGGCGGCGGCGACCGCACGTACTACACCGTGCGCCCGGGCGATACGCTCTCGGGCATCGCCGAGCGCGTCGGTATGGCAACGGCGAGCCTCGCCCGCGCCAATGGCCTGGGCAACAGCAACCGCATCTACCCGGGCCAGGAGCTGCGCGTCGACGGCCGCCCGGCCGAGGACGTCGAGATCACCGTCGCCACCGCCGACACGGGCGGCGGCGACGGCGGGACCCGCGCCACGGACGCGCCGCCGCCGAGCGTCGCTGCGGACGCGGGCCCGGCGGCGATGGCGGCGAGCGAAACGCCCGCCGCGGGCGAAACCGGGGGGCCCGGTCCCGCGCCGGCGGCACCCGCCACCGCGGCGGGTACGACGGACGTCGCAACGGCCAAGACGGAAGACACCGGCAAGGAGTCGGCGGCCGGCGAGCCCGGCCACGGGGCCGATGGCGATTCCGGGTCGGAAACGCACGCCCGCCTGGCGGCGGTCGAGGCTGACGCGGAGGCCCTCGCCGAAGGCCCCGAGCCGGTGGACGCCACCGCCGGCGGGACGATCGCCCCCGAGCAGCCGGCACTGTCGGCCGACCCCGCCGACTACGGCGTCGCCGCGGACGGCACGATCGAGGTGCAGGCCGCGGAGACGCTCGGTCACTACGCCGAGTGGCTCGACCTGCGCGCGAGCCAGCTGCGGCGCATCAACGACATGCGCTACGGCAAGCCGGTGATCATCGGCCACCGCCTGCAGCTGCGCTTCACCCGGGTCGCGCCGGAGGCGTTCCAGCGCCGGCGCGAGGCCTATCACGAGGAGCTCCAGGCCCGCTTCTTCGAGCAATTCCGGATCACCGGCACGGAACAGACGCTGGTCGAGCGCGGCGATTCGCTGTGGACGCTGGCACGCCGCACCAACAACGTGCCGCTCTGGTTGCTGCGCCAGTACAACCCGGATCTCGATTTCGAGGACCTGCATCCGGGCATGCCGGTCACCCTGCCGAAGCTCGAGCGCCAGCCGAACGCCAACGCGCAGCCGGAGGACGAGGGCGCACGCGCGCACACCGACGCGGCCGGGAACGGCGGCGGGGCCTGAGGGCCCGTTGGCAGCGCGGACCGGCGCCAGCAACGCCCTGCCGCTGGCCGGCAGCTGGGCGTTCGTCGACCTCGAGACCAGCGGCGGCAATGCGGCGCGCGATCGCATCATCGAGGCCGCCGTCGTCGCCGTCGACGACGGCGTGGTCTTCGACGAATGGTCGCAGCTGATCGCCTTGGGCCGGCCGCTGCCGCCCTCGATCACCGCCCTCACCGGCATAGACGACGACATGCTGGCGGACGCGCCCGAGTTCGCCGGCGTGCGCGACGAATTGCTCGAGCGACTGCGCGGACGCGTGGTGGTCGCCCACAACGCGCGCTTCGACTACGGTTTCCTGCGCCACGAGTTCGCGCGCGAGGGCATCACCTTCCGCGCACCGGTGCTGTGCACCGTGCGCCTGTCGCGCGCCCTCTACCCGGGGCACCGGGGCCACGGCCTCGAGCGGCTGATCGAGCGCTTCGGTCTGCACTGCGAGGCGCGCCACCGTGCGCTCGGCGACGCCCGCGCGACCGTAAGGTTCGTCGAGGCGGCGGCCGCCGACCTGGGCACGGCGACGGTGCGCGACGCCGTCGAGCAGCAGCGCCGCGGCCCGTCGCTGCCGCACGGCCTGGCCGCCGGTTCGCTCGACGACATCCCCCACCGCCCGGGCGTCTACCTGTTCTACGGGGCCGACGACGCGCTGCTCTACGTGGGCAAGAGCATCGACCTGCGCGACCGGGTGATGAGCCATCTCTCCGGCGACCACCGCACGCACACGGCCACCCGCATCGCGCACCAGCTCACGCGCATCGACTGGGAGGAAACCGCGGGCGAACTGGGGGCGCTGCTGCGCGAGGCGGCGCTGGTGAAACGCCTGCGCCCGCTGCACAACCGCCGCCTGCGGCCCGCGCGCGACCAGGTGATCCTCGCCCTGGCCGAGGACGGCGACGGCTATCTCCGCCCCGAGTGCAGGGCGGCGCGGACACCGGATGCCTGGCCCGGGGAGCGCTGGTTCGGCCCCTTCGGCGACCGCCGGGCGGCGCGGCGCGCGCTCGCGCGCCTGGCCGATGAGCACGGCCTTTGCCGGCGCCGGCTCGGCCTCGAGCAGGGCCGCGGGACACGCCCGTGCTTCGGCTTCCAGATCGGGCGCTGCCGGGGCGCGTGCACCGGCGCCGAGGCCGCCGTGCGCTTCAACATGCGCCTGCTCGAAGCGCTCGGCCCGCGCCACATCCGGCCCTGGCCCTGGCACGGGCCGATCAGCATTGCCGAGACCGCGCCCGACGGCAGCGCCGGCGAGTGCCACGTCGTCGATCGCTGGCGCTACCTGGGATCCGCCCGCACCGAGGCGGAGGCGGTCGAGCTCGCCGCCGATCCCCCCGAGGCCGCGTTCGACCGCGACCACTACAGGTTGCTTGTGCGCTGGCTCGAGCGGCACCCGCGGAGCGTTCGACCGCTGGACCCGTGCGGCTGAGGCGGCAGGCGGCAGGCGGCAGGCGGCAGGCGGCAGGCGGCAGGCGGCAGGCGGCAGGTTGATGTAGGCCGACTTTTGCCGGAGGCAACAGCCGGCGCGCGCGGCGGGTTGAACGCTGCACGCCGGCTGGCTCCCACCGGTCGCAAGCCGGCCTACGTGCGCGGCAAAAGCCGGCGCCGCGTCGGATGACGCGTGCAACGCCTGCGTCGTGGCGGTCGCCGTGGGTGATGCTGGCCCCGGCTCGCGAGCAGGCTCGCTTCTCTCCCACCGACCGGTCGGCCCTGACGGGCGCGCTATTGCCCGCGATCGGTGTGACGGCGCGAGCTCAGCCCGCCCCGTCTGCCGGGCGCTGCGGTGTGCCCTCGCGCTGGCTGTATTCCCAGTTACCGGGGACGAAGCTCTCGACCTCGACGGGCCCCAGGGGATCGCGACCGCGGACGTGATCGGCGGCCTTCTCGCCGATCATGATCGTCGGCGCATTGATGTTGCCGTTGGTCAGTGTCGGCATGATCGAGGAGTCCACCACGCGCAGGCCCTCGATACCATGGACGCGGCACTCGGGATCGACCACCGCCATCGCGTCGCGCCCCATTCGGCAGGTGCCCGCCGGGTGGTAGGCCGTTTCGGCGGAGTTGGCAATCCACTCATCGATCTCGTCGTCGGTAACCACATCCGGCCCCGGCGCGGCCTCGTCCCCGCGGTAGGGGTCGAACGCCGGCTGAGCGAAGATCTCGCGCGTGAGCCGCACGCCATCGCGATAGGCCTGACGATCGGCTTCCTCGTCGAGGTAGTTGAAGAACATCCGCGGGGAATCGGCCGGATCCGCCGACCACAGTCGCACCCAGCCGCGGCTGCGGGGCTTGTTGTGCCCGAGGTGCGCCTGGAAACCGTGGCCCTTGACCGCGCTCGAGCCATCGTAGGCGATGGCGCCGGCAAGGAAATGGTACTGGAGGTCGGGCCAGCGCAGGCCTGCCCGGCTGCGGATGTAGCCATTGGACTCGAAATGATTGCTCGCGCCGAGCCCGGTCTTCGTGAGCAGCCAGCGCGCGCCGATCCATGCCCTGGCGAGCGGATTGAGCCAGCCGTTGAGGGTGATTTTCTGCGTGCAGCGCTGCTGCACCCAGACCTCGAGGTGATCCTGCAGATTCGCACCCACGCCCGGCAGATCGTGCACCACGTCGATGCCGTGCTCGCGCAGCTGCCCGGCCGGGCCGATGCCGGAGAGCATCAGCAGCTTGGGCGAGTTGAACGCGCTCGCGCAGACCAGCACCTCGCGGCGCGCGCGCACGCGGACCCGGCGCCCGCCCTGCTCGTACTCGACACCGGCGGCGCGTCGTCCATCCATGATGATGCGGCGCGCGAGCGCCTTCATCTCGAGATGCAGGTTGCCCCGCCCGAGCGCGGGCTTGAGATAGGCGTTGGCCGTCGACGAGCGCCTGCCGTCACGCACGCTCATGTCCATCCGGCCGAAGCCCTCCTGGCGGTAGCCGTTGTAGTCGTCCGTGCGGCCATAACCGGCTTGCGCCCCGGCCTCGACGAAGGCGTGGTACAGCGGGTTGGCCATGTTGTTGCCGTTGCACACGCCGACGGGCCCGGACCGGCCGCGGTAGGTGTCGTCGCCGTAGAGGCAGCGCTCGGCGCGCTTGAAGTAGGGCAGGACGTCGCGGTAGCCCCAGCCGTCGGCCCCCTTTTCGACCCACTCCTCGAAATCGCCGGCGCAACCGCGCACGTAGGCCATGCCGTTGATCGACGACGAGCCGCCGATCACCTTGCCCCGGGCGTGGTGGATACTGCGGCCGTTCAGGCCGGGCTCGGGCTCCGTGTGCATGCCCCAGTCGAAACGCTTCATGTTGAGCGGTATCGAGAGCGCCGTCGGCATCTGGACGAACACGGAGTTGTCCTTGCCACCGAACTCGAGAACCAGCACCCGGTTCTGCCCGTCCTCGCTGAGCCGGGCGGCAAGCACCGACCCGGCGGACCCTGAACCGACGATCACGTAGTCGAACGCCTGGTCGAATTCATTCTCGTTCATCGCTCGTCCCCTTCAAGACGGGCACCTGCAAATGCGGCGGATGCGGACCATCATCACCGCCACGACCGGGGGCGGCGCTATCAGGTGTCGCCGCCGGTTCGCCCACGGTCGCGCGGGCACCGGTTCGTCCACGGCTGCCGCCGGTCGCCGGCATGGCACCGCGGGCCGCCCGGATTTTTGTTTGACCGTTCAAACAAACCCGGTAGAATCAAGACTAAACGCCCCGGAGCCTGCGGGCAATGCCAAAGGTCGGAATGCAGCCGGTCCGGCGCCGCCAGCTGATCGCCGCGACCATCCGCACGATCGAGGTGCACGGATTCGCCGAGACGACGATCGCCCGGATCAGCCGCACGGCGGGGCTGTCGAGCGGCATCATCGGGCATTACTTCGGCGGCAAGAACACGCTGCTCGCGGCGACCATGCGATCCCTGCTGAGGGAACTGCAGCACGCCTCGATCGCCCGGCTGCGCCGCGCCGGCACACCGAACGAGCGCATTGAAGCGATCCTGTCGGCGAGCTTCGCACGCGAGCAGTTCACGCGGTCGGTCTGTGCCGCCTGGCTGGCATTCTACGGGCAGGTCCCATACGCGCCCGAGCTCGCGCGCCTGCACCGCATCTACGTGCGCCGGCTGCACTCCAACCTCCTGCACGCGTTCCGCCAGCAGCTGCCGCCCGGTGAGGCCGAGCGCGCCGCCGAGGGCATGAGCTCGATGATCGACGGCATCTACGTGCGGGCGGCCCTCCACCGGGAGGCGCTCGACCTGGACCAGGCATGGGCCATCGCCCACGGCTACCTGGATAGGCTGCTCGCGCGCCCGGTGGAGACGGAGGGGCCGAGCAAGGACCGCCTGCACGTTTCATGATTCGAGAGGCCACGCCGATGCAGGACTTTGCGACGCAACTGTTCATCGACGGCCAGTTCGCGGACGCCGCCGCGGGCCGGACGTTCACCGACTACAACCCGGCCAGCGGCACGGCGATCGGCGAGATCGCCCTGGCCGAGGCGACCGATGTGGACCGGGCGGTGGCCGTCGCCGACCGCGCGCAGCGCGAGTGGGCCCGCTGGACCGGCGCCGAGCGCGGGCGCGTGCTGCGCCGGGCGGCCGAGTTGCTGCGCGCCAACGTCGACGCGATCGCGTGGCTGGAGAGCCTCGACACAGGCCGCCCGATCCAGGAGACGCCCGAGGCGGACGTCGAGTCCGGGGCGGCCTGCCTGGAGTACTTCGGCGGCATCGCGGGCGGTATCGAGGGCGAGTATGGCGACCTCTCGCGGGCGTTCTACTACACGCGCCGGGAGCCGCTCGGCGTCTGCGCCGGCATCGGCGCCTGGAACTACCCGCTGCAGATCGCCTGCTGGAAGTCCGCGCCGGCGCTGGCCTGCGGCAATGCCATGGTGTTCAAGCCGGCCGAGCTGACGCCGCTGACGGCGCTCAAGCTCGCCGAGGTCTACCGCGAGGCGGGACTGCCAGCGGGTGTGTACAACGTCGTCCATGGCTTCGGCGAGACCGGCCGGGCGCTCACCGCACACCAGGGCATCGCCAAGGTCTCCCTGACTGGCGAGGCGGGGACGGGCAAGAAGGTCATGGCCGACGCCGCCGGCACGCTCAAACAGGTGACGATGGAGCTCGGCGGCAAATCGCCGCTGATCGTGTTCGCCGATGCCGACCTGGACGAGGCCGTCTCGGCGGCGATGATGGCCAACTTCTACAGCCAAGGCGAGATCTGCACCAACGGGACGCGCGTGTTCGTCGATGCCGCCATCGAATCCGAGTTCCTCGAGCGGCTCGAGGCGCGCACCGAGAAGCTCAAGCTGGGCGATCCGCTCGACCCGGAAACGCAGGTCGGCCCGCTGATCTCGCAGGAGCACCGTGACCTGGTGCTGTCCTACATGCAGGCCGGAAAGGACGGCGGTGCCCGCTTGGTCTGCGGCGGCGACCGCGCCGCCGGGGGTGAGCTCGCCAACGGGGCCTTCGTGGAGCCCACGATCTTCGCCGACTGCCGCGATGACATGAGGATCGTGCGCGAGGAGATCTTCGGCCCGGTGATGTCGGTGCTCACCTTCGCCCAGGAGGACGAGGTACTGCGCCGCGCGAACGACACGCACTACGGACTGGCCGCGGGCGTGTTCACGCGCGATCTCGCGCGGGCCCACCGCGTCGCCGGCGAGCTCGAGGCGGGGGTGGTCTGGATCAACAACTACAACGTCACGCCGATCGAGATGCCGTTCGGCGGCGTCAAGGGATCCGGCATCGGCCGCGAGAACGGCCATGCCGCGATCGACTTCTACACTCAGCGCAAGAGCGTCTATGTCGAGCTCCAGGGTGTCGACAGCGCGTACGATTGAGCGCTTCGCGCCCGAGCGGGTCGCGAGCCCGGCCCTCCCGGGCCGATGCCGACACCCTCGGCCACGCCGCCCCCTGTGCATCCGGCGCGGCGAACCGGGCAACGCCGGGACTGGATACCAGCGCCCGGCATCGGCCGGAGCCGCGCGCGACGACGGCTGGGGCCGCATCGAGCATCGGCGACGCGATCCGTGTCGCCGACCATGATCACCGGCGTCGGTGGTCGTGACAACAAGAGGATGGAGGTTTCCATGATGAAACGAACCCTGACAGCAATCACAGCGGCGGCCGCACTGAGCATCGGCTCGACCGCAACGGCCGCCGAGGACGACTCCTGCGGGACCATTCGCTTCGGTCAGGTCAACTGGACCGGCGTATCCGCCAAGACCGAGACGGCGGCCTGGATGCTCGAGCAGATGGGCTACAAGACCGACGTCATTACGGCCTCCGTGCCGATCATGTTCCAGTCGCTCGCCGGTAACGACCGCGACACCTTCCTCGGGCTGTGGCTCCCGACCCAGCGCAGCATGGTCGAGAAACACATGAACGCCGGCAAGATCGACATCGTGTCCAAGAACCTCGAGGGTGCGAAGTACACGGTCGGCGTGACCCAGGCCGCCTGGGAAGCCGGCGTGCGGCACTTCAGCGACCTCAAGGATCACATCGACAAGTTCGACGGCAAGATCCTCGGCATCGAGGCCGGCAACGACGGCAACCAGATCATCAAGCAGATGATCAAGGACGATGCCTACGGCATGGGCGAATTCGAGCTGCAGGCCTCGAGCGAGGCGGGCATGCTGACCCAAGTCCAGCGCCGAGTCGATCGCGACAAGTGGGCCGCCTGGCTCGCCTGGGCGCCGCACCCGATGAACATCAACATCGACCTGGAGTTCCTCAATGGCGGCGCCGACTACTGGGGACCGAACCAGGGCGGCGCGACCGTCTACACGTTGGCGCGCACCGGCTACGCCTGGGAATGCCCGAACGTCGGCCAGTTCCTCGAGAACTACAGCTACACCGTCGAGGAGCAGTCCAAGATGGCGGGCTACGTCGTCAACGAGGAGATGGACTACGCCGAAGCCGGGCGCAAGCTCATCAAGGCGAACCCGGAGCTGCTCGAGCGCTGGTTCGGCCAGGGCGGCACCTACCAGACCGGCCCGGTGAAGACGTCGGACGGTGACAACAACGCCAAGGCGGCCGTGAGCGAGGCCCTCGGGCTCTGACCCGGCGCCCCTGCCGTATCCCCCTCATGCCCCGTGCCCCGCACGGGGCTTTTCTTTTTGGCCTACGGGGCGGAGCGCATTCGGCCGCTCCCGCGCGAGTCGCCACCCCGCGGCTCGCGCCCGGCGTGCTCTGCGCCACCCCGTGCGCGGGCCGCAAGGGCGCCTCCCGGCAGACACCGCACGCGTCGCCCGTGGCCTGCCACCTGATGCCTTCGCCCCCCGTCGCCCGCCGCCCGCCGGCTGCCATCCTCGCCCTTCGCCCAACGTCATCGCGAGTGCGAGGAGCCGCCAGGCGACGCGGCAGGAAGCAATCCAGCGACGGCACGGCCCATCGGAGCCACCGCGCCTCACCGAGTCCTACCCCGCCATCCTCCCGCCGCCCTCAGCCCCGGGCCCTCACCCCTTACGCACCCGCCACGCGTGCACGAGCGTGGGCAGGTCGTCGCGCGGGCGGTCCGCGGTGAGCGTGATCAGGGTCTGCTCGATGCCGGCGAGCAGGGCGATCGGCGCACCCAGGTGCAGGGGCCAGGCCGGGCCGCCGGCGAACAGCACCAGCACGGCGATCGCGAGCACGGCAACGGCGATCTTCGCCGACCCGGTGTGGTATGCGGCCAGCCGGCGAAAGCGCACCAGGGCGACCGCGCCCGGCAGCAGATAGCCGACCACCACGAGTGCGAACCATGCGAGCTCGCGCAGCACGATGTCCGGCCAGAGCCACCAGCCGCCCAGCGGCACGGCCACGTAGATGGCATAGTCCGCCACCGAATCGAGCCGGATGCCGAGCGCGCTCTGGGCATTGAAGCGGCGGGCGACCCAGCCGTCGACGGCATCGGATACGATGGCCGCCAGGAGCAGCGCCAGGAACGCCGCTGCATGGCCGTGCCACGCCAGCGCGAGCAGCGGGATCACGGCGGCGAGCCGCGCGGCGCTCAGGATGTTCGGCAGATTGCGCATGGGGCGCCAGTGTACTGCGAGCGCCGCGATCGATGCCGGCCCGAGCGCCGCATCCGTGCCCTGCGGCACCCCGAAAATTGCGGCGGCGATGGACGCCCGCGCGGAGACCCGACGCATGAATGCCACCCCGCCCACCCTGCGATTCGAGGGCCTGCGCTACGGCTACGCCGAGGGCGGGCGCCGCCACGAGGTCCTGCACGGCATCGACGCGACCATCGAGCGCGGCGAGACGGTCGCCCTGCTCGGGCGCAGCGGTTCCGGCAAGTCGAGCCTGCTCAACCTCGCCGCGGGGCTCGCGCGGCCCGACGGCGGACGGATCGAGGTCGCCGGCCGTGACCTCGCGGGGCTCGACGAGGCGACGCGCACGCGCCTGCGCCGGCGCCACATCGGCTTCGTCTACCAGTTCTTCAACCTGATCGACACGCTCAGCGTGCGCGACAACGCCCTGCTGCCGCTGGAGCTCGACGGCCGACTCCAGAGCGCCGACCGGGCGCGCGTCGAGGGGTTGCTGGACGAGGTGGACCTGGGCGCGCGACTGGATGCGCGCCCGGACACACTGTCCGGCGGCGAGCAGCAGCGCGTGGCGCTCGTGCGCGCGCTCGCGGGCGAACCCGAGCTCGTGCTCGCCGACGAGCCCACCGGCAACCTGGACACGGAGACCGGCGGTCGCGTGCTCGACCTGCTGGACCGGCTGGTGCGCGACCGCGGCCACACCCTGCTGCTGGTCACGCACAGCCCCGACGTCGCCGCCCGCGCCGACCGCGTACTGCACCTGGTCGACGGCCGGCTGCGGGCCCCGGACGCGGGCGCATGATCCGGCGCTGGCGCCGCGCCAGCCTGCGCTGGCTGCTGCGGCACCCGTGGCAGCTCGGCCTCGCGTTCGTCGGCGTCGCGCTCGGCGTGGCCGTGGTCGTCGCCGTCGATCTTGCCACCGGCAGCGCCGGGCGCGCGTTCGAGCTGTCCATGGAGCGCGTCACCGGCGACGCCACCCACCGCATCGTCGGCCCGCCGCGCGGCCTCGACCAGCGCGTCTACCGCCAGCTGCGGATCGAGCGCGGCGTGCGCGCGAGCGCCCCGGTGATCGAGGGCTTCGCGGAGATCGAGGGCGAGACCCTGCGCGTGCTCGGCATCGATCCGCTGGCCTCGACCGGTGCCGCCGCCAGCCTCGGGCGGGTGCGCGGCGACGACCTGGGGGCGCTGGTCGCCGAGCGCGACACGGTCCTGCTCGCCGCGCCCACTGCGCGCCGCCACGGCATCGAGCCCGGCGACCGGATCGGCCTGGACATCGCCGGGCGCGTGCGTGAGCTGCACGTCGTCGGCCTGCTCCAGGGCCGCGGCGGCTCGCCCGCCGCCGCGCTCGACGGCCTCGCCGTCGCCGACATCGCCAATGCCCAGCGGTGGTTCGAGCGCGGGGGCCGCATCGACTACATCGACCTGCGGGTTTCGCCGGAACGCGCCGAGCGCATCGAGGGCTGGCTGCCGGCCGGGCTGCGCCTCGAATCGAGCGCGGGACGCACACGCCAGGCCCGGCAGATGACGTCGGCGTTCCGCACGAACCTGACGGCCATGGGCCTGCTGGCGGTCATCGTGGGCGTATTCCTGATCTACAACACCATGACCTTCACCGTCGTCCAGCGCCGGCGCCTGATCGGCACCCTGCGCGCGCTCGGCGCCACGCGCGGCATGATCTTCGGCCAGATCGTGCTCGAGACGCTGCTGCTCGGCGCCGCCGGTACCCTCGCCGGCCTCGTCGCCGGCGTCGTCATCGCCCACGGCCTGGTCCACCTGGTCACGCGCACGATCAACGACCTCTACTTCGTGCTGACCGTGCGCGAGCTGTTCGTCTCGCCGGTCGTCCTGCTCCAGGGGGCAGCGGTCGGCCTGCTGGCGGCGCTCGCGGGCGCGCTCGGCCCGGCGGCCGAGGCGGCGGCGTCACCGCCC
>CAZVFN010000082.1:0-12355 GCA_964626335.1 uncultured Ectothiorhodospiraceae bacterium
GGGCGGCTCGGGGCGGCTCCCTGACGGGCCGCCGCTGGCGGCGCTAGGCGCTGCTACCGCCGCCCGAGTCGCCCGAGCCGCCCGAGCCGCCCGAGCCGCCCGAGCCGCCCGAGCCGCTCGAGCCGCTCGCCTTCTTCTTCGACGCCGAGGTACTCGCGGCACGCTTCTTGCGGGCTGGACGCGATGCCGCCGCCTTCTTCTTGCTCGCGCCGCCGCCGCTCCCGCCGCCGACGCTGCCGGGAATGCTGAGGATCGCCTGCATCAGGTCGATCGCCAGGAAGAACACCACGAAGCCGACATAGGCGACCAGCGGTGACAGGGCCGCCCAGATCAGCAGGGGCGCGGACATCTCGGCGCGCATGACGGCCTGGGCGAGCTGGAACTGCGAGTCACCCACCATACCGAGCAGGACCAGCAGGCCGTGCACGGCGCCGACGACGAACGCGACGCCGTAGAAGATCGGCACCAGCCGCACGCCCGTCTTGACGAAGAACGAGAGCACGCCGATCGCCTCTTCGCCGGCGTTCGTGCGCGCATTGACGCGGATCCCGAGCAGCGACGGGTTGAGCGCCAGCCAGGCGGTCGCCAGGCAGAGCGCAGCCATGCCGAGGCCGTAGAGAAAGACCTGCAGGCTGCCCGCGTCGATCCCGCGACCGAGCGCGAGCACCAGGCTCACGATGCCGGCGACCAGCGCGACCAGGGCGTAGGCGCGCAGGAACGCCTGCGAGCCGAGGGGCGTGCCATTGGTCGCGACCATCGAGCGGGTGGTGTCCAGGAACTGCACCGCCACGTACTGCAGCAGCGGCAGCGCCACGAGCCACCCGACACCGACCACGAACGCGGAGAAGCCGTGCACCGCCGTGCCGACGAGCTGGATCAGGAAACCGAGGACGGCGACCGCGAGCAGCCCCCAGTGTCCGGCGGTGATCGCGCCGTCGGTCAGGCCCTCGAAACGATCGGCCTTGAGCGCGGCGGTCAAGCCGTCGAGAAGCCCGCCCACGCCCTCGGCCAGAAACGTGCCGCCGTGGGCCCGCCTGTCATCGCTGGATTGTGCCATGTCCCCTCCCGCTGACGCTCGGCGACCGCGCGGCCGGCACCGGGGCCAGCCGGATCCCGCCCCTCTCCCGACGGCAAAGCGGCGACGCCCATGCCTCGGATCGATTACCGGAATCCGGACCGGCAGATGTGCGCCCGCACGCGGTTTCAACCCGTGTCGTCATCAGACTAGCCCGCGCATCGCCCCGATTCAAACCGGCGCCGGGACCGACACCGCGGGCCGGCTCGGGCGCGCCGCTGCGGGCGGGTGGGCGGTGACCAGGCCGAACCCGCGGCACTGCCCGGGATCTGGCGCGGCATGGAGCGCTGCCCGGTCTGCCGCATCAGGGCGACCCGCCGCGGGCGTCACGAGCCGGCGGCCAACGTCGTCAACCGCATCGACGGCGAGGCATCCGCCCGTGCGCGAACCCGGCACGCCGGAACGGCGTGAGCGTGGTCCGGCGGACGCGGTGCCGGCCCGAACGGCCCTTTGCCGCGGCGGTCTCTACCGGCGCTTCCGGTCACGCCACGATCGAGGGGCACCGGGAGCGGGTTGCGACCCGGCGCCGCAAGGCGGCGACCGACCTTGGGTCGGCCCGTTACAATCGCGCTTGCACGGCGCCCGTACGGCGCTGCCCGGGGTGATCCATGGAACGAGTCGAGCTACCCGGCGGCGAACGCGTCGCCGCGCTGGGTCAGGGCACCTGGCACATGGGTGACCGACGCCGCGAACGCGAGCGCGAGGTCGCCGCCGTGCGCGCCGGCATCGACGCGGGCCTGACGCTGATCGACACGGCCGAGATGTACGGCGACGGCGAGGCGGAGCGCATCGTCGGCGACGCCATGGACGCCCGCCGCGACGAGTGCTTCGTCGTCAGCAAGGTCTTCCCGCACAACGCCTCGCGCGACGGCGTCCGCGCCGCCTGCGAGGCAAGCCTGGAGCGCCTCGGCACGGACCGCCTCGACCTCTACCTGCTGCACTGGCGCGGCGGCGCCGACCTCGGCGAGGCGGTCGCCGGGTTCGAGGCCCTGCGGCGCGACGGGCTGATCCGCTACTGGGGCGTCAGCAACTTCGACGCCGGCGACCTCGGTGATCTCTGGCAGGTGCCCGGCGGCGACGCCTGCAGCGCCAACCAGCTCCTCTACCACCTCGGCCAGCGCGCCATCGAGCGCGATCCGCTGCCCTGGATGCGCGCGCGCGGCATCCCCGCCATGGCCTACTGCCCGCTGGGCCAGGGCCGCCTGCTGAAGCAGCGCGGCCTGCGCGGCTTCGCCGAGCGCCACGGCATGACGGCGGCCCAGGCGGCGCTCGCCTGGCTGCAATCGCACGACGACGTCATCGCGATCCCGAAGACGGCCAACCCCGACCGCCAGGCCGAAAACCGCGCCGCCGCGGAGGTCACGCTCGACTGGGCGGCGATCGCCGAGCTCGATGGGCTGTTCCCGCCACCGAGCGCGAGCGCGCCGCTGCCCATCGTCTAGGTCGGCGCGCGTCGCTGCTCGGCCACGCGTGCCTCTACGGGCGGCACCGCCGCCAGGGAGCGCCGGCTGGCACCACGACCCCGGGCCGGTTTGCGACCGCGGGCCGCCGGCCGTCGCCGGCGTATCGAACGACCCGACGCGGTTGCCGGCGTACTCCGTGGAACCGATGCCGCCTTCTCTGTCGAGGCTCATCGTGTGCGCGTCCGGATGCCTGTCGCCCGGGGCGCTTGAACCGGGCGGCGTTCGCAATGCCCGCATGTCGGCACCACGACCCGACGGGCGTTCAGCCCATACCACCGTACGGGACGCCGCTTGCCTGGCAGCGTCGACTGCGAGAGGGCGCGTCGATCACCCGGTTGATCCGTACGGGATCCGTTGCAAGAGGCCACTCACTGGACGGCGCACTCGAGCCGGCCCGGCTCGTCGAGCTTGATCCGCCCCGCACTCACTGCCAAATTTCGCGACCGCGCCGGAGGATGCCGAGGGGTCTATCAGCGGCCGTGAGCGTGCCCGCCGCCACGCCGAGCACGCTCGCGACAGCATCCCGCCTGCGCCGACGTGCCAACCATCTCCGCCGGGAGGCGCTCGCTTGTCCGTCACTGCCCTTGTCCGCCGCCGCTCCCGGCTGCTCGGCGTCATGCTCCTGGCCCTTCTCGCGGTGGCGTGGATCGCCTCCGGCGTCATCACGCGCGCCCCGCCCACCATGCCCGAATCGACCGCAACGGAGCCGATGGCCGTCGCCGTCGAGGCGCGGCGTGCCGAGCGCGTTGAGCGCATTGTCGATCTGCAGGGCGATGTGGAGCCGCATCAGCGTATCCGGGTCCGCGCCGAGACCGCCGGTCAGGTCGCCGAGTGGGATGTCCCGCTCGGCGCGAAGGTCGACAAGGGCGAGCGCCTGGCGCGACTGCGCATGGACGATCGCGAGGCCAAGCGCCGCGAGGCGATCGCACGGTTGCGCGACCGTCAGAGCGAACGCGACGCGACGGCGCGCCTGGTCGAGGACGGCGCCGCACCGCCCATCAAGCTCGATGCCCGCGAGGCCGAAGTAGCCGCCGCGCGTGCTCGCCTCGAGGCGATCGAGCTGGACATCGAGAACACCCGCATCCGCTCGCCGATCGCGGGCACGCTCAACCGCCGGATCGCCGAGCGCGGCGACTTCGTCGGCGTGGGCAATGCCGTCGCCGAGGTGGTCGACAACGACCCCTTGCTGGGCGTCGTCCAGGTGCCCCAGCACCAGATCGAGCGCATCGAGAAGGGGCAGATGGCACGCCTGCGCTTCCTCGACGGACGGCGGGCCGAGGGCCGGGTCAGCTTCGTCTCCCGGGTCGCGCGCCCCGGCACGCGCACCTTCCGTGTCGAGGTCGAGGTGCCGAATCCCGAGGCAACCCTGCCTTCGGGCATCAGTGCCGAGGTGAAAATCCCGACCCGGCAGGTCGATGCCCACAAGATCTCCGCCGCCGTGATCAGTCTCGACGACGCGGGCCGCATCGGCGCGAAGACGGTCGACGCGGACGACCGGGTCGTCTTCCACCCGATCGAGGTCATCCGGACGGCACCCGACGGGGTCTGGGTGACGGGGCTGCCCGATACGATTCACCTGATCACCGTGGGCCAGGATTTCGTGTCGCCCGGCGAGCGCGTTCGCCCCCGCACCCCGGAGGGTGAGCGCCTGCCCGAACGCTCGGGCGCAACGGGTGATCCATGAAGGCGCTGGTCTCCTGGGCGGTCGCTCACGCGCGCACGGTGCTGCTTGCGCTCCTGGCCCTGCTGATGACGGGGGCGGGCGCGTACCTCGCGATCGCCAAGGAAGCCAACCCCGAAGTCGACATCCCGATCTTCTTCGTCACCGTGCCGTACCCGGGCGTCAGCGCGGACGACGCGGAACGCCTGATGCTGCGGCCGCTCGAGCGCGAGCTCCAGGGCATCGGGGGCCTGGACGAGCTGCAGTCCTGGGCCGGCGAGGGGTTCGCGCTGGTGCGGCTCGATTTCGACCCCGGTACGGATAACCGCCGGGCACTGGCGGATGTCCGCGAGGAAGTCGACAGCGTCGAGCCGGAACTGCCGGAGGACGCCCGCGAGCCGGACGTCCGCGAAGTCGATCTGTCGCTGTTCCCGATACTGACCGTCAATCTCTCGGGCCCGATGAGCCAGCGCACGCTCGTGCGTGTGGCGCGCGATCTGCGCGACGCGATCGAGGCGCTGCCGGGTGTGCTCGAGGTCGACATCGGCGGCGACCGCGAGCAGATGATGGAGGTGCTCGCCGATCCCCTGGTGCTCGAGAGCTACGCACTCTCCTACCGGGCGCTCAGGGCGGCGATCCGGCGCAACAATCAGCTGATCGCCGCGGGCGCCGTCGACACCGGTGCGGGCCGAGTGCCCCTGCGCGTGCCCGGCACGATCGACGGGCCGCGGGACGTGCGCGACACGCCGATCCGCGTGGACGGGGACGCGGTCGTCACGGTCGGCGACGTCGCCGAGGTGCGCTCGACCTACCACGACCCCGAGGGCTTCACTCGCATCAACGGCCAACCCTCCGTTTCCCTGGAAATCAGCAAGACCAGCGGCGCCAACATCCTGGACGTCGCCCGGCGCGCCCGCGCGACCATCGAGCGCGAAGTCGGGAACCTGCCCGAGTCGCTCGAAGTGACCTACCTCCAGGATGGCGCGAAGGATGTCCGTGACCTGCTGGGCGATCTCGAGAACAACGTGATCACGGCCGTGGTCATCGTCGCCCTGGTCATCCTCGGCGCCATGGGACTGCGCCTGGCACTGCTGGTCGGGCTCGCGATCCCGGGCGCCTTTCTCTCCGGCGTGCTGGTCCTGTGGCTGGCGGGATTCACGCTCAACATCGTCGTGCTGTTCGCGCTGATCCTCGTGGTCGGGATGCTGGTCGATGGCGCGGTGGTCGTCGGAGAGCTCGCGGACCGCCACCTGGCCCGCGGCATGGACCGGGTCGAGGCCTTTCGCAGCGCGGCCCAACGCATGCTGTGGCCGATCACGGCGGGGGTGGCGACGACGCTCGCCGTGTTCGCGCCGATGATCTTCTGGCCCGGGATGGTCGGCGAGTTCATCGTCTACCTGCCCCTGACCGTGATCATCACGCTGACCGCGTCGCTCGCCATGGCGCTGATCTTCGTGCCGACACTGGGCGCCGTCTTCGGCGCGCGGCGAGCGGTCAACGCCGAACAGGTCCGCCAGCTCGAGGCGGCCGAGCAGGGTGCGTTCGACGAACTCAACGGCGTCACGGCCGGCTATGTCCGCGCGCTGCGCCCGCTGATCGCGCATCCGTGGTGGACCCTCGTGACGGTCGTCGGGGCGCTCGCGCTGTCGTATCTCGCCTACGCCGTCCATGGCCGCGGCGTCGAGTTCTTCCCCGAGATCGAGCCCGACTTCGTCCAGGTGCAGGTCCAGGCCCGGGGCGATCTGTCCGTCCGCGAGGCCGACACCCTGGTACAACGCGTCGAGTCGCGGCTGCAGGGCATCCCCGAGGTCGATGCCATCTACGCGCGCACGATCGCCACGCAACTGGGTCGCCTCGAGGGCGACTATGCCGAGGACGTGATCGGGGTCATCCAGCTCGAGCTGACCCCGTGGCGCACACGCGAGCCGGCGACCGAGGTGATCGAGCGGATCCGGGATCGCACGGCCGACGTGCCGGGCTTGCGCATCCAGGTGCGGGCCCAGCAGCGCGGGCCCACCTCGGCACGCCCGGTCCAGATCGAGGCGCGTGGCGAGGATCCCGAGCGCATCCGGAAAACGGTGCGCGAGATCCGCGCGGCAATGGAGCGCGTGGGCGGGTTCGTCGACGTCCAGGACGACCTGCCGCTGCCCGGTATCGATCTGGAAGTTCGATTCGATCGCGAGCAGGCGGCGCGCTTCGGTGTCGACGTGCCGCAGCTCGGCAAGGGTGTCCAGCTCCTGACGGACGGCCTGCTGCTGGGCACCTATCGCCCCGCGGGCACCGACGAAGAGGTCGACATCCGGATGCGGCTGCCCGCCGACAAGCGCCACCTGCAACAGCTGGCGAACCTCAAGCTGCCCGTGGCCGATGGCCTGGTGCCGCTGGCCAATTTCGCCGAACTCGTGCCCGTGCCGACGACAGGCCTGATCAAGCGCCGTGACGGCCAGCGCGCGCACATGATCGTCGCCGACGTCGCCGACGGCCGGCTGGTCGACGATCGGGTGGAACGGCTTCGCGGCGAGCTCGCGTCGTCCCATCGGGCCGACGGCGTCCGCGTGAGCTTCCGTGGCGAGACGGAGGACCAGGCCGAGGCACGCGATTTCCTCGTTGCCGCGTTCGGCCTGTCGTTGTTGCTGATGCTCGCGCTGATGGTGACCCAGTTCAATCGCTTCGGCCAGGCGCTGCTGGTGCTGAGCGCCATCCTCTTCTCGAGCGCCGGGGTGCTCCTGGCCCTGCTCGTGCGCGGCGAGCCCTTCAGCGTCGTCATGAGCGGCATCGGGCTGCTCGCGCTCGCCGGCATCGTCGTCAACAACAACATCGTTCTCATCGATACCTACAACGAGAAACGCGGCAGCGGCCTCGCGCCCACCGAGGCGGCGCTGCGCACGGCCGCCCTGCGCTTCCGCCCGGTCGTGCTGACCGCGGTCACGACCATCCTGGGCCTGATGCCGATGGTGCTGGCCTGGACCGTGGACTTCGTCGACCGCGACTTCCACATCGGCGCACCGTCCACCGACTACTGGATCCAGCTCGCCACCGGCGTCGCGGGCGGCCTCCTGCTCGCCACGCCGGTCACCCTGCTGTTCACGCCGGCGATGCTCGTCCTGCTGGACCGCTCGCCGAAGCAGCACGCGCGGCAGGCATGAGCCGGGGCGACCGTCCACCGCCCGCCCCGAGCGCGTGCACCGATCGCCGCACGGGATGCGGGCGGCCCTGGATCAGGGTTCGCGCCCGGCCGAAGTGCGGGCGCGCTCCGCCCCCGGGCGACGGCCCGGGCAGCGCGAAGGCACCGGTCAAGGGCCGGGCAACGCCGCCGATGAGCCGACCGCCGCCGGTGACTCGCCCACCGGGCTCACGAATGCCCTTGCCCGGAGCGAACGAGAACGTCCTCGACCGGGCGACGCAGCGAGCGGGGCATCCGGGGCCCCGGGCGATGCGCACAACGAGATCCGGCCGGCGGTCGCCGATGCCGCGCAACGAAGCGAATCCCGGTCGAAGGTCGGGCACCTCGACCGGCTGGTTGATGAACGCCGTGCGCAGATCCACAGCGGCGGCCTGCAGCGCGAGGCGCTGGTAGCATCGCCCGGCTTCGATCCAGTGCGCCGCGTCATCCGCCTCGGAGAAGATCACGGACATTTGGGGACAGTTACCGAATTTCCGCTCAGCCCACTCTCCGAAATGCGGTCCCGCAACCCACGTACACGCCGGCCGAGACCCCGACACTCTCCTTCAACGTTGCCCCCGTCAGTGCATCCCGAAATTCAGTTACTGTCCCCGAATTAACGGTGCGCGGCTACATGCCGCGCAGCTCGCGGTCCTCGGGGTAGTCGACGGTGTAGCCGAGCTCGAGCGCGGCCTTGGCTCCGGCGTCGAGGTCGAGGCGCCAGGCGTGCACGCCCCTGCGGTCGTCGACGTCGGGGGTGTCCGGCTGGCGCGAGAACGCGGTCTCGACGCCGATGGCCTCGTGGCGCGCCACCGGCACGCGGAACAGCGCGGTGACCGGCAGCGCGCGGCCGTGGCGGTTGGTGATATTGAGGGCATAGCGCCGGGCCAGCGTCGAGCGGGTGGTGATCCAGCCGGACTCGCCGGCCTCGTCGCGCACGGGCTCGAAGCGCACGTCGACGCGCGGGTCGAGGCCGAAGGAGAGTTCGCGTTCCTGGCCGGGCGACCATTGCTCGAGGACGCCCGTACCGACGTAGGCGCCGTCGCGGAAGCGCGCGACCTTCCCGGGCGGCAGCGGGCCCTCGCCGTTCCACTCCGCGGCCGCGGTGAGCCAGGCGCGGGTGTCGCGCTGCGGGTAGACGGTGGCGCCGATCTCCGCGGCGAGCGTGTCCTCGCCCAGGCGCAGCTCGCGCGGCTGGTTGCCGGCGGGCACCGTCACGCGCCCCGGTATGGCGTAGGTGGCGGCGAACTCGGCATTGACCGTGCGGGCCTGCCCGGACTCGCCGTCGCGGCCGGCTCCCTCGGGCGCGAGCGACTGGGTGGCCATGTCGGCGGCGGCCTTCGGCTCCTGCCGCGGCGCGAGCTCGATCCACCAGGGCCGCGGTTCCGGACGCTGGCCCCGGACCGGCTGCGCCGTCGACAGGGCAAGCTCGACCTCGGTCCAGTCCTCGCCGGTGGCCTGCTGCACCTGCGCGCTGCGCACAAGCACGAGCTCACCCGCCGCGGTGTCGAGCCGGGTCGCGTAGCGCGGCTGCCAGCGCGGGCCCTGCACCCGGTAGGCCAGGCGCAGGGTCGCCTTGCCGCCGGCGGCGGCGCTGTAGGGCACAGTGACGCGGACCGCCTCGCGGCGCTCGCCGCCGAGCCGGTCGAGCCTGCGCCGCAGGGTCTCGATCTCCTGTTCCAGGTCGCGCGCCTCGCGCTCGTTGGCGCGCTTCGCCTCGTAGGCGCCGCGCGCGCCCTCACCGATGCGCTCGAGCAGCGCCGACCAGCGCTCGGCGCCCTCGCCCGCCGTCAGGGCCTCGGCGGCGCCCTCCCCCTGCGGCAGCTCCGCCAGGCCCTCGATGAAGGTGATCTGGTTCTTCGCGGCGGCGACGCGGTCGCGGGCGGCCTGGCGCTGCTGCTGCAGTGCGGCGATGCGTTGGCGCAGTTCCGCCTCGCGCTCGCGCGGCGCCTCGCCGACGGGCTCGCGCGCGACCTCGACGGTGCCGAGGCGCACGTCCCCGCCGGTCGCGGCAACGCGCACGCTGTCCGGCTGCACCGCGGCGGGCAGGCCGTCGAAGACGTGCTCGCCGCCGCCGGCGGTGACCGCGATCTCGGCGACGCGCTCGATGCGGGCGAGCTGGCCGGGGTAGACGGTGACGCCGTCGATGCGGGACTGGGCGACGGCCGCGAGGGGCAGCAGCGCGGCGGCGGCGAGGAGCAGGCGAGTGGGGGGCATGGCCGATCCCGTGGTCGTTGTCGAGGCGCGCGGGGTATCGCGGTCGATGATAACCGGCGGTCCGGGGTGTGGGTGAGCGTTGCGTCGAGGCCTGGCGAGTCGGCGGGGCACCCGAGGGCAATTCGCGAGCAAGCCCGCTTGTATGTTTTGCCGGCCAGGTGCAGAAAGGGGCTGTCGGGGTCGAGCTTCCTGTAGACAGGACGTCTTGACCTGCCGCCCCCTCAATGTGGCTCCGATTGCCGGCATTCGCCCCCTTCAACGGAACCCGCGTCTATTGAGGATGGGGCGGGTCAAAGCATCGTGTCTACATTGGGGGGCCGGCTCGGGGCTATACTCATGGCGCGCTTGCATGGCGGGGTGGGCCGATGGAGGACTTGGCTGCGCTGTCGTGGCGGCAGCGGCTGGGGCAGTGGGTCGAGAGCCGGGCGGTGCAGAACACGATCATCGGGATCATCGTGTTCAACGCGATCACGCTCGGCCTGGCGACCTCCGAGGCCGTGATGGCGGCCTGGGGGCCGACGCTGATCGCGCTCGAGCGGATCATCCTCGCGATCTTCGTCGTCGAGATCACCCTCAAGCTGGTCGCGTTCGACTGGCGCTTCTTCCGCAGCGCCTGGAACGTGTTCGACTTCGTCATCGTCGGGATCTCGCTGATCCCGGCCTCGGGGCCGTTCGCCATCCTGCGCGCGCTGCGCATCCTGCGCGTGCTGCGCCTGATCGCGAAGGTCCCGCGCCTGCGCAAGCTGATCGAGTCGCTGCTGCGGGCGCTGCCGAGCATCGGCTGGGTGCTGTTCCTGCTGCTGATGGTGTTCTACATCTTCGCGGTGATGGGTACGCAGCTCTTCGGCGACGCATTCCCGCAGTTCTTCGGCACGCTCGGCGCCAGCTTCTACACGCTGTTCCAGATCATGACGCTGGAGAGCTGGTCGATGGACGTGGCGCGGCCCGTGATCGACGCGTATCCGCTCGCCTGGATCTACTTCGTCGGCTTCATCCTGATCACGTCGCTGACGGTGCTGAATCTCTTCATCGGCATCATCGTCACGACCATGCAGGAGAGCGTGCACGCCGACGACGCCCAGCAGCGCGCCGACATCGAGGCCCGCGCGCACGCCGAGCGGCAGGAGATGCTGCAGCTGATGCAGCAGATGCACGCGCGCCTGGAGGCGCTGGAGGGGCGCGAGCGCTAGGCGCCTTTCCGAGCGCGCCGGGACCCGCTGCGTGCGGTGCCGCGGTATCGCGTGGCGATCGGACGACTCGCATCGGGCCGCCCTGCCCGCTTTCCGATCGCCGGCCGCGATCTCGCGTGCCGGCGCTGCAGGGGCCAGGCGCACCGACGCGCCGAGCCACGCCGCTCGCTCGGCGACCCGCCCCCAGGGCGCGGATCCCCCGGGCGGGTTGCTCGTGTCCTCTAACGCAAGTTCGCCGACTTTTCTCGGCGAGGCATCACGGTGACTGGCAAGGCGCGCCGACGAGCCATGGCGCACACCATGGTGACGAGGGGCAACGCCGCCAGGCGCCGCGAGGGCCGGCGAAGAGCCGGCGAACTTGCGTTAAAGGCACAACTCTAGCCGGACGCCGCGCGCACGAAGCGGCCGCGGCGGTGCCACTGGTCGCCGGCGTAGTCGCGCGTGCGGCGGCTGCCCGTGTTGACCCAGAAGTGCTCGCGGTCGAACTGCAGGCCCGAGCGATAGCCCTGCGCGAGCCCGGCGCGGGGCAGCGCGCGGGCGCGGCCGCGCTTGCCGATCGCCTCGAGCAGGTACTGCTCGCCGGCGTCGCCGATGACGACCACCCACGCGTGACCGCCGCCGTCGTGCGTGCCGACGGCGACGCGCGCTTCCAGGCCCATTTCGATGAGCCAGTCGGCGAGCACCAGGGCGTGGTCCTCGCAGTCGCCGCGCAGCGCGATCCAGGCCTCGCGCGAGGTCTGCCAGACGTCGCCGCGGCCGTCGTACTGGATGCGCTCGCGCTGGTAGGTCTTGCGCCGCACGAGCACGGCGCGCGGCACGGTCGAGTGCTTGGTGGCAAACGGGCGGAAGCCGACCAGGGAGCTGTTGACGACGTAGTGCCCGTCGCCGGTGCCGTGGGCCGTGGCCGTGGCGGGCGAGCGGCCGGCGACGTCCCAGGTGAAGAAGCGCGCACGTCGATGGCGCTCGTGGCGCCCGGTGCGGCGGCGGATGTCCACCTGCGATACCCGCTGATCGCCGACGATCGCATGGCCCGCCTGGTCGTCGTGCCGCGCCCGCGGCACCGGCCCGTCCGCGCGCCGATCGCCGCCCCCGTGGTCCATGAGCAGCAGGCCGCCACCGACCAGGCCGATGGCGATGAGCACGGCGACCACTGGCACCAGCATCTGCACTGCGGCCGAGGTCTCACGCATTGAGGCCGAAGGTCACGACCAGCGCGACAACCGTGTAGAGCAGGTTGACGCCGAGATTGAACGCGGTCGCGCCGAGCAGTCCGGATTCCATGGCGCCTCCCGCATGGGCCCGACGGGCGGGCGATCCGGAACGGGCGTCGCCCGGCCCGGCGCAAGATACCGCCCCGCGGCAAGGGCAGGCCAGCGGGCCGGCCTGCGCCCGCAGCACGGTCGGCATCCGCCCGCGGCCGCCTCCGGCATCGCGATCCGCCCTGCCCGCGTCCCGCGCTTGGGCGAGCAGCGCGCGTGGCCCGGCGAGGTGCGGGCGTCAGTGCTCGAGGCGGCAGCGGGGCGCGTCGGCCCGCCCCGGTGGGCCGGCGAAGCCGAAGGTCGTAGTGCGGGGCACGACGCGCTCGAC
>CAZVFN010000083.1:0-12323 GCA_964626335.1 uncultured Ectothiorhodospiraceae bacterium
CGGAGTACGGCATCAATGGGGTCAAGATGAGACTTCCAAGGCCGCTGAAACAGCGAGCGCTGCGAAAGTCTCATCCGGCCCCGGTTCTGTGCGGCCCCGGTTCCGTGGCCCCGGTTCTGCGTGGCGCACCAGATCGCGGAGAAAATCGGTCTCGCCGGCCTTCTCGGCCATCTCCAACAGGGCCATTCTGTTGTCCGTCATCGCGGGTCTCCGGTTGTCAGGATTCAAGCTCGTCCAACCCGAATCCTACGGAGACCCGCGGTGACTCGCCTACCCGCTTTTACACACCCCTCGGGACACTACCATCGACCCAGCGCCGGACCGCCGTCTCCCCGAGATCCTGGTCCCGGCAGACATCAGCCACCCTCAGGCCGTCGTCGACCACCATCCGGTCCACCGGCTGCTTGTACTCCGCTGAAAACCTGCGCCGCTCGCGCGTCATGGTTGTTCTCCTCGTTCTGGGGAAGATCATCCCACCCAACGAGGTGTCCACGGAAATCAGACCGGCTCAGGGCGGCACTCACGACCGCGTCCGCCTCGAACCCGCTGGCCAGTGACTGCCTGTCGCTCAAGGCGCTGCACGCCGCCGATCAAACGGCCGCTCGCCAATGGCTGCGAGATCACGCCGGTTGTGTCGGGGGGTGCAGCTCACGGTCTCTGCGTGATTTCCCCGGTTCCTGACGAGGGAGTGCCCGCGCGAGCCATCGTGTTCTACCCGCTCGTCGGCTAGGATGACGATTTGCCAGTCAGGATGCTCACGCCATGCCCGATTTCCCGTCCGACACCGACACGCGCAATGGGGCGAGCATCGCCGTTATCGGCAACGGCATCGCCGGTGCCTCGGCGGCGAGGCGGCTGGCGTTGACCATGCCCGATGACCTCCGCCATCTCGCGATCCATGAAATCGGGCGAGGCCCGGGCGGGCGCGCGGGGACGCGGCAATCGCGTGCGATTCCCGAGTTGCGAATCAACCATGGCGCGCCCTATGCCGACATCACCACCGAGGCGGGTCGGGCGCTTTTGCCGTCGCTCGGCGACGCCGTGCGGCCATACGCCGGACAGCCCGGCGTGCTGGACGGGCGCACGGGCGCTTTCCGACCGGACGCGGACGACGACGAAATCGAGCTGATCACCGCCCAAAGCGGGGAAATGGCGGCTATTGCCGGCGCCCTGCTGCAGGCTGAGGCGGGTGACCGCCTGCGTCCGATCGCCACCCATTACTCGAGCATGGTGCGCGGCCTGGCCCGCGGCGAGTTCGAGAGCGACGAGTGGATCCTTGCCGACAAGACCGGAGCCGAGGTCACGCGGGCCGACTGGCTGATCGTTGCGGGTAGCGGGGTCGCTCATCCCCGCTGGTCCGATACGTTCGGCGGCATGCCGCCGCTGGTCGAGGCGGCCGCCCGGCTGGGAGATGACCGGCTGGACGAAGCGCTGGCGACGATCGCGCGACAGACCGCGGCCCCGGTTCTGAGCGTGCTTTTCTACTGCACCGGCGATCGGGCGATGCAGTGGCGCAGTCTCGGGTTCGATGATGCATCGGTCCGGCCGAATGACGTTCTATCGAGAATCTCGGTACAACCCGTCGGCCCGGATGGGTGCGGCGTCGTGCTGCACTCGACCAGCGATTATGCGCGCAGCAATGCCGGGGTGCATGGCACCTCTTCGAGTGCCGCGAGAGTCGGCGGGGCCGCCTCGAACGCCGATCGCGAGGCGGCCATCATCGAGGAGATACTCGCGGCGATGCACGAAATACCGGGACTCCCCGTTATCGACGGATCAAGCCTGCCCTACGGGCCGCTTCTGCATCGCTGGGCTAATGCGTATCCGCAGGGCGAGCCGCTGCCGGCGGCCCTGTCGGTGTGTCCCGATGCGCGGGTGGCCTTTTGCGGTGACTATGTGGGCACCGATGCGCGGATGGGCAGTTGCGAGTCGGCACTGCTCTCGGGCGTCCACGTCGGAGATGCCATCCGCGGTTACCGGTCGGGATCGACCTGGATCGGTACGGGAATTTAGGGGACGGTTACCGTATTCGGCACATCGCCCAGGGACAGGCACGCCAATCACGGTTACAGTCCCCGATTCCCGTTTTCCACTCGCACGGCCTCACGTTATCGACATCGCTGATCTGAGGCCCGGGATGAGCGCGGTGCGCAGGACCGTTCGAGCGGTGTTTGTTGTGACCTGATCCGTGAGTCAGAAGACGTAGATCGCCCCGATACCCACTTCCGCTTCATAGTCGCTGCGCGCAATCGGGCTATCCCGGATATCGCTACTGTAGTGCTCGTATACCCCTTCGCCAATCACCTGCCAGTTTTCGCTGACGAAATAACGGAGGTTGTAGTTCAGCCCGATAGAGCGAAAGCCGCCGTCGAGATCGGTTTCATCCAGCCCGGAATCGACTGACTGCCCTGCGTCTATACCAAAATCCCGGTTCGCATAATCGCTATCGTGAAAAACCAGAGCAAGACTCAGTTCCTGCCCCGTACCATCCGTTTGATCACCGAAACGACGCCCGAGCGCAACAAGACCCAGGTTCCCGTCATCGCTGACAGTCAGTCGTCCGTCCAGCCAATAACGCCAGTCCGGATCGAAGGCACGACGCGCCTGCAAAACAAGCTCCGTCGTCTCGTCGGCATCACCAAGGCCGTCCAGACGACCGTCGTCGGAATCGCTCTCTTCCCGGCCCTCTTCGAAACTCAGCGCCGTGTCGAGGAACCAGGTTTCCGATCGAAGCCCCCGCCAGCCGAGGGCCTCCCCCGCGAAATAGAAGATATTGTCTCCGTTTCGCCATTGCACTGCGCCGGCAGGATCGCCCTCGAAATCGAATTCATCGGACCCCTCGTAGGCCGACTCGTACTCCACACTCAGACCCAGTCCGAAGGCCCAGCCATCTTCGCCTCGGGTGAAGTCATCGATCGATGGCAATGGCACCAGGGCCGTCCGCGAGTCATTCCCGATGGCGGTTTGAGCGAAAAACACATGTACAAACACGACCAATGTCAAACATGCAAACTTCTTCATTTCGATCACGCTCCGGTTCGGGTGGAGAAATGGGCGTAAATGGGACAGACCTCGAATCCCGGGGCAGAGGCGGGCCTATTCGTGGTCGATCCCCGTTGTTTTCGCCATCGCGCGCATATTGCCACGATTCGGCTATCGTCCAGGCAATTGGCCAAATCTATCGGCTTCGGGGGTCGGGTCTGGCTTCTTGGCGCTCGGTCCAGGCTGCTGTTGCCGGGTGCCACGACGATCGATCCTGCGCCGTGCCTTCGCGGGCCCCCGCGCTTTCGCGACCCGGTCCTCTGCCCCCGGACTCCACTAAAGCCGGACTCCGCCACCGCCGTCGCCGGTGCTGGTACAGCTCGGTGGGCATGGAAGGGCGGGCCCCGGAGGCCCGGCGTCGTCCCCGGAGACCTTTGCCTGGCGGACAGGGTGCTCGGGCTCCCTCGGGGTGCGAGCTCCCTGCGGCATCCGGTAGCGCGTGGCCGGCGCGGTCATGGCGCAGCCGCCAGTCGCCGGGCGGGTGCCCGGTGCAGCGCTTGAACGCCCGGCTGAAGGCCTCCTCCGAGCCGTAGCCGACTGCCGCGGAGACCCGGGCGAGGCCCGGGTTGCCATCGGAAAGCAGGCCGGCGGCGATCTGCATGCGCCACTTCAACAGGTCGGTCATGGGAGCGACGCCGAGTGCATGGGGAAAGCGCTCGACAAGCACGGTGCGCGAGCAGCCGGCCTCGCGCGCGAGCGCCGCCAGGGTGCACGAGCGCGCGGGATCCGGAATCGGGGGACAGTAATCGAAACTTTCGCGGGGCAGTTCCCGAAGCCTGTCCGTTGCGGAGTCGGACGAGCCGAGTGGCGATCGATGGGCACTGCGCCGGCTTTGCCGCAGCCCGGACATGCCGCAGAATGCCGCCTCGATGGCGGCAAGGCCGTACCGCGCATCGAGCACCATCCTCCAGGAGCTTTCCGTGCGAAATAGCGTGGCCGTTCTCATTGGTGTACTGGCGACCCTGCTTGGCCTGGGGCTCGCGGTGTTGGTCGACGATGGCGCGCACCGCGTCGCCGGCATGCCCTTGCTGGTAGCGCTGGCGCTGTTCGCCTTTGCGGTGCAGTGGCTGGTTTATGTGCCTTCCTTCCTGCGGCAAACCGAGCATTACTACGACCTGACCGGGGGAGCGACCTATGCCGCGATCATCCTGCTGGCGGCGGGCTTGAGCGCGCCCGACGCGCGCGGCTGGCTGATCACGGGCCTGGTGCTGATCTGGTGCGGCCGGCTGGGCAGCTTCCTGTTCATGCGGGTCAAGCGCAGCGGCAAGGACAGCCGCTTCGACGACATCAAGCCGCACTGGGGCCGCTTCCTCATGGCATGGACCCTCCAGGGACTTTGGGTCTTCATGACGCTGCTCGCCGCGCTGGTGGCCGTGACCAGCCCGGCCGCTGCCGGCTGGGACGCGCTGGCCACGCTGGGACTGGTGGTGTGGATCGCGGGTTTTGCCATCGAGGCGACTGCCGACCGGCAGAAGTCGGCCTTCAAGGCGAACCCGGCGAATCGCGGGCGCTTCATCCGGCACGGGCTCTGGGCGTGGTCACGGCACCCGAATTATTTCGGCGAGATCGTGCTCTGGACGGGCATCGCCATCGTCGCCACGCCGGCCATGGCCGGCTGGCAATGGCTGGGCTGGCTTTCACCGCTGTTCGTCTGCTGGCTGCTGACGAAGGTCAGCGGCATTCCCATGCTGGAAAAGCAGGCAGACGAGCGCTGGGGCGGCCAACCCGACTATGAGGCCTACAAGGCCACAACGCCGGTGCTGCTGCCCCGGCCGCCGCGCCCCACAGAATGATCGAATCGATCCTGGCGTGGGCCAGCGAACATCGCGAGCAAGCCGTATTCCTGGTGCCGCTTCTGGCCTTCATGGAAACCTGCGTCGGCATTGGCCTGTTCGTGCCGAGTCTGATGCTGGTGATCGTGACCTCGGTCTTCTACGCCAATGAGTGGGCGAACCTCTGGGTGATGGCGACCATGGCGATGGTCGGGTCGTCCATTGGAGACCACGTCGGCTTCTACACGGGTCGCGCGATCGGCCACCGCGTGCATGGCTGGCGGATCATTCAGCGCAACGCCAAGCGCTGGGCACGCACCGAAGCGATGGTCCGCCGCTTCGGCCCGTGGGCCATCTTCATCGGCCGCCTCATCCCGGCGATCCGCAGTCTCGTGCCGGCCATGATGGGCATCATCGAATTCGAGCGCAGGCGCTACACGATGTTCGATGTCGCGGCGTGCAGCGTTTGGGCGCTGGGCCTGGTGGCCATCGTCCAGGGCGCGCATCACCTGTTCCTGCCTTCGTAGCCCGGGGCGGCCGCCCATGCCGCGGGATCCATGGCGTTAAGGGGCCGGGTGTTTGTCTTGCCGGCCCGACGCTGCCGCAACCGACACACCGGGCGAAACGCAAGACCCGACACTCGCCACTCGCCAGGGCTGACACTCGCTACCGCTCATCAACGCACCCCGCGGCATATCCCTGCCCGGCTCACAGGACAATCCCGAGGATCGCCATGCCGCCCACGTAGAGCACGAGCACGGTGAAGCTCTCCAGGCCGATGCGCGCGATCCCGAGCCGCTCGCGCCGCAGCAGCCCGAGCAGCAGCACGCCCGTCATGACGATCGTGAGCGCGATCAGGAACCGCTCGCCCCCGCCTGCCCCGTGATATAGCGAGCCGGGCCGATACGCGACGTCGGCGACGGCCGCGAACAGCGTGTCGAAGGCATTGCCCCCAATGACGCCGCCGACCGCGAGCGTCAGGGCACCGCGCCGCACCGCGGCCACGGAGGTGACGAGCTCGGGCAGCGATGTGGCGACCGCGAGCAGCAGGGCGCCGACGAAGGTGTGCGACATCCCGCTCGCGGCGGCGATCGACTCCCCCGATCGCGTGACGGCCACACCGGCGGCAATGACCAGCATCGCGGCCACGACGAACTCGATCCCGAGTCGTCCGAGCGGCAGCGCGGCCGAGCCCGCAGCCGGCTCGTCGAGCCGCGTCGAGCGCGTCATCCGGGGCATCCACATGGGCTGCTCCCGGCTGCGATAGACAATGTGCATGCCGAACCCATAGACGAGCAGCAGCAGCGGTGACAGCGGGTGCACCCCGGCCACGTCGACGGGCGGCGCGCCCATCGCAGCGAGCATGAGTGCGAGGAGGATGAGCAGCAGCGACGCCTGCATCATGTTCGGCACGGATGCAGCCGCGTGCTCGAGGTTGGCGCGGCGGTAGGCGATGTCGGCGATCGCGAGAAACGCCGTCTGCACCGCGATCCCGCCGATCGCATTCGACAGCGCGAGCGTAGCCAGGCCGTCGAGCGCGGCCGTGACCGACGCGGTGATGCCGGACAGCGAGGTGACGGCGCCGAGCAGAACGGCACCGGTCAAGGCCTCGCCCAGGCCGGTTCGATCGGCCAGTCGATCGCAGACCCCGCTCAGGCGGCTACCGGCGACACCGATGACGCCGGCGGCCAGAATGAATACGGCAGTCGCCCCCACCAGGCTGGAGGCCGCTGGATCAAGCATCACGCAGTCGTCCCGGGAGATCGCACCGTCGCCAGCGACATCGATTCGAGGGTATGGGGATGTTCGCGATCGGAGTCGAAACGCGCCGGGGACTCGGCCCGATTGCAGCTGCGATCGCGGTCCGCCCGGGTTTTACCCCACGGAGCCGAACACCACGAGCCGTTCCGACGCCATGACCGGCAGCTCGAACTCGAAGCCGGGCGCGCCGAAAGCAACAAATGCTGGAAGACTAGGATGTTATCACGGCGTTGACCTCGTGGCCGCCCGATCTCTGTTCTGACCCTACTTCTCCTTGACCCTACTCCTCCTCGGCCCCACTCCCTTTCCCCGCATGACGGGACAACCCTCGTATAGGCTGATCCGGCGCCGCATTACAACACCCGGAATTGCGCGAGATCGTACGCTGACACGAACAATTCACCCTAGGAGCCTGTCCAAGAAACTCGTCGCCTACTGCGCGCGTCCCACAGCGGCATCTTTTGGCGATTGCTCAACTCCCATGGCAACCACCATGCTCGTTTCACAATCGCCAAAATCTGCACGCTGTACCACGCGCTCGCGACGGCGCCAATTTCTCGGACAGGCTCCTAGCCCGGAAGATCGAAAGCCCTTAACCTGCCGCGAATCGCACACAAGCTTCCCCAACGGCTCGGCCCGTGGCGCTGCGTGCGTTACCGTCAATCCGATGTCATGCCACGCCAGGATCGGAGGCGCCGATGGCCAAGGGCGACTGGATTGTGCAGGTCGATGTAACGGACCCGAGGCACTATCGTGAATACGCGGCATCGACCGGTGACGCGCCGAAGCGATACGGCGGCAGGTTCCTGATCCGGGCCGGTGAGCGCACCGTCGTCGAAGGCGGCTCACGCACGCGCAATGTGCTCGTGGAGTTTCCCTCCTATCGGGATGCCCTCGATTGCTGGTACTCGCCGGAGTATCCGGCCGCGCGCGAACTGCGGTTATCGGCCGCGAGTGTGGACCTGGTCATCATCGAGGGTGGCGACGCCGGGGGGCGAACGAGGTCCGACAGCGTCTTGAACCGCACCCCACGCGAGCGCGAGCTCGCATCGAACGGCGCTGGAGTCCGGCGTGAACGCCCATGGCCCGGGATGCGCTTTGCATGGCTCGATGGCAGGCGCGGAGGCGATGATCCTGTCGCCTTCCCGAGCGCTCGGGTAGCGAGAACCTGCCTCCCCGGATCCGGCCCCGGGACCCGCGACATCACCCGGGCACGATAGCACCGACGATGCGCACCACGACCGTTCTGCTGCTCATCCTGATCACGCTGGCCGAGGCCACGATCGGGGTGTTCGTGAAACTGACGGATGGCCGGATCCCGATCCAGACGCTGAATTTCTATGCCCTGACGTTCGCGGCCGTCTTCCTCCTGGTCACCATGCCGCTGGCGACGTCGCGGCCTCTGCGGCTGCCGCGCGGCAACCTGAAGGACACCGCATTGATCGGGGTTCTCATCGCGGCCCAGATCAGCGTCTTCAATTACGCGATGACGCTTGCGCCCATCGCCAACGTGGTGGTTTTCTGGAGCGTAGCGCCTTTCTTCACCTTCATCTTCTCCTGGTTTTTTCTCGACGAGCGGGCCCGCTGGCGGCACGTGTGGATCTTCGCCCTGGCAATTACGGGGATCGTCCTCGCCAAGCCGATGGAAGGGGGGTACATGGCGGGCAACCTCGTCGCGCTCGGCGACGGCGCAGTCTACGCAGCGATGGTCACCTACATGCGGCATGAAGGACGAACGGGGAGCGGCAACGACATCGCGTGGTCCATGCTCGTTGCCGCTGTGATCCTGTCGCCGGCACTGCTGCTGACGGGTCCCGGCCGGGTGGGTGGCACCATCGCTTACCCGGCGATCGGGGCAGAACTGCCCGTCATCCTCTGGGCACTGTGCCTGGGTGTCGTCTCGACCGGGTTCGCCTATTTCGGCATCTCGATCGTGCTCAAGCGGATCCGCGCGAACCTGTATGCGCTGATCGACATCATCGTCTCTCCCATCGTGGCGGCACTGCTGGGGTTCCTGGTGTTCAACGAGGTACCGGCCACCCGCATGATCTATGGCGGCACGCTGGTGCTCGGTGCCGGATTCTGGTTGACGCGCGAGATGTCGCGCGTGGCGAATCCAGGCGCAGAGTCACCAGACCCCGGGCGCGGCTCACGGTAACCCCGAGTCGACCGAATCCCGGGTGCCTCGACCGCGCTGGGCGCGATGCTCGGGGATGCCCGCCGGACCCGCATTGCCACCGCGCTCGGTGGATCGCCTCAGCAACGGGCTCCTCGTGACGATCACTTCGCCCCACTCACGCTCATCCGCTGCTCCGGCGGCCCGGGTCACGCAGCGGCCCCCGGGTGCCGCGCGGCCGGGCCGGGGTCGAGCCCTCGCAAACCGGTTGTCCACAATCTACAATCGGGTCCTGCTGCCGCGGGCCAGCGTCCCGCGCGCCCGCGCGGCTGGCGCGGCCGGCGCGGCTGGTGCGGCGATTCGATCGGGAGATCCATGCCATGGAAATCAACGCCGACTTCACCGAAGCGGCCCTGGTGCACTCGGAGCAGGAGCCCTGGGTTCCGTCGCCCATGCCCGGGGTCGAGCGCCGCATGCTCGACCGGATCGGCGATGAGGTAGCGCGAGCGACCTCGGTCGTGCGCTACGCGCCGAACAGCGCGTTCTCGGCCCATGCCCACGGCGGCGGCGAAGAGTTCATCGTGCTCGACGGGGTGTTCGAGGACGAGACCGGCGCCTTCCCGGCCGGAACCTACGTGCGCAATCCGCCGGGGTCGAGCCATACGCCCGGCTCGAGCGAGGGCTGTACCATCTTCGTCAAGCTCTGGCAGTTCGCGCCGGACGACGACCTGCAGCTCCGCGAGGACATGCACGCGCAGGCCCGCCCCATTGACGACGCCTGCTCGGTTGCCGTGCTGCACGAGGATGGGCGCGAGCGGGTCACCTACACGGAAGCCGCACCCGGTGCCCCATTCGAGGTGAGCGACCCGGGCGGCATCGAGTTGCTCGTGCTCGACGGAACGCTGTCGGACGATGCGCGCACGCTGCAGCGTGGTTCCTGGCTGCGCCTGCCCGACGGCACGCCTTTCGCCGGCGTCTGCGGGCCGGAGGGGGCGCGCGTGTGGATGAAGACGGGGCACCTGGTCGACGCGGCGGCGCCCGCAGCTTGAGCCCGCCCCCGCGATGCGCCGTGGCCATCGTCGGCGGCGGCCTCGCCGGCCTGGCGCTGGCCGACGCGCTGCAACGGGCGGGTATCGACTGGCACCTGTTCGAGGCACGCGCCCGCTGGGGCGGGCGCATGCAGTCGCTCAGTGCGGACGGGGCCGCCTTCGATCTCGGGCCATCCTGGTTCTGGTCCATCCAGCCCCGCATGCTCGCGCTGGCCGAGCGCCTGGGCACCGACGTCTTCGAGCAGTACAGCGAAGGGGATCGGCTCTACGAGGAGGACAAGGCAGGCGTCCATCGCGGCCGAGGCTTCGCTTCGATGGCGGGTTCGCTGCGCGTGGACGGCGGCCTGCAGTCGCTGACCGATGCGCTCGCCGCCGGCCTGCCGGCCTCGCGGCTGCATCCGGCCACACCGGTCCAGGGCGTCGACCGCGAGCGGGGCGTGCTGTTCCCCAATGGCGGTAACCGGCCGGCGGGACACGTCGTGCTCGCCCTGCCACCGCGAGTCGCCGCGGGCCTGACGTTCAGCCCCGAGCTGGCGACCGAGCAGGTCCGCGCACTGGCGCTCGTGCCCACGTGGATGGCCGGCCACGCCAAGTTCGTGGCCGTGTACGCAACCCCGTTCTGGCGCCACGACGGGCTCTCCGGCGACGCCGCGAGCCATGCCGGACCGCTCGTCGAGATCCACGACGCCTCGCCGGGCACGGGCCGCCCGGGTGCGCTATTCGGGTTCTACGGCGTCCCGGCGGATATACGGCGCGACAATCCGGAGCCGCTTGCGGAGGCCACCATGGCGCAGCTCGAGCGCCTGTTCGGCCCCGCGGCGCGGAATCCACGCCACACGCGCCTGCAGGACTGGGCATTCGAGCCGGAAACCGCCACCCCGGACGATCGTCGTCCGCCCACGGCCCACCCCGAATATGGACCGCTGCCCGCGTTCGAGACCGCCTGGGGCGGGCGCCTGCTGCTCGGCGGTTCGGAGACAGCCCCCACGTTCGGCGGGTACATGGAGGGGGCGCTGGAACGCGCGGCGGAACTGGCCCGACATCTAGCCGGCTCGTTCACGCACGGCGCGAGCCGGAATGCCGGAGACAATCACCGAAACTCGGTGGTTCCGTAAACGCCCTGCCGAATTCGGCACTCAAGGGAACACCTGAATCATTGGCTCTCGGTGCAGCGATGCACGCATTCGCGCTCGGTGGCAACGCACGCGGGATCCGGGGCAGACCACGAATTCCGGCGCCCGTGCTCGCTGCATTCGCGATCCGCCCGTTATTCCCTGATGCCCGCCGCGGCGGGCGATACCGACGCAGCAGTAACGGCGGCTAGAAGCGGGCACCGAGTTCGAGCGCGAACAGGTTGACGCCCGGGTTCCGGTCGTAGATGCCGGCATTCGAGGTGTGCTGGACACGGGCCCCGAGGTACCAGTCGTCATCCAGCCGCCAGCGCATGCCGGCGTGACTCGTGAATTCGAATGGTCCGCCGAGGGTCCGGTTGTCGCTCGCGTAATCGGAGAAGATGGTCGGCCGGATGCCAAGGGCAAGACTGCAGCGATCCCAGGGCAGCGCGTATTCCAGCGTCGGGCCGGCCGCGAGGACGATGGCCGAGTCGCCGTCGGCCCGCCAGTCGCTCAACCCGGCTTCCCACCGCGCGGTGCCACCAGCGGGCAGATACGGGGCGACAACGTGCCGCTGCAGGAATGACGCGGCCCAGCCGAGGTACACCTCGTCGGCGTAGATACCATCGCCCGACGCGGCACGCACGCCGGCTCCCAGCCCGTCGGCGCCGCCCCGCTCGGCTCCGAGCGTGGTTGCGGCCGGCGCCGCGGCGAGCGCCAGCACGGCGGCGACAACCACTCCTGGCCGTGCGATCGTCATTCGCACGATACCCTACTCGAACACTCGGCAGATGCAATCAGTGGGGTCCGAACAACGTTTGCATCGCGGCGTTTGACCTCGCGGCCGCCACATCGCTGTTCCGGCCACGCTTCCCGGAGTTGTTACCCCGATCCGGGATTGCCACGGAAGTTCGCCGAGTTTTCTCGGCGAGGCATCGCGGTGACTGGCAACGCGCGCCGCCTGGGCGTCACGGAGCCGGCACTCTACCGCTACTTCCCCGGCGGCAAGGCAGACATGTGGCGCGCGCTCGCCCCCCGCGTCGGCGAGCGCATGCAGGCGGCCTGGCACCGGGCGCTCGAGACCAGCGGGCGCAGCGCGATCGAGCGCTTGCGCGCCCTGGTCCGGGCACCGCTGCATACGGTGGCCATGGCGCCCGCCCTCCCGGGCATCCTGTTCTCGCGCACGCTCCACCGCGACAAGGCGGATCTGCGCGCCGGGGTGAGCGAAGTGGGTGCTCGCTTCCATGCCCACATCGAGTCGGTGGTGGTGGACGGGCGACGTGCGGGCGAGCTCCGCGCCGACCTGGATGCGCGCGACACCGCCTGGCTGCTCATCTCGGTTGTCCAGGGAACCGCCATTCGCTGGTCTCTGGCGGACCACGCCTTCGACCTCGAGATCGATGGCGGACGTGTCCTCGAAACGGCGCTGGCCGGCCTCGTCGATCGCGGGGCCGACGCGGTCGATGCCTAG
>CAZVFN010000084.1:0-12316 GCA_964626335.1 uncultured Ectothiorhodospiraceae bacterium
CGCCCCGGCCGCCGCGCGCGGCGCCGCCACGGCGGCCGGTCGCCCGCGTCCATGCCGGCGATGCGCGCCCGGGCTCGCGAGCGCACCGACCACCCCGTGCTTGCGCGGGCTCGCCCGGAACGCCGTCCATTCGCACGACCGAGGCCCAACCGCCCATGGCCAGCATCAGCGTCCGCGGGGCGCGTACCCACAATCTCAAGGGCATCGACGTCGACCTGCCGCGCGACCGCCTGATCGTGGTCACCGGCCTGTCCGGCTCCGGCAAGTCCTCGCTCGCCTTCGACACGGTGTTCGCCGAGGGCCAGCGCCGCTACGTGGAGTCGCTGTCGGCGTACGCGCGGCAGTTCCTGTCGGTGATGGAAAAGCCGGATATCGATTCGATCGAGGGCCTGTCGCCCGCGATCTCGATCGAGCAGAAGGCGACGTCGCACAACCCGCGCTCGACCGTCGGCACGATCACCGAGATCTACGACTACCTGCGCCTGCTGTACGCGCGCGCGGGCTCGCCGCAGTGCCCGACCCACGGCACCGTGCTCGAGGCGCAGACGGTCAGCCAGATCACCGACCAGATCCTGGGTCTGCCCGAGGCCAGCAAGGTCATGCTGCTCGCCCCGGTGGTCGAGAACCGCAAGGGCGAGCACACGGCGCTGCTCGGCAAGTTCCGCTCGCAGGGGTTCATCCGCGTGCGCATCGACGGCGAGATCCATGAGCTCGACGCGACGCCGAAGCTCGACGGCAAGCGCAACCACACGATCGAGATCGTCGTCGACCGCCTCCGGGTGCGCGCGGACCAGCGCCTGCGCGTGGCGGAGTCGGTCGAGACCGCGCTCGGCCTCGCCGACGGCATCACGCGCCTGGCCTGGATGGACGAGCCCGAGGCCGCCGAGCTCACGTTCTCGTCGAAGTTCGCCTGCCCCGAGTGCGGCTACGCGGTCGCGGAAATGGAGCCGCGCCTGTTCTCGTTCAACAACCCGATCGGTGCCTGCCCGGCCTGCGACGGGCTCGGCACGCGCCAGTTCTTCGACCCGGCGCGGATCGTCTCGAACCCGCACCTGAGCCTCGCCGGCGGCGCGATCCGCGGCTGGGACCGGCGCAACGCGTATTACTACCAGATGCTGCAGTCGCTCGCGCACCACGCGGGGTTCGGCATCGAGACGCCCTTCGAGGCGCTGGCGCCGCACGTGCGCGAGCTCGTGCTCTACGGCAGCGGCGACGCGGAGATCGAGTTCCACTACCTCAACGAGCGCGGCCAGAGCGTCACCCGGCGGCGGCCCTTCGAGGGGATCGTGCACAACATCGAGCGGCGCTACCGCGAGACCGATTCGGTGGCGGTGCGCGAGGAGCTGGCGAAGTACATCAACCAGCAGGTCTGCCCCGATTGCGGCGGCTCGCGGCTGAACCAGCAGGCGCGCTACGTGTTCGTCGGCGACACGCCCCTGCCCGAGGTCGTGCGCATGCCCATCGGGCGCGGGGCGGACTGGTTCGCGGGCCTGGAGCTGCCGGGCCACCGCGGCGAGATCGCGGCCAAGATCATCAAGGAGATCCGCCAGCGACTGGAGTTCCTGGTCAACGTCGGCCTCGAGTACCTGACGCTCGAGCGCAGCGCGGAGTCGCTGTCCGGCGGCGAGGCCCAGCGCATCCGCCTGGCGAGCCAGATCGGCGCAGGCCTGGTCGGCGTGATGTACGTGCTCGACGAGCCCTCGATCGGCCTGCATCAGCGCGACAACAATCGCCTGCTCGGCACACTGTGCAACCTGCGCGATCTCGGCAACACGGTGATCGTGGTGGAGCACGACGAGGAGGCGATCCGCACGGCCGATCACGTCGTCGACATCGGCCCCGGCGCCGGGGTGCACGGCGGCCACGTCGTCGCCGAGGGCGCGCCGGCGGAGGTGGAGCGCAACCCGGCGTCGCTGACGGGCCAGTACCTGTCGGGTCACCGCCGCATCGAGATCCCCGCGCGGCGCACGCCGGGCGACGAGCGCGCGCTGGTGCTGCACGCGGCGAGCGGCAACAACCTGAAGCACGTGACCGCGGCGATCCCCTGCGGCCTGCTGACCTGCGTGACCGGGGTCTCGGGGTCGGGCAAGTCGACGCTGATCAACCACACCCTGTATCCGCACATGGCGCATCACCTGTACGGCTCGACGCGCGAGATGTCGCCGCTCGAGTCGATCGACGGGCTCGAGTTCTTCGACAAGGTGGTGGACATCGACCAGAGCCCGATCGGGCGCACGCCGCGCTCGAACCCGGCGACCTACACGGGCCTGTTCACGCCCATCCGCGAGCTGTTCGCGGGCACCCACGAGGCGCGCTCGCGCGGCTACCGATCCGGGCGCTTCAGCTTCAACGTCAAGGGCGGTCGCTGCGAGGCGTGCCAGGGCGACGGCGTGATCAAGGTCGAGATGCACTTCCTGCCCGACATGTACGTCACCTGCGAGGTCTGCAAGGGCGCGCGCTACAACCGCGAGACGCTCGACATCCGCTACAAGGACAGGACGATCGCGGAAGTGCTCGACATGACCGTCGAGGAGGCCGTCGACTTCTTCGCGCCCGTGCCGGTGATCAAGCGCAAGCTCGACACGCTGATGGACGTCGGCCTGTCGTACATCAAGCTCGGTCAGAACGCCACCACGCTGTCCGGGGGCGAGGCCCAGCGCGTGAAGCTCGCGCGCGAGCTGTCCAAGCGCGACACCGGGCGCACGCTCTACATCCTCGACGAGCCGACCACGGGGCTGCACTTCCACGACGTGGATCAGCTGCTCAAGGTGCTGCACCGCCTGCGCGATCACGGCAACACCGTCGTCGTGATCGAGCACGACCTGGACGTGGTCAAGACCGCGGACTGGGTCGTGGATCTCGGCCCCGAGGGCGGCGAGAAGGGCGGCGAGATCGTCGCCAGCGGCACCCCCGAGGCAGTGGCCCGGGTCGATGCCTCGCACACGGGGCGATACCTGCGCGACGTGCTCGGCGAGCGCGTCGAGCGCCATGCCGGGCGCGAGAAGCGGGGGTGAAGGGCTGCGGGCTGTGCTGGCCGGTCACCGGCGGCGGGTGACTGGCGGCCGGCGGCTGGCGGCTGGTGGCTGGCGAAGAGAACTCGAGCGGAGCGGGACTTCGTGTCGCGCTCGCGTTGGGGCGATGCCGTGCGGTCGCTGGATTGCCTCGCCTCGCTCGCAATGACGGAGGGCTGAGGGCTGAGGGCACCGATGGCGCCGAGGCAAGCGTGGTGGCGGTGGCCATCCGGGCGGGGTCATCGCGAGCGAGCTCGCGCCCACAGGAATGCGGACGCCGTCCGGGCTCGACCGGGCGGGTGGCGGGCGACGGGCCGATCCGCCGCAGCGGTCGACGCGCGTGCACCGGCGCGAGCCCGCGGGCCGGCTATCGACCGCGGGCACCGCTGCGCGGAGCTGCAAGCGGCGCGGCAGGAGAGGGCCGGCGGGGCAAGGGCTGATCCGCCACAGGGTTCCATGAGCGTGTACCGGGACGCCGGCCGATGCCGGCCGGGTCCCCGTGCCGGACGCGCCCGCCGGGCCGAAGACGACCCCGCTCCACCGGCCGGGGCCGGTCTACTCCTGGAGCAGGCGGCGCAGGTCCTGCGTGATGGCGTCGATGCGGCTGCCGCTGCGCGCGAGCAGGCGCAGCTCGCCCTCGCGGTCGAAGATGAACGCCGCGGTCGAGTGGGACACGTCGTAGAAACCGCTGTCGTTGGCCTCGCCGTAGCTGAAGGTCACGCGGTAGCGCTTGGTGATGTCGCGCAGCGTCGGCACGGGCCCGCGCAGGCCGGCGAAGCGCTCGCCGAAGCCGTCGACGTATTGCGCCAGGCGCTCGCGCGTGTCGCGTTTCGGGTCGACGCTCACGAACAGCACGCGCACCGCGTCCGCCTTCGAGCCGAGCTGCTTCAACGCCTGCTTGAAGCGCGCCAGCATCACGGGGCAGACGTCCGGGCAGTGGGTGAAGCCGAAGTACACCACCGTGACCTTGCCACGGTAGTCCGCCGCGGTCACGGTGGCCCCGTCCTCGGCCCGGGTCAGCTCGAACTCGAGATCCGGCAGCAGGCCGCTGACGTCCTTCAGCTTCCAGGAGCGGTCCTCGCTGCATCCGCCCGCGATCAGCGCGGCCGCCACCAGCAGCCCGGCGATGGCTCGTCTCATGGGGCCCTCCCTTCGGGTACCGCCGTGGGGGTACGTTCGCTCTCGAGCAGCCACAGCCGGAACACGACCAGCGCGCCGATCACGCTCATCATCGCCGCCGGGATCCAGGTGATCAGGCCGCCGACCTGCTGGTCGGTGATCGCGTCGAGGGGCCACGCCCGCCCGCACACGGAGTAGACGTCGTAGAGTATCGTTTCGGCGAGCCCGATGTGGGCGCCGAGCACGATCTGCGGGACCATGATGGCCCACAGCAGCAGGATGCGCAGCCCGAATCCGAGGCCGCCGGAGCGCGCGCCGCGCGGGTCCACGATCAGCCACCAGAACAGCAGGCCGTCCACCAGCATCGACGCGTTCATGAGGCGATAGAGCCCGTTGCTGAGCATGGCGTCGAAATGGATCTCGGGCTCGAGCCAGAGGAAGATGAGCCCGACGAACAGCACCGGCGCGACGACCGGATGCTGCACGAACCGGTACGGCATCCGCACCAGCGGATGGCGCAGGACCGCGCGCAGGCGCGCGCGCCAGTCGGGCCCGAAGGCGTGCGGCAGCACCCGGTGCGGCAGCGCGAGCACCATGAGGAAAGGGGCCAGGTGGTGCAGCACCAGGTGCTGGCCGCGATGGACCCAGAACATGTACTGCGACAGGTAATCGAGATGGGTATGCATCACCGCGTACGTCAACGCCACGCCGGCGAACCACGCCACGGCCGCGGCCACGTTCACGCGCTCACCGCTGCGCCGCTGCCCGCGCAGGCCGAGGGCGTAGACGAGCGCGGCCAGCGCGCAGAAGGCGACCACCTCCGGGTAGAACTCGTACGGCAGGAGCAGCTGGAGCACGGGCAGCGGGGACCGGGATTCGCCGTCGGATTCGCATTGTACCAGCGCCGCGAGACCGCCCCGCATGCGCGCCCCGGGAGTTCGCCGTGAGCGCCGACTGCGATTCACTGGTCGTCGGCGGCGGCATCGTCGGCATCGCGATCGCGCGTGCCCTGGCGCTGGCGGGGGACGCCGTCGTACTCGTCGAGGCCGGGCCTCGGCCCGTGCAGCACACCTCGGCGCGCAACAGCGAGGTGATCCACGCCGGCCTGTACTACACGCCGGGGTCGAACAAGGCGAAGCTGTGCACGGCGGGGCGCGCGCGCACCTATGCCTACCTGCGTGCGCGCGGCCTGCCCCACTGCCAGTGCGGCAAGCTGGTGGTCGCCGTCGACGACGGCGAGCTCGAGCGCCTGGCGGCCATCGAGCGCACCGCGCGCGCGAACGCCGTGCCCGGGCTGGAGCGCCTGTCGGGGGCGGCGCTCGCCCGGCATGCCCCCGGCATCGTCGGCGCCGGTGCGCTCCGGGTCCCGGTGACCGGCATCCTCGACAGCCACGACTTCGCCCTGAGCCTGCTCGCCGACGCCGAGGCGGCGGGCTGCGCGACGGCGTTCGGCCAGCGGGTCGAATGCGTCGAGCCGAGCACCGATGGAGCGCGCGTGACACTCACCGACACGGGCGACGGCGGGCGTGACGCCGTGACCGCCCGCCGGCTGGTGAACTGCGCCGGCCACGGCGCGGTGGCGCTCTACCATGCCTGCGCGGGCTTCGGCCCGCGCCGGGCGTTCGCGGCCGCCCACGCGCGCGGCGATTACGCGGCCGTCTCCGGCGAGGCCCCGGCCGCCGAACTGATCTACCCCGTGCCGCAGGCGCACGGGCTCGGCGTGCACGTCACCCTGGACCTGGCCGGCCGCGTCCGGCTCGGCCCGGACGTGGCCTGGACCGACGGGCCGGACGACCTGGACGTCGATCCGGGCTATCCGGAACGCGCGCGCGCCGCGGCGGCGCGCTATTGGCCGGCGGTGCGCGAGCGCACGGTGCGGCCGGACTACGCGGGGGTGCGTCCGAAGCTGCGCCTCGACGGCGAGCTCGTCCGCGATTTCGTGTTCGCGGTGGACCGCGATGCCCGGTACGGCGATTGGCGGGTACTGCACTGCCTCGGGATCGAGAGCCCCGGGCTGACCGCGGCGCTGGCCATTGCCGATCGGGCGGCCGCGGGGTGCCGATTCGTGGCGGCCTGAGCGCGTGGCGGGTGACGGGCGGCGGGTGGCAGGGACCCGGCAGCCGATTGCCGATCGGGGATCAGGGGCGAGCGCGGGATCGCCGGGGGCGAAGGCCGCCGCCGCAAGAGTGGTCGCGGGGCGCGATCAGGGCGGGGCATTATTCGCGAGCAAGCCCGCGCCCACAGGCCGTGCGGGGCGTCCGGGTCGGGATTCGGGCGGGCGACGACCAGGCGGGTCGGCGGGCACTCCCTCCCGGACACGGCGAACGCCGGGGCGATGGCCGCCTCGTGATCGCGGGCAGGCCCGCGGCTGCGGGGCGATCAGCGCGGCGGGGCCGGGATTCCACTGGGCGGGGGTCTGGCCGCCAATCGGACTGGAGATGGACGGGGACCGTGCCGCGCCTGCGGCGACCCGGATCGAGGCCGCCCGCGGCGAGTGGCGTCCGCAAGACCCCGGGACTCGCTGCACACCCCTCTCCCCGATTCCGGCTGCACCTGCCTCCGCACTGCGGCGTCGAGGCGGGCGAGCGGCCCCCAAAAAAGGGCGACCCGGGGGCGCCCTTTTTCGCGGACCGGCCGCCGCGCGCGTTACGGGGCGTCGGGGCGGTCGACCAGCTCGACGTACGCCATCGGTGCGCTGTCGCCCTCGCGATAGCCGCACTTGAGGATACGCAGGTAGCCGCCGGGGCGCTCGCTGTAGCGCGGGCCGAGCTCCTCGAAGAGCTTGCGGACACCGTCCTTGCTGCGCAGGCGATTGAAGGCGACCCGCCGGTTGGCGACGCTGTCCTCCTTGGCGAGCGTGATCAGCGGCTCGGCGTGGCGGCGCAGCTCTTTCGCCTTCGGCAGGGTCGTCTTGATCAGCTCGTGCTGGAACAGCGACGCCGACATGTTGCGGAACATCGCCTGTCGATGGCTGCTGTTTCGCGCGAGTTGCTTGCCGCTCTTGCGATGGCGCATGACTGCAGATCCCGTTTCCGACTGGGCGTCGGCTTCGTGGGCCGGGATGGAGCGAAGGCCGATCCCGGCTTGTCACGACTTCCGACCCGAAACGCCGGGTTTCGCCTTGCGCAACCCAGCCTGCGTACTGCTCTGCCGGCGGTGGTCAGGCCGACGTGGCCTTGTCCTGACGCTGCAGCTCCGCCGGCGGCCAGCCCTCGAGGCGCATGCCGAGCGACAGGCCCTGCGAGGCGAGCACGTCCTTGATCTCGGTCAGCGACTTCTTGCCGAGGTTCGGCGTCTTGAGCAGCTCGACCTCGGTGCGCTGGATCAGATCGCCGATATAGTAGATGTTCTCGGCCTTGAGGCAGTTCGCCGAGCGCACCGTCAGCTCCAGGTCGTCGACCGGGCGCATCAGGATCGGGTCGATCTGCGAGCTCGACTCGTCGCTGCGGGCCTGCTCGTCGCCCTTGAGCTCGACGAATACCGACAGCTGCTCCTGCAGGATCGAGGCCGCGCGGCGGATCGCCTCCTCGGGGTCGATCGTGCCATTCGTCTCGATGTCGAACACGAGCTTGTCGAGGTCGGTGCGCTGCTCCACGCGGGCGCTCTCGACGCTGTACGAGACGCGCCGGATCGGGCTGTAGGTGGCGTCCAGCTGCAGCCCGCCGACGATGCGGTTCTCGCCCTCTTCCTGCTCGCGCGCGGTCGACGGCTCGTAGCCGCGCCCCTTGCATGCATGCAGCGTGGCGTCGATCGAGCCACGGCTGGTCAGGTGCGCGATCACGTGGTCGGGATTCGCGATCTCGACATCGTGGTCCGCCTGGATGTCACCGGCGCGCACCACACCCTCGCCCTTCTTCGACAGCGACAGGCTCGCCTCGTCGCGCGAGTGCATCTTGATCGCGACGCCCTTGAGATTGAGCAGGATGTCCATGACGTCCTCGTGCACACCCTCGATGCTGGTGTACTCGTGGACGACACCCTCGATCTGCACGTCGGTGATCGCGGCGCCGGGCATCGACGAGAGCAGGATCCGCCGCAGGGCGTTGCCGAGCGTGTGGCCGAAACCCCGCTCGAGCGGCTCGAGCGAGACCCTGGCGTGATACTCGCTGATCGTCGAGATATCGACGATGCGCGGCTTCAGGAATTCATTGACGTTACCGGACATCGGCTGGACGCCCTCCGTTACTTCGAGTAGAGCTCGACGACGAGCGATTCGTTGATCTCGGCGGGCAGATCGCTGCGCACCGGGACCGACTTGAAGACGCCCTCGAGCTTGTTGGTGTCCACCTCGATCCACTCGGGGATGCCGCGCTGCTGCGCGAGGTCCACCGATTCCGAAAGGCGGTTCTGCTTCTTCGCCTTCTCCCGCACGGCCACCACATCGTGGGCGGCCACCTGGTAGGAGGGGCAGTTCACGACCACGCCATTGACGGTGATCGCCTTGTGATTCACCAGCTGGCGCGCCTCGGCCCGCGTGCTGCCGAAGCCCATGCGCCAGGCCACGTTATCGAGGCGGCGCTCGAGGATCTGCAACAGGTTCTCGCCAGTGGAGCCCTTGCGCTGCGACGCATTCTTGTAATACTTGCTGAACTGCTTCTCCATCACGCCGTACATGCGCCGGAGCTTCTGCTTCTCGCGCAGCTGCAGGGCGTAATCGGACGCCCGGCCGCGACGCCCCGTCGCGGGGCCCGGCGGACGGTCCAGCTTGCACTTCGATTCCAGGCTGCGGACGCCGGACTTGAGGAACAGATCCGTTCCCTCGCGGCGACTCAGCTTGCATTTCGGACCGGTATACTTGGCCACGATCGCCTCCCGGCTTAGACCCGCCGACGCTTCGGCGGCCGACACCCGTTGTGGGGAATCGGCGTCACGTCGGTGATGCTGTTGATGTTGAAACCCGCGTTGTTGAGCGAGCGCACGGCCGAGTCACGCCCGGGCCCGGGGCCCTTCACGCGCACCTCGAGGTTCTGCAGACCGTAGTCCTTGGCGGCGGTGCCCGCCCGCTCGGCCGCGACCTGGGCGGCGAACGGCGTGCTCTTGCGCGAGCCGCGGAACCCGGAACCGCCCGACGTCGCCCAACTCAGGGCGTTGCCCTGGCGGTCGGTGATCGTGACGATCGTGTTGTTGAACGACGCATGCACGTGCGCGATGCCGTCGGATACGGTGCGGCGGACCTTCTTCCGCGGCGCGCCCTGGGTCTTGGACTTTGCCATTGCCTCGATTTCCCGCTGTTCGGTGGTTGCGCGATCAGCGCTTGATGGGGCGCCGCGGCCCCTTGCGCGTCCGGGCGTTGGTCTGGGTCTGCTGGCCGCGCAGCGGCAGCCCGCGGCGGTGCCGCAGCCCGCGGTAGCAGCCGAGATCCATCAGGCGCTTGATGTTCATCGAGACCTCGCGGCGCAGGTCGCCCTCGACCCTGTGGCGCCCGACCTCGTTGCGCAGGGCGTCGATCTCGCCCTCGGAAAGATCGCGAACGCGCGTGCCCGCGGGGACACCCGCCGCGTCGCAGATCTGCCGGGACATCGTCGGCCCGACCCCGTAGATCGAGGTCAGTGCCACCCAGGCGTGCTTGTTCACCGGGATGTTGATGCCTGCGATGCGAGCCATTCGCCCTGTCTCCTCAAACCCTAGGGAAGCCGCGCAGTATAGCGGCGAGACCGCAACCCACGCAAGCGCCGGCGCCCGGGGTCACCCCTGGCGCTGCTTGTGCCGCGGCTCGCGACAGATCACGCGCACCGAGCCGTTGCGCTTGATCATCTTGCAATGCCGGCACACCTTCTTGACCGATGCACTGACCTTCATCTCTCTTCTCCACCCTGGGCGGCCCCGACCGGGCCGCGCACGTCCCGAACCGCGTTTCGGTCCACATGCCTGAGGCGGCAGGCTGCGGGCGTCAGGCGGCAGGACGGGAGCCGGAGCCCGGCGTATCGGCTCCTGCCCCCGGACTCCTTTCGCCTGAGTCGTTTCTATCCACCGCCCCGGCGACTATATCCTTTCAGATTCGCCTTCTTCATGAGGCTATCGTACTGGTGACTCATCATGTGCGACTGCACCTGCGACATGAAGTCCATCACCACGATCACGATGATCAGCAGCGACGTGCCGCCGAAGTAGAACGGCACGTTCAGCCAGATGATCAGGAACTCCGGCAGCAGGCAGACGGCCGTGATGTAGAGCGCGCCGACCAGCGTCAGGCGCGTCATGACGCCGTCGATGTAGCGCGCCGTCTGCTCGCCGGGGCGGATGCCCGGGATGAAGGCGCCGGACTTCTTCAAGTTCTCCGCCGTGTCGCGCGAGTCGAACACGAGCGATGTGTAGAAGAAGCAGAAGAACATGATCGCCGCCGCATAGGCCATCACGTACAGCGGCTGGCCCGGCTGCATCGTCGCGACGATCTCCTGAAGCCATCCGGCCTGGTTGCCCGCCTGGCCAGCCATGTTGGCGATGGTCGTCGGGAACAGGATGATCGACGACGCGAAGATCGCCGGGATCACGCCCGCCATGTTCAGTTTCAGCGGCAGATGGCTCTGCTGCGCGGCGTACATCTTCTTGCCCTGCTGGCGCCGCGCGTAGTTCACCGTGATCCGGCGCTGGCCCCGCTCGACGAACACGACGAACGCAGTCACGGCGACCGCGAGCAGGCCGATGAACAGCACCACCGGGCTCGCGAGCTCGCCCGTTCGCACCAGCTCCATCGTGCCGCCGAGCGCCGAGGGCAGCCCGGAGACGATGCCGGCGAAGATCAGGATCGAGATCCCGTTGCCGACGCCGCGCTCGGTGACCTGCTCGCCGAGCCACATCAGGAACATCGTGCCGGTGCTGAGCGTGACCACCGTGGTGAACACGAACGCGGGGCCGGGCGTGAACACCAGTGCCTCGCCGCCGACTTGCTGTCCCTGGAGCGCGATGCCGATGCCGATCGACTGGAAGATGCACAGCCCCAGCGTGAGGTAGCGCGTGTACTTCGTGATCTTGCGCCGCCCCGACTCGCCTTCCTTGCGGATCGCCTCGAGGCTCGGCACCACGTGCGACATCAGCTGCATGATGATCGACGCCGTGATGTAGGGCATCACGCCCAGCGCGAACAGCGACATGCGCTTGAGGGCGCCGCCCGAGAACATGTTGAACATGTCCAGGATGCTGCCCTGCTGCTGCTCGAACAGCCGCCCCATGACCACCGGGTCGATCCCCGGGATCGTGATGTGCGCGCCCACGCGGAAGATGATCAGCGCGAGCAGCACGAACAGCAGTCGCGAGCGAAGCTCGGCGGACTTGCCCAGGGCGCCGATGCCCCCGGACCCGGCTGCGGCGGCGGTGCGCGCCATGCCGGGCCTACTCGACGCGGCCGCCGGCGGATTCGATCGCCGCGCGTGCACCCTCGGTGACGCGCACGCCGCGCACGGTCACCGCCTTCGACAGCTCGCCCGAGGCGAACACCCGCGCCCGCCTGGCGATCGACGGGATCACGCCGGCCGCCTTCAGGCTGGCCAGGTCGACCACGTCGCCGTCGACCTTCGCCAGCTCGTGCAGGCGCACCTTCGCCGTCTCGCGCGACAGCCGCGAGCGGAAGCCGAACTTCGGCAGGCGCCGCTGCAGCGGCATCTGGCCGCCCTCGAAACCCACCTTGTGGAAGCCCCCGGAGCGGGCCTTCTGGCCATTGTGACCGCGGCCGCCGGTCTTGCCGACGCCGGAGCCGACGCCGCGGCCGACGCGCTCGGCGTCCTTCTTCGCGCCCGCGGCCGGGCTGAGTTCGTTGAGACGCATGTCAGGCCTCCTCGACCGCGAGCATGTACGCGACCTTGTTGATCATGCCCCGGTTCTCGGGCGTGTCGGCGACCTCGACGGGCTTGTGGATGCGCCGGATGCCGAGCCCGGTCAGGCATGCCTTGTGCCGCTCGAGCCGGCCGATCGCGCTGCGGACCTGGGTCACGCGCAGCTTGCCGGAAGGGGTGCTCTGCTTTGCCATCGACTTATCCCGTCAGTTCCTCGACGCTCTTGCCGCGCTTCGCCGCCACACGGTCCGGCGACTGCATCTGCGACAGCCCGTTGATCGTGGCCTGCACGACGTTGAGATGGTTGTGGGTGCCCTGGATCTTCGCCAGCACGTCGTGCACCCCCGCCACCTCGAACACCGAGCGCATGGCGCCGCCGGCGATGATGCCCGTACCCTCGGAGGCCGGCTGCATGTA
>CAZVFN010000085.1:0-12251 GCA_964626335.1 uncultured Ectothiorhodospiraceae bacterium
CCAGGCGCCGCGAGGGCCGGCGAAAAGACGGCGAACTTTCGTTAAAGGGCACTAGATGGCTCGTCCGACCGGCTCATGGCGCAGGCGCGTGCCCCCGTGCTCGAGGATCACCGCCGCGGTGCGCCGGGTACGGATTCCCGGCAGGCGCCCGGAGCGGGCCGGTGCGGCGCATCCTGCACCCGCTGCGCAGAATGCCCTACCATGGAGCGCATGCACACGGGATCCGCACGGGCAACCACGATGCATCGGAAACTCGCCCTGGTGGCCGCACTGTTGTTCGCTGGCTCGGCGACGGCTGCCGGGGTCGATTACGCGGCGCTCGAGCAGCACACCGTCGGCGCGCATCGAAGCGCCGAGCAGCGTGCCCGCAACGAGTATCGCCACCCCGTCCAGACCCTGTCCTGGTTCGGGGTCGAGCCGGACATGACCGTCGTCGAGATCTGGCCGGGCGGCGGCGGCTGGTACACCGGCATCCTGGCGCCCTACCTGCGCGGCTCGGGCACATTCCACGCGGCCGGCTTCGTCGTCGAGGGACCGGATGTCCCCGACTTCCGCAAGCGCTTCCAGCGCAACTTCGAGGCGAAGCTCGCGCAACGGCCCGGGATCTACGACGAGGCCAGGCTGGCGCCGATCGGCCCGCCCGATCACTTCACGCCGGCGCCGCCCGGCAGCGCCGACCGGGTGCTCACCTTCCGCAACGTGCACAACTGGGTCGCCGGCGGCTACGCCCGCAAGATGTTCGACGGCTTCCACGCAATGCTGAAACCCGGCGGTATCCTCGGGGTGGTGGAGCATCGCGCCGACCCCGGGACCGATCTCGCGACAATGAAGGCATCGGGTTACGTGACCGAGGCCCACGTCAAGAAGCTGGCGGCGGAGGCCGGTCTCGAGTTCGTCGCCTCGAGCCCGGTCAACGACAACCCCGCCGACGACCACGACCACCCCGAGGGCGTCTGGACATTGCCGCCGAGCCTGCGCCTGGGCGACGAGAACCGCCGCAAGTACAAGGCGATCGGCGAGTCGGACCGCATGACGCTCAAGTTCCGCAGGCCCGTCGATTGACGCCTTGCCGAGCGCTCCCCGCGGCGCGCGGAATCAGGCGGCGGGCGCGGCGCGCCGCAGGCCACGCATGGCGATCGCGAGCACGCCGCGCCAGCGCCGCTCCAGCGCCGGGCTCCAGCTCGGGTCGCTTGCGCGCAGGGTGGCGAGCACGGCCTCGGTGATCGCCTGCAGCGACGCGGGATCGGTGTCCAGCCCGGACCGGGCGAGGACCAGCGCGAGGCGCTCGAGCTCGTACTGGGCGTGGCCGCAACCGCCGGCGAACTGGACGACCGTCGTCAGCGCCTGGGGGAGACCGGCGATGACGCGCCGGGCGTCGACGGCGCGCGCGCCGTTGCAGCGCTTGCGGCCCGTTGGCCAGCCGGATGTCGAGGCGGCGGGCGAAGGCGGGCTCGGTCGCGACCAGGTCCAGGAAATGCTGCATGCACTCGACACCGTCGAGCAGGGCGTCGTCCATGTTGACGTCGATCACCCGGGCACCGCCCTCGACCTGGTGGCGCGCGACCTCGAGCGCGGTCTCGAAGTCGCCCGCCTCGATCAGGCCGCGGCAGCGGGCCGAGCCGGTGACGTTGGTGCGCTCGCCGATGTTCACGAAGCTCGACTCGGGGCCGACCGTGAACGGCTCCGGGCCGGACAGGCGCAGGCGCGGCGGCGGCTCGGCCGGGGTGCGCGGGCCGGCGCCGGTGACCGCGTCCGCGATCGCGGCGATGTGCTCCGGGGTCGTGCCGCAGCAACCGCCGATGATGTTGACCCCCGGCCCGCACGTGCCCACTCGGCGATCAGCTCGGCGGTGCGCTCCGGGCTCTGCTCGTATTCGCCCAGCTCGTTCGGCAGGCAGCGTTCGGGTGGGCGTCGACGCGGACGTCGGCGACGCGCCCGAGCTGCTCGACGTAGCGGCGCAGGTGCTCGGCGCCGAGCGCGCAGTGGCGGCCCACGCTGAAGGGCCGCGCGCGGCGCACGCTGTTCCAGAACGCCTCGACCGTCTGCCCCGACAGCGTGCGCCCGCTGGCATCCGTGATCGTCGCCGAGATCACGATCGGCCAACACGCGCCGCGCGCCTCGAACAGCTCGTCGAGCGCGAACAGCGCGGCCTTGGCATTCAGCGTGTCGAAGATGGTCTCGACCATCAGCAAATCGACGCCCCGTGGATGAGGGCCTCGGCCGCCTCGCGATCGACCGACACGAGCTTGGGGAAACGCACGTTGCGCTTCGCGGGGTCGGTGACGTCGCGCGAGATCGAGGCCGTGCGGTGGGTGGGCCCGTGCACACCGACCCCCCAGCGGGGCCGGCCCGTGTCCCCGGCCGCCGCGTCGGCCGCGCGGCGCGCGAGGCGTGCGCCCTCGAGGTTGGTCGCGGCGGCCGTGTCCTCGAGTGCGTAGTCGGCCTGCGAAATGCGGTTGGCGCTGAAGGTTGGGGTCTCGACCAGCTCGGCCCCGGCCGCTCGGCGCTTCATGGTGCTCAGGCCCGGCGAGTGCGGGGCACCGGGTCAAGCGCCCGAGGTCGCCACGCACCCCGGATAAGGCAGCGAAAATGCACGAATCACTTTGAAAATCAACGTGGATGAAGCAGGAATTCCGGATATCCCTGGCCGGAGGCCAGCGACGGGCGCCCGGGCGACGGCAGGCGGCCGCCTGAGGGCGTTGGGCGTTGGGCGTTGGGCGTTGGGCGTTGGGCGTAGGACGAAAGACGAAGGACGAAGGCCCAGATGATCGGTTGGACCGGGTGGCGGGGCCAGCGCGGACGGCGCGTTTCACCCCGGTCGCTGCTCGATCGTGATGCGCGGTCGGCGCGCGCCGGTCAGTATGCCGGCTCCGCATGCGGAGACCGGCGTGGCGCCACCCAGGATCGACGCCGGCGACTGGCCGCGGGTGCATGGCTGCAATGCGAGCCGGCAGACGCGAGCTGGCGGGCCCGCATCCGTGCGGAGCGGGCGCTGCACGAGGGTGGCACAGCGCCGACCTTGGCGGGTGAGGCGACGCTGCCGACCGCGACGCGGACCTGCGACGAGCGCTACCTGCAGCAACCGACGGCGCTGGGTGAGTCGGGCGCGTGGATCGAGCGCGAGTGACCCGCCCGGCCGCGCTCAAGGCACCAGGACCAGAGGGATCTCGTCGAGCTCGAAGAGTTCGCGTCCGGCCGGGTCGATCAGCAGCCCGCTGTCACGGGCGACGAACAGCAGGCGCGGGCGCTCGCGGCGCACGGTGCGCAGCAGCTCCAGCGGCTCGATACGGGCGAGCTCCACGCATCGGGCGTCGACTCCGTGATCGACGAGCATGCGGGCGGCCCGCTCGCGGGTCCCGCTGGCGCCGACACCCGGGCCGAACAGGAGGGTGAGCGAGGCGCGGTCATCGCTGCGTGCGAACGCGAGCGCTCGCGCCAGGGCCCGCTCAGCGGCCGCGGAACCGTCGATGTACACCATCGGCTGGCCCGTGGACGTGGGCACCGGGGCGGCCCGGCCGATGACCAGGACGGCGCAGCCGGCGTGCTCAAGCATGCCCTCGGCCCCGGTCGGTCGCCGCGGCCAGTCCGCGCGACCGATCACGAGCAGGTCCTCGGGACGGATCCGGTGCAGCACCACCTGCGCCCGGTTGCCGCGGCCGACCTCGAACACGCCCTCGAAATCGTGCTCGCGCGCCAGTTCCTCCAGGCGCGCACGCAGTCGCCGGGCGCCGTCGGCAAAGCGGCGTTCGACGGCGCCCGCCGAGATCGGTCGCGGCATGCCCGAGGCGAGGCCGATCTCGCGTGCGAACGGCAGGCCCGATGAGCGCAGCAGGTCCCTGTCCTCGACGAACAGCCCGACCAGCCGGGCGCGGCGACGCGCGGCCAGCTCGGCGCCGGCCTCGAGCGGCCCTTCGCCGCGGTCGTCGTCGAGCAGCACGAGGATGCGCTCGCGGTCAGTCCACCCGTTCGCCATCGTCGTTCGTCCCGGGCGCACCGCCCGCATCGTCACCGCCATCGCGGCCGAGCCGCCGGCGCAGTTCCGCGAACGCGTCGACCCGCTCGTCCACGCGGCGGTTGAACGTGCCCTCCGGGAACCCACCATCATCCCCGCGCTCCCCGGCCGGCATACCGGTCAGCACCTCGAGCGCCTGGTCGACATGGTCGAGCGGTATGATGCGGAAGCGCTCGGCCGCGACCGCCTCGCGCACCGAACGCCGCAGCATCAGATGGGGCACGTTGGCGCGCGGCAGCAGTATGCCCTGGCCGCCGGTCAGGCCGCGCCGCTCGCAGGTCTCGAAGAAGCCCTCGATCTTCTCGTTGACCCCGCCGACCGCCTGCACGCGTCCGTGCTGATCAATCGAACCGGTGACGGCCCATCCCTGCGTCAGCGGCACATCGGCCAGCGCCGACAGCAGCGCGCAGACCTCGGCGACGGAGGCGCTGTCGCCCTCGACACCGCCGTAGTTCTGCTCGAAGGCCAGGCTCGCGTGCAGCGACAGCGGCCGCTCCGCGGCGTAGCGGGCGCCGACGTAGTTGCCGATGATCATCATGGCCTTCGAGTGGATGTTGCCGCCGAGCTTCGCCTCGCGCTCGATGTCGAGGAGCTGCCCCTGGCCAAGGCGCACGGTGGCCGTGATCCGGCTGCCCTTGCCGAAGGCATAGCCGCCAAGCTGCATGACCGCGAGACCGTTGACCTGGCCGGTCGCCGCGCCCTCCGTCTCGATGTGGATCGTGTCGCGCTGGATCGCGCGTTCCAGGCGCTCGCGCACGCGCGATGCGCGGCGCTCCTGGGCATCGATCGCGACCTGCACGTGCTCGGCCGTGACCGTGTCGGCCCCGCCCTCGCCGGCGAAGTGATCGGCCTCGCGCAGAAGGTCGGCGAGCGAGCGCGCGTGCATGGTCATGCGCTCGCTGTCGTCGGCCAGGCGCGAGGCGTGCTCGATGACGCGTGCCACCCCGCCGCGGTCCAGCGCGCGCAGACCGTCGCGCCGCGCCAGCGTGGCCACTAGCTGCCCGTAGAGGCGCTGGCTCTGCACGTCGCGCGCGACATCGTCCTCGAAGTCGGCCTCGACCTTGAACAGCTCCGCGAAGTCGGGATCGAGCACCGACAACAGGTAATAGAGCATGCGATCGCCGAGCAGGACGACCTTGAGGTCGAGGGGCACGGGCTCCGGGGTCAGCGACACGGTGCTCATCATGGAGTACATCTGCTCGAGCGACTCGAGCTTGAGCTCGCGCGCATAGAGGGCGCGCTTGAGCGCCTCCCAGGCGAACGGCTGGGCGAGCAGCTTGAGCGCGTCGAGCATGAGGTAGCCGCCGTTGGCGCGTTGGAGCGCGCCCGCCTTGATCAGGGAGAAATCGGTCAGCAGGGCACCCTGCATCACCCGGTGCTCGATGCGCCCGACGAGGTGGTGGTACGAGGGCAGGTCCTCGTACACGACCGGTGCCCCCGGCGCGTCGCCGTGATCGACGATGACGTTGACCCGGTAGCGCTGCAGGATGGGCTCCGCCTGCCCCTCCTGGCTGCTGGCCTGGCGCAGCGCATCGACGTTGTCGACGACATCGCGGCGCACGCCGTCGAGGTGCGCCACCGCCATGTCGTTGTCGCCGTAGCGCTCGCGCAGGTCGTCGATCGACTGGCCGACCGCGACCTGGGCCATCTCCTCGTTGAGCTTGCGCACCTCCTCCTGGCTCTCCTTGCGCCACTTGGGGAACTGCTGCAGCGCCTTCTGCAGTTTTCCCTGGAGTTCCTCGACCGTTCGCTCGATGCCCTCGCGCTCCTCCTTCGGCAGCTTCTGGAACTCGTCCTGGTCCAGGGTCTCGCCGTCCTTGCGCGGGGCGAAGGTGAACCCGGACTGGGTCATGATCAGCGCGATGTCGTGCTGCTCGGCCTCCTCCCGGATCTCGCGGATCGCCTGCTCCTGGCGGCGACCGAAGCTGCGCTGCAGTTCCTGCAGTCGGCTCTGGTACTCCTCGCTCTCGAAGATCGCGGGGATCGCCGAGCGCAGCTCGTCACACAGCTGCTCGAGATCCGTCGCAAAGCGCCGGCCCTCGCCCGGCGCCAGGGTCAGCAGCCGCGGGGCGTTCGGGTCGTCGAAGTTGTAGAGGTAACAGCGATCGGGGGGTACGGCCTCGCCGCGCGCGCGGCCTTCGAGGAAGTGCCGGGTGACCGTGTGCTTGCCGATGCCGTTCGGGCCGAGCACGAACAGGTTGTGGCCGTGGCTGCGCATGCCGGCGCCGAAGCGCAGCGCCTCCACGGCCCGATCCTGGCCGAAGACGTCCTTCAGGGCGTCGGCCTGGTCGGTCGTGTCGAAATCGAGCTCGTCCGGATCGCACGACCGGTACAGGCGGTCGACGCACAGCGGCTCGGGTACGGTCATCATCGTCGCCCTCGATCAAGGCATCCGAACGCGTTGCCGCGCGGCAGGAGGCGGCAGGTGGTGTATCGCGCCCGGTATGCATCACCCTTCCTCCCTCGAGCGCGAAAGTAGGTGATCGCCGCTGCCGGTTCAAGCGCTGCGGTGAGCGAGGGTGGCGAGCCCGCCCGCGAGCCGACCGGGGCGCCGCCCTGCGATCCGGCACTGGCCGGCAAGCGCATCCCCTACCCGTGATCGTCGCGCCCGTAGATGTCCGGGCGGAACTGGACGCGCCCGAGGGGATTCACCCATGCCGTGAAATAGACCAGCTGCACCGGTACCCGCCAGCCGAGGCGCACGGTGCGGGTGTCGCCGCTGCCGACCATGCGCTCGAGGCGCTCGCGGTCCAGCCCGGTCACCCGCGCCGCCAGCTGCAGCGGTTGCTCGACGCGCACGCACCCGGCGCTGAACGCGCGCCGCCGCCGCTCGAAGAGCTGCGGTTCGGGCGTATCGTGCAGGTAGATTGCGCGCGCGTTCGGCATCTCGAACTTGATGCGGCCGAGGGCGTTGGCCGGCCCAGGCGCCTGGCGCACTGCGACCATCGGCGCCTCGCTCCAGTCGAATGCCGAGAGTGCGCGGTCGCTGTTGACCGCGTAAAAACCCCGGCGCTCGGCATACCCCGGGTCGCGGGCAAACCGGCGGGCCAGGTCCTCGCGCACGATCGTGCGGGGCACGTTCCAGGGCGGGTTGAGCGTGATGGCCGTGACGCGGGTCCGCAACTGCGGCGTCGGGTGCTCGGGGCGCCCGACGATGGCGCGCGTGCTGAACGTGACGCGCCCCGCCTCGTGGAGCGTCACCCGGAACGCGGGGATATTGACCCGCAGGAGCGTGTCCTCGGGGTCGATCACGCGTTGCCGGATGCGGCGGAGATTGATCTCCATCCGCGCCAGCCGCCGGCGAGCGGGGACATTGAGCGCTTCACGGGTCGCCGGCCCCACCACGCCGTCGGGCTCGAGGCCGTGGCGGGCCTGGAAGCGCCGGACCGCGCGGACCAGAGCGCCGTCGTACCCTGGATCATCCCGCTCGCGGACGGCGCTGGGAAGATCGCCGGTGGCCGCCAGTCGCTCGCGCAGGGCGTGTACCCGGGGGTCCGTGCTGCCGGACTCGAGCGCGGGGCCCGGAGCCACGCGCGGCCAGCCGCCGCGCTCGGCAATCCGGCGATAGCGGTGGACCGCGGCGGCCATGCGCGCGGCCTCGTCGGCCGGGTCCGGACCCCGACCGGGTGCTGCCGAGGCGCGCGCGAGGGCATCGAGCCGATGCTGGCGGCGCTCGCGGGCCCCCGTCTCGAGCGCCGCCAGGTGGTCCTGCACGTCGGCGCCGTCGCCCGTGCGGCGCTCGCTGAGGACCAGATAGGCGTCCGTGAGCATGACGTCGAGCTCGCCACGCGAGTAGGCACCGTCCGAGCCGGCCAGCGCCCGCTCGAGACAGTCGGTCATCACGCCCGGACCGGCCGTATCGAGCAGCTGGACCAGCGCCCGCCCGGCCGCTGTCCTGCCCTGCGCGGCGAGCCACACCGGCTCGCGCTCGCGCCGCTCGTACAACTCGTGGATGGCCGCCGAGCGAGCCGCGTCGACCGCTCGGCAAGGGTCACGCCAGCCGCCATCCCCGCCCTCCGCGGCGGCGCCCGACGTCGTGGTGATGAGGATCGACACGGCCGCGATGCAGGTGCACGCATTTCGGGACGGGTTCGTCGCACGCAAGCCACTCATCTCCAAGGCATGATCGGACCCGGCCGGTCCGCGTTCAGCATAACGGACGTGGTGCACGCCTTCACTGGCAGTGGTGAACGCGTGTCATCGCCCCGTGCCAAGCGGCTGCGGATCGTGGCAAACTGCGCGCCCGCCTCACTTGCAACGGAAACAGGCCACCTCATGAGCGAAGCGAATCAGCCCTGGCAGCAGCCCATGCCCGACGCACAGTTCCGCCTCATGCGCGACATCCTGGCGGCACCCAGCCCCATCGGCATCGAGGGAGCGATGACCTACGGCGTCCTCAAGCCGCGGCTGCAAGAGATCGCGGGGCCCGCGTGGCAGCTGCACCAGTTCCGTGGCCACGCCGGTATCGTGATGGATACCCACCCCGGTCGCGACGACCTGCTCAAGGTCATGCTCATCGGCCACGCCGACAAGATCCGGATGCAGGTGCGCTCGATCGGCGACGACGGCAAGATCTGGATCAACAGCGACTCCTTCCTGCCGACCACGCTGATCGGCCACGAGGTCAAGCTCTTCAGCGAGGATCCGCAGCACCCGGGGAGTTATCGCATGATCGAGGGCGGCACGGTCGAGGCGCTCGGCGCGATCCACTTCGCCGACAGTGCCGTGCGCACGGGCGACAAGGGCGTGAAGAAGGAACAGCTCTACCTGGAGCTGCAGATCCACGGCGAGAACAAGAAGCAACAGATCCACAACCTGGGCGTGCGCCCGGGCGACAGCATCATCCTCGACCGCCCGATCCGGCGCGGCTTCAGCCCGGACACGTTCTACGGCGCGTACCTCGACAACGGCCTCGGCTGCTTCACGACCGCCGAGGTGGCGCGCCTCGTCGCCGAGCGCGGCGGCACGGACAACGTGCGGGTGCTGTTCGCCTTCGCGAGCTACGAGGAGATCGGTCGCATGGGCAGCCGCGTGCTCGCCGGCGAGCTCGACCCCGACGTGCTGATCGGCGTTGACGTCAACCACGATTATGTCGCCGCCCCCGGGGTCGGCGACCGCCGCATGCCGCCGCTGGAGATGGGCAAGGGCTTCACGATGACAGTCGGCGCGATCGCCAGCGAGCAGCTCAACCGCGTGATCGAGACCACGGCCGGCGAGCAGGCCATCCCCATGCAGCGCGACGTCGCGGGCGCCGATACCGGCAACGACGGCATGGCGGGCGTGCTGGCCAGCGTCGACTGCGCCGCCACCTCGATCGGCTTCCCGATCCGCAACATGCACACCATCTCCGAGACCGGCAATACTCGCGACGTCCTGGCCGCGGTGCACGTCCTCGCGGGCACGATCCAGGCGCTGGATGCCCTGCCCGATCCGCAGCGCGCGTTCCTGGAAGATCATCCGCGGCTGGACCAAGCCACTGCCCTCGGTCACCAGGGCTCGGCGAAATCCGATGCGGAGGCAGGCGAGTAGGGCACGCCCGGACGCGGTTCTCTAAGCCGGATTCCGGGTCGACGGGACCCCATCCTCCGCAGGCACCGTCTCCCGCGCAGGACGCCTCGGCGCGGCGCGCCCCGAGCCCTGCCCGGGGCGAGCCCACCCTTCCCCCTCGAACCCGCAACGACCCGGGGCACGCGAACCCAATTCGGGGACAGTAACCGAATTCCCTTGCGCCCTCGCTCCGCGCACATCACCCGCCGAGTCTCGGCTTGCGGCCCCGTCTTTGCGGCCGCAAGCGGCGTCCAGTGACCGCCTCGATCCGGCCTAGGAACGCCGTGTCACCCAACGGGCGTCCCGTGCGCGTATGCAATCGAATCGGTTCATCCCGGTCGTCGTCGGGCGACCCGCCCGGCGACGATGCCGTAGCCAGCAGGTAGTCACGTAGTTGCCAATCCACCAGTCGGCGATCGGCCGGGAGTCCGGCATCGACGGCACTCGACCACGCCCACTCTTCTACGGCATGACAGAGCCCGGCACGCACCGGATTGCCCTCGATGTAGGGGATCGCGGCGTGCAGATGGGGCTCATCCATCACCACCGAGTAGAAACGTTCTTGCCAGAGATGACCGCGCCATCCCTGTCGGGCATTCACGGCCCGAGTATAGCGGCGATGCGCGTCGGCCATCGCGGCACGCAATCCGTCCTCGTACGTTGGAACCATCACAAAGTGCACATGGTTCGGCATCAGGCAGTACGCGAGCACCCGTGTCTCCGCCCGAACACATGCATCTCGCACGAGCTCCAGATAGCGACTCCAGTCCTCAGTCTGCAGGAATACTTGCTGGCGGCGATTGCCTCTTTGCGTGACGTGATGGGGATACTCGGGTACGACCACTCGGGCCATCCTTGACATGACCTCGGCCCTCCTCTGCCGCTGACATTCCGTTGTCGGCCGTCCATCGACTGTACATCAACTGCCAGTTGCCGGAAATTCAGTTACTGTCCCCTTTTGGGGGTGGTGGCGGCGGCGCCGGCCGTGGTTCGAGCTCGTTGGCCGGCCGTCGCTGCTCCGCCTTGCGCTCCCGCTCGCGCGCCTCCGCCTGGCTCGGTTGCGGTTCGCCGCTGTCCGGCGCGGCCAGTGCGCCCTGCTCGGCCTCGCGTTGCAGGGCCCGCCAGAGGCCGAAGCACAGCAGCAGCAGGACGACCGCGAACGGGAGCCCGGCCACAATGGTCGCCGTCTGCAGCGCCTCGAGGCCGCCGCCGAGAAGCAGCGTCGCCGCGATCGTGCCTTCCATGATCGACCAGAACACGCGCTGCGCCCGTGGCGGATCGGGGTCGCCGCCGGCGGTAATGATGTCGATGACGAAGCTGCCGGAGTCCGACGAGGTCACGAAGAAAGTGACCAGCGACAGGCTGGCCACCGTGGCCAGCAGCGTGGAGAGCGGCAACTCGCCGAGCATGAGGAACAGTCCGCGGCTGACGTCGGCGGCGGCGTCCGCCGCGATGCCCGCGTCCCGGAACAGTTCGAGCCAGATGGCCGTGCCGCCGAACACCGTCAGCCAGAACAGTGTCACGCCCGAGGCGACGCCCACCATGCCCAGCAGGAACTGGCGAATGGTGCGCCCGCGCGAGACCCGCGCGACGAACATGCCGACGAACGGCGACCAGGAGATCCACCAGGCCCAGTAGAACGTCGTCCAGTCGCGCTGCCAGTCGCCGCCGCTCAGCACATCCGCCCACAGCGACATGCCGACGAGGTGCTGCAAGTACTGCCCGAGGCTCTGGCCGAAGAAATCGAGCAGGAACACCGTTGGCCCGAGCAGCAGCACGGCCCCCAGCAATGCACCGGCGATCGTCAGGTTGAACTGGCTGAGCACGCGGATACCGCGATCCAGCCCGCGGATCACCGAGGCCGTCGCCATTGCCGTGATCAGGCCGATCATGGCGATCTGGACACCGACCGCCACGGGCGCTCCGGTGAGATAGGCCAGACCCGCGTTGAGCTGGATCACGCCGAGGCCGAGGGAGGTCGCCACCCCGAACATGGTGGCGCAGACCGCGACGACATCGATCACGTGGCCCGGCCATCCGAAGATGCGCCGCCCGAGCAGCGGGAACAGGGCCGAGCGGATGGTCAGCGGCAGACCGCGGCGGAAGCCGAAGTAGGCCAGCGCCAGGCCGACCACTGCGTACACGCTCCAGGCATGCAAGCCCCAGTGAAAGAAGGTGTAGCGCATCGCCTCGGCCGCGGCCGCGCGCGTGCCGGCGTCGGCGAACGGCGGTTCGACGAAGTGCGTCAGCGGCTCGGATACACTCCAGAACAGCAGCCCGATGCCCATGCCCGCGCTGAACAGCATCGCGAACCACGCGGCGAACCGGAACGCCGGCTTCTCGTCCGGGCGCCCGAGCCGGATGCGCCCGTGACGGGTGGCCAGCAGCAGGATGGCGAACGCGAGCACCGCGGTGACGGTAAAGCGGTAGACCCAGCCGAAGTGCATGCCGATGAACTGCTGCACCTGCGCGAACAGGACCTCGGCGCGCCCGGGATCGCGCAGCACGAACACGACGAGGCCAACCATGACCACGGCGGACGCCGCGAAGACCGGTGGGCTCGTGCGCCGGAACAGGCCGAACAGCAGGGGACGGGCAGTCGGTTCCATCTCGCCTCCGCGGGCCAGTAGGTAGCATTCCGGGGTCCACCTCCGGATACGGCAACCCGGTGCAACAGCTGGTGGCGGTCTAG
>CAZVFN010000086.1:0-12098 GCA_964626335.1 uncultured Ectothiorhodospiraceae bacterium
CGCGGAGGCGTCGACGTCGGCGCGCAGGCGCCGCAGGCCGCGGTCGCAGGGCTTGCCGTCGCGCGCGCGGCGCCGCAGGCCCTTCAGACGCTTGCGCAGCACGGGTCGCTCGGCCGCCGCGGCCGAGGCAATCGCGGCGTCGAGGGCGTCCCAGTCGGTATCGCTTGCGGCGGCGGTCTGCGTCATCGGGTGTGGCGGCCGGGCCTGCGGCCGCTCATTGTAGGTCCTGGGCGGTGGCGGTACACGCGTCGAGCCGGGCGCCGGGCGCCGGGGACCGGGCCGGCGGGTCCCGCCTCAGCCGGAGCGGTCCTTCTGGCGCAGCACGAGGTAGTCGATATCCTTGTTGCGAAGGCGCTCCTGGGCAGCGCGCAGGCGCTTCGGGTCGGTGTAGGGGCCGACCCGGACCCGATGCCACTGCTGGCCGTTGATCTCGACGTCCTGGATCGCGACGTCGAGCCCGAGCAGCGCGATGCGGGCCTTCATCCGATCGGCCTGCTCGGCCTTCTGGAACGAGCCCGCCTGGAGATAGAAGGTCTCGCCCTTGCGCGGCGCCGGTTCGGCATCGCCTGCGGCATCGGCCTCGGCCTCGGCCTCGGCATCGGCGTCGCCGGCGCCGTCCCCGTCCGAGCCCGGCTCGCCCTCGCCGCGCTCGCGATCCGGCACGACGACCTCGAGCTCCGGCAGGATCGAGTAGAACTCGAATTCCGGCTTGTTCTGGCCGCCATCGCCGTCGCTGCCCTCCGGGGAGCCGGCCTCGCCGCTGGCTCCGCCGCTGTCGTCCCGGCTCTGCTCGACGGCGGTCTTCGGCGGATCGTCGAGGTCGTCGAGGTACACCAGGAAGGCCACGAAAAGGCCGATGATCAGGCCGATGGTCAGCATCGCCCAGCCGGGCAGGCCCCGGCTGGCGCCCCGCTGGCGCTGATTCCGCGAACGCTGGGCGCGTCCCACGCTACATCGCCCCCGGCGCCGACACGCCGACGAGCGCCAGGCCGTTGCGGATCACCTGGCCGGTGGCCTGGACCAGCGCCAGGCGCGCGTCGCGCAGGTCGCGGTCGTCGACCAGGAAGGCCTCCGCGTTGTACCAGGTGTGGAAGGCGTTGGCGACGTCCTCCAGCAGGTAGTAGCAGACGCGATGCGGCTCGCGCTGCAGGGCCGCCTGCTCGACCAGTTCGGGGAAGCGCTCGAGGGCCTCGATCAGCGCCGTCTCGTGCGCGGAGCCGAGGCGCTCCAGCTGCACGACGCCGTTGGCGCGGTCCCACTGCAGCCCGCGCTCGCCGAGCTGGCGCATGACGCTCGCGATGCGCGCATGGGCGTACTGGATGTAGTAGACCGGGTTGTCCTGGGTCCGGGCCTTGGCGAGATCCAGGTCGAAGTCCAGGTGCTGGTCGTTGCGCCGCAGGACGTAGAAGAAGCGTGCCGCGTCGGTGCCGACCTCCTCGCGCAGCTCGCGCAGGGTCACGAAACGCCCGGCGCGCGTCGACATCGGGATTTTCTCGCCCCGGCGCCAGAGCGTGGCGAACTGGACCAGCAGGGTCTCGAAGCGGTCGGGCTCGACCCCGAGCGCCTGCAGGGCGGCGCCCATGCGCGGGATGTAGCCGTGGTGGTCGGCCCCCAGGACGTCGATGATGCGCTCGTGGCCGCGCTCGACCTTGTTCCAGTGGTAGGCGATGTCGGCGCCGAAATAGGTCTTGTCGCCGTTCTCGCGGATGACGACCCGGTCCTTCTCGTCGCCGAGCCCGCTCGAGCGGAACCAGGTCGCACCGCCGTGCTCGTAGAGCCAGCCGCCGGCGTGCAGGCGTTCCAGGGCCCGGTCGACCGCCGCGTTCGCGAACAGGCTGCGCTCGGGGAACCAGGCGTCGTATTCGACGCCGAACCCGGCCAGGTCGCCGCGGATGTCCTCCACGAGCTCGGCCAGACCGTGCTCGAACACGATGTCCCACTGCTCGCCGAGCAGGGTCCGCGCCCGGCGCACGAGGGCGTCGGCGTGCCTCTCCTTGTCGCCGCCCACGGACTCGTCCGCCGGCAGGTCGGCGGTGATCGTCGCCGCGGGGTGCTGCAGCGCATCGCCGTGCAGGTCGCAGAGCGACGCGGCAATGCGCCGGACGTAATCGCCGCGGTAGCCGTTGTCCGGGAATCGCACCGGCTCGCCCAGCAGCTCCAGGTAGCGCAGCCAGACGCTGATGGCGAGGATGTCCATCTGGCGCCCGCCGTCGTTGACGTAGTACTCGCGGTGCACGACGTGGCCGATCGCCTCGAGCAGGTTGGCCACGCTGGCCCCGTACGCGGCCCCGCGGCCGTGGCCGACGTGCAGGGGGCCCGTGGGATTGGCCGAGACATACTCGATGTGGACCGCCTCGCCGGCGCCGCGGTCGCTGTGGCCGAAGCGCTCGCCGGCCTCGAGCACGCGCCGCACCACGTCCGCGCGCGTCCCGTGCGCGAGGAAGAAGTTGATGAAACCGGGGCCCGCGATCTGGGTGTCGGCCACCGCGGGATCGGTGGGCAGGGCCGCGACGATCTCGCCGGCGAGATCGCGGGGATTGCGCCGAGCCGACTTCGCCATCACCAGCGCCACGTTGGTCGCGAAGTCCCCGTGGCCCCGGTCGCGCGCGCGCTCGACGCGCACCTCGGGGAGCGCATCGCGGGTGAGCGTGCCGCGCTCGACCAGGGCGTCGAGCGCCTGGCGGATCAGGCTGGCAACGGTGTCTTTCAACGGCGATTTCCGGGGGTGGGGCGACGCAAGGCCCGGCATTCTACCGCCCGCCCGCGCGCGTTAGGAACCACTGGCCTCGCCCGCGCCTCCCGCCGCGGCCCCCGGCAGGCGCGCCGCGTCCGCGGTCGATGGGCGTCGCCGGTTGCCGCCACGGCACGATGCCGCAGGCAAGCGGCCGGCTCGCGACCGTATGCGGCCAGTCGGTACCACCGCGTCGAGTCAGAGACTCACCACGGCTGGTGCCCTCGGCGAAAGCCGGCCTGCATCCTCTTCACCACCGGCCACCGGCCACCGGCCACCGGCCACCGGCCACCGGCCACCGGCCACCGGCCATCGGCCACCGGCCAGCCTCAGCCCTCCGCCCGCCTCAAAGCATCTCCACCGGGTCGACGTCGATGGACCAGCGCACGCGGCGCGCCTCCGGCGACTGCTCGAGCCATGGGCGCAGGGCGTCCAGGGTGGCGTGCAGCGGCGGGCGGGAGCCGGCCTGCAGGGCGAGCTGGGCCCGGTAGCGGCCCGCCAGGCGCTCCATGGGGGCGGGGGCCGGGCCCAGGATCTCGGTCGCGGGCGCGGCGGCCTGCCGCAGGTGCTCGGCGGCAGCGCCGAGGCAGGCGTCCGCCGCGCCGGCGTGAGGCGACTCGGCCCGCACGAGGGCCATGTGCCCGTGCGGCGGCAGGCGGGCCTCGCGGCGCTCCGCCAGCAGTCGCTCGGCGACGGCGTCGAAGCCGTGGCTGATCAGCGCCTGCAGCAGCGGGTGTTCCGGGTTGCGCGTCTGGATCATAACCTCGCCGGCGCGCTCACCGCGGCCCGCGCGGCCGGCGACCTGCAGCACGGTCTGAGCGAGGCGTTCCGGGCCGCGGAAATCGGCGCTGAAGAGGCCGCGGTCGGCGTCGAGCACGCCGACGAGGGTGACACCGGGGAAGTCGTGGCCCTTGGCCAGCATCTGGGTGCCGACCAGGATGCGCGCGGTGCCGGCGCGGATGCGCTCGAGCTTGGCGTCGAGCGCACCGCGGCGGCGCACGCTGTCGCGATCGAGGCGCTCGACCGGGGCATCCGGGAAGCGCTCGCCGAGCGCGTCCTCCAGGCGCTCGGTGCCGTGGCCGAGGTCGAGCAGCGCCTCGCTGCCACAGTCCGGGCACGCGGACGGTGCCGGGCGATCCGCGCCGCAATGGTGGCAGCGCAGCCGCCGGCGCCGCCCGTGCACGGTCAGGCGCGCATCGCAACGGCTGCACTCGGCAGTCCAGCCGCAGTCGTCGCAGATCAGGGTCGGTGCCCAGCCGCGGCGGTTGAGGTAGAGCAGCACCTGCTCGCCCGCGGCCAGGGTCCGTTCCATGGCCTCGGCCAGCGGGGTGGACAGGCCCTCGTCGAGGCGACGGCGGCGGACGTCGACGAGCGCGAGGCGCGGCGGCCGTGCACCCCCGGCGCGTTCGTCGAGGTCGAGGCGCCGGTAATGACCGCGGCGGCTGTTGGCGAGACTCTCGAGCGAGGGCGTGGCCGAGCCCAGCACCACGGGTATGCAGCTGCGCTGGGCGCGCAGCACGGCGAGGTCGCGCGCGTGGTAGCGGAAGCCATCCTGCTGCTTGAGCGAGGGGTCGTGCTCCTCGTCGACCACGATCAGCCCCGGGTGCGGCAGCGGCGTGAACACGGCCGAGCGCGTGCCCAGTACCACGGCCGCCTCGCCCGAACGCGCCCGGCGCCACGCCGCCAGGCGCTCGCGATCGGTCAGCCCCGAGTGCAGGACGGCGGGCGTGGTGCCCAGGCGCCGCGCCACGCGCGCGACCAGTTGCGGCGTCAGACCGATCTCCGGCACGAGCACCAGCACCTGGCGGCCGCACTCGAGCACGCGGCGCATCGCCGTCAGGTAGACCTCGGTCTTGCCCGATCCGGTCACGCCGCGCAGCAGAATGGGCGCGAAATCACCCAGCGCGCCCACGATCGCCTCTGCGCGGTCGGCCTGGGCCGCGCTCAGCGCCGGCCCCGGCTCGGGCGGCGGGGTCTCGCGCACGGCCGGCGGCGCGCGCCCCACCAGGCCCTTGGCCTCGAGGGCTCGCAGCGGGGCCTGGTAGCGATCGGTCACCGTGCGCAGGACCGCCGCCTCGATGCCGTCCTCGTGCGCCCGGACGAGCTCCAGCAGGCGCGCCTGAAGCGGCGCGCGCACCAGCGTTGCGGGGTCCGTCGAGCGGCCCGCGGCCGTCGCCCGCCAGCGCGGCGGGGGCGCCGTGTCCGGATTCTCGCCACGCCGCAGCGGCGCCGGGAGCAGGGCCGCGAGCGCATCGCCCGGCGGATGGTGGTAATACTCGGCGGACCAGAGTCCGAGCTGCAGGATGGCGTCGGGCAGGGCCGGCTCGGTGTCGAGCACCGCCTCGACCCGGCGCAGCCGCTCGGGCGCGAGTTCGCTGTCGCTGTCGCTCACCACGATCACGCCGATGCGCCGGCCGCGGCCGAAGGGCACCCGTACACGGCAGCCGGGCACCGCCGTCGGTGCGCTCGGGTCCTTGGGGCGCCGGTAGTCGAACAGGCGGTCGAGCGGGCCCGGAACGGCGACGCGCAGGACGTCGCCGGCAGTGCCGATGGCTGCGTGATCCGTCACCGACCGCGGGGCCGCGGCTGAGACCCGTTACAGGAAGTGCGGCTAACCCGTGGTTGATCCGGGCGTTTCGGGTAGTGTCCACAGAAGCTGTGGACAACTCTGTGGGTAATCTGGTTGGAAATGTCGCGGCGCCCGCAGCCACATGCCTGTAACAGCGATGGGCATTTTTTGATCAGTCGCGTGGACCTTTTTAAATCAAACACTTACAAACCACCCCCTGGAGACATCGGGGGCTCACACGGGCCTGCCGAGAGCCCCGCCCCGCCGTCGTTCACCTGTGAATAACCCGGGTCGTCGGCCCAGGCAACGCGCCCGGCAGCGGCGTTCGCGAAGCGAGCTGCGGTCGCCCCGCCGGCGGGTTGGCGGCCCCGCGGACGCCGTCGATCGATGGGCGTGCACGCCCGGGCGCTGCGGGGATCGGCCTTGCCGGGACGGCATGTCGCCAAGGGATGCCGGGCATGGATCACGGCTCGGGGCCTTGGCACTCGCGTGTGTCGTCCCCCGGCGTGGAGCCGGCGCTTGCACGATCGCGTCGTGGCCGGCCAGGGCCGGCGGCGTTGCCGCGGCGGCGTCGGGGTCGGGCGATCGCCCGTCAGCGGTCGCGCCGGCCCGGCCGTGGCTTGCGGCGAACGGCCGCCGGCGTCAGCCCCGCGGTCCGGGGCGCCGGGTGACTGCCCGCGGATCCAGGCCTTGTCCCGGAGGCGGGCCCACGCGCACACGTGCGGCCGCGCGTACGCCGGCGGGGCGCAAGCACCGGCCGTTGCGCCGCCTCAGAGCGACTTCACGCCCGTGATCAACTCGGCGGCGACGCTCTGCGCGTCGCCATAGAGCATCTGGGTGTTGTCGGCGACGAACAGCTCGTTCTCGATGCCCGAGAAGCCGGCCCCCCGGCCGCGCTTGACCACGATCACCTGCTGCGTCTTGTCGACGTCGAGGATGGGCATGCCGTAGATCGGGCTGTCCTTCTTCGTCCGCGCCGCCGGGTTGACCACGTCGTTGGCACCGATGACGATCGCCGCGTCCGCCTGCGGGAACTCGGCGTTGATCTCCTCGAGGTCCGCGATCTTGTCGTAGGGGACACCCGCCTCCGCGAGGAGCACGTTCATGTGCCCCGGCATGCGCCCGGCGACCGGATGGATCGCGAATGTCACCTTGACGCCCCGCTCCTCGAGCAGCTCGGTCAGCTCCCAGATCTTGTGCTGCGCCTGCGCCACCGCGAGCCCGTAACCCGGGACGATGATCACCTTGCTCGCGTACGACAGCATGATGGCCGCGTCGGTCCCGTCGATCTCCTTCATCATGCCGCCGCTCTCGCTGGCCGCCTCGGTGCCCTCGTCGGTGCCGAAGCCGGCGAACAGCACGTTCGCGAGCGACCGGTTCATGGCCTTCGCCATGAGCTGGGTGAGCAGCGAGCCCGCCGCGCCGACGACGATGCCGGCGATCATCATCGCCGGATTGCCCAGGACGAAGCCCTCGAAGCCGACGGCGAGGCCGGTCAGGGCGTTGAGCAGCGAGATGACCACGGGCATGTCGGCGCCGCCGATCGGCACGGTCACCGTCACCCCGAGCACGGCCGCGGCGAGGAAGAACAGGAACAGCATCGGGCCCGCATCGACCCCGAGGCCCACGATCACGGCGAGCAGCACGGTCAGGCCGGCGAGGCCCATGTTGAACATCTGCAGCCGGCTCGATCGCGGCGACTTGCGCACGATGCCCTGCAGCTTGGCGAATGCCACGACCGAGCCCGTGAACGCGAGCGTGCCGATCAGCGCACCGGCGACCGCAAGGGCGAGGACGGTGGAACTCAGCACCTTGTCGGCGAGCATCTCGTTGGCGGCGATCGCCGCCGCGGCACCACCGCCCATGCCATTGTAGAGCGCGACCATCTGCGGCATGTCGGTCATCGCGACGCGCTTGGCACTGACGTAGGCGACCGCCCCGCCGGCGACCATCGCGATGATCATCAGCGCATAGTTGTCCAGGCCCGCCTGGAAGAAGGTGACCAGCGTCGCCAGGACCATGCCGGCACCCGCCCAGTGGATCCCGCGGCGCGCGGTCTTGGGCGAGCTCATCCCCTTGAGGCCGAGGATGAACAGGATCGCGGCGATGAAGTACGCCGCGTTGATGAGGAACGTCAGCGTCATGCCCGATTCTCCCGGTCGCCGCTCGACTTGAACATCTCGAGCATCCGCTCGGTGACGAAGTAGCCGCCGACCGCGTTGCCCGCCGCCAGGAACACGGCGATGAACCCGATCGTCAGCTCCAGCGCGCCCTCGGCGTGGCCCATCGCGACCATCGCGCCGATGAGCACGATACCGTGGACGAAGTTGGAGCCGGACATCAGCGGCGTGTGCAGGATGACCGGGACCTTCGAGATGACTTCGTAGCCCGCGACCGCGGCGAGCATGAAGATATACAGCGCGATGAAGCCTTCCATCAGCCTTCCCCTTCGATCTGGCGGCGCGTTTCCTCGTGGCGGATCGTGCCCTGGTGCACCACTGCGCAGGCGTCGAACACGGCATCCTCGAGGTCGATCTGCACGCCCTCTTCGCCCAGCACCGGGTCGAGCAGCGCCAGCAGGTTGCGGGCGTACATCTCGCTGGCGTGGACCGCGGCGAGGCTGGGCACGTTGTCCGGTCCGGCGATCAGGATGCCGGAGTGTTCGATCCGCTCGCCGGGCCGGGTGAGCTCGCAGTTGCCGCCGTTCTCGGCGCGCAGGTCGACGATGACCGCGCCCTGTTTCATCCGCTCGACCATGTCCGCGCTGACGATCTTCGGGGCCGGCCGCCCGGGGACACCTGCGGTGGCGATCACGGCGTCGGCGCGTTCGAGGCGCTCGCTCAGGACCTCGGCCTGCTTCTGTTTCTCCTCCTCGCTCAGCTCGCGGCCGTAACCGCCTTCGCCGGCCGCGTCGATGCCGGTGTTGATCAGGCGCGCGCCGAGTGACTCGACCTGCTCGCGGGCCTCGGCGCGGATGTCGTAGGCCTCGACCTGCGCGCCCAGGCGCCGGGCGGTGGCGATCGCCTGCAGCCCGGCGACCCCGGCCCCGATGACGACGACCTGCGCCGGGCGGATGGTGCCCGCGGCCGTGGTCAGCATGGGGAACAGGCGCCCGGAGAGCTCGGCGGCGATGACCGCGCCCTTGTAGCCCGAGATCGTGCCCTGCGACGACAGCGCGTCCATGCCCTGGGCGCGCGTGATGCGCGGCACGAGCTCGAAGCTGAGCGCCGAGAGGCCGCGATCGCGCATGCGCTCGACGAGCTCCGGCTGGCGGTCGTGGCGCGTGAAGCCGGCGTAGACGGCGCCCTCGGGCAGGGTGTCGATCGCCTCCGCGCTCGGCGGATGGATCTTCACCAGCACGTTGCATTGCGCCAGCGCCGAGGCGGCGTCGTCGACGAATTCGGTGTCGCCGTAGGCCGAATCCGGATAGCGTGCCGCCTCCCCGGCGCCTTTCTCGGCGACGACGCGGACGCCGCGCTTGACCAGCTTGGCGACGGCGCCGGGGTCGAGCGCGACGCGACGCTCGCCCGGGGTGTTCTCCTTCACCAGGGCAACGGTGATGGTCATCGGTGACTCCGTGGCTGTGCCGTCGTGAGGTGCCCGCGCACAGGCGAGGCCGCTGCGCGACGAGGTGGCCGACCTGGTGGCGCCGGCGGTCCGGGCCCCTCCCGGGGGTGCTTCGTTCGACGGGCTTCGTTGTTCCCCGGGGGAGCCCACCCTACAATGCTGGTGGCGGCTTTTCCACTGGTGCGCGGGGGCCGGGCGGGCGGCGTCCGTATCGGCTCGTGCGCCACATCTGATTCGCCCCGGTCGCGCGAAGTAATAACGCATGGTCCGCCCTCCGCTGTCACCCACAGCCGAATCCGAATCGGAGCATCCGTCTTGGCCAAGGATTTCTCGTATTATGTGAGCGAGCCCGACTATGCGCACGGTTCGCCCGAGTGCACGGGCGTGCTGCTGGTCAACCTCGGCACCCCGGAGGCGCCGACGCCCAGGGCGCTGCGCAAGTACCTCGCCCAATTCCTCGGCGACCCGCGCGTGATCGAACTGCCGCGCTGGCTCTGGCGCCTGATCCTGCACGGGATCGTCCTGCGCACGCGGCCGCAGCGCGTGGCGAAGGCCTATGCCGGCATCTGGACCGAGGAGGGCTCGCCGCTGATGGCGATCAGCCGGCGCCAGCGGGATGCGCTCGAGTCCGCGCTGGCCGAGCGTGCCCCGGGGCCGGTGCGGGTGGCGCTGGGGATGAGCTACGGGCGGCCATCGATCCCGGACGCGCTCGCCGAACTGCGCGAGGCGGGGGCTCGGCGGGTCGTGCTGTTGCCGATGTACCCGCAGTACTCCGGCTCGACGGCGGCGTCGGTGTTCGAGGCCACCACGGCCGAGCTCAACCGCTGGCGCTGGATCCCGGAGTTCCGCTGGATCCAGCACTACGCGGACGATCCCGGATACATCGAGGCCCTGGCGCAGTCGGTGCGCGATTACCGTGGCGAGCACGGCAGTGGCGAGCTCCTGCTGTTCTCGTTCCACGGCGTCCCGCAGCGCTACCTGTACAACGGCGATCCCTACCACTGCCTGTGCCAGAAGACCGCGCGGCTGGTGGCCGAACGCCTGGGCCTCGCGGCGGCCGACTACCGCGTGACCTTCCAGTCGCGCTTCGGCCGCGAGCCCTGGCTGCAGCCGTATACCGACAAGACGGTCGAGGCGCTCGGCCGCGAGGGCCTGTCACGCCTGGATGTCATCTGCGCGGGCTTCCCGACGGACTGCCTGGAGACGATCGAGGAGATCGGTGGCGAGAACCGCGAGATCTTCGAGGGCGCGGGCGGCGGCGAGCTGCACTACATCCCGGCGCTGAACGACCGCGACGACCACATCGCGGCGCTCGCCGACCTCGTGCTGCAACACACCCGCGGCTGGCCGGAGACGGATCCGGCAGAGCCGGCGGCCACCGAGGCGGATCGGCAGACGAGCCGGGAGCGGGCGCTGGCGCTCGGGGCGGAGAAGTAAGGGGCGAGGGCTGAGGGCCAAGGCCGTCAGGCGGCGGGCGGCAGACGGGCCGCTGGCGCGACCTCGGCCACCGAGCATGTCCGGCTTCGATCAGGGGTCGACCATCCGCGTGGGCTGAGGGTTCATGCCCGAGCGGGCTTGCCCGCGATTCCCGTTGCGCATGGCCCCGGTTGCGAAAACGGCGTACGCGCCATCGGTCCAACGTGCCTTCGGCCAGTCGTGCCATCGGCGTTCCTCGGCCCACGGGCCGCGTGCAGCCTGGCCCCCACTCGCCCCTGTATCCGCGCCAGGCCCGCCGGTGGGAGCGAGCTGGCTCGCGAACACGGTGTCGGGATCCCTCGCGGCACCGGCTCAGCCCCTAGCGATCGGCTGCGGCCGGGCAGGCGGGGATGTCGCAGCTTGTCGACGGGCCCTGCGGTTGCGGTTCGGCCGTGAGCGCCTCGAGGGTGTCGCGCGCATCGGGGTCGTCCGGCGCGAGTCCGATCGCGCAGCGCGCCGCGCGTAGCGCGGCGTTGCCGCAGCCGGTCGCCGCCAGCGCATGAGCGTAGTTGTTCCAGCCCGACGCCTCCGCGGGTTTCACCTCGACCGCCCGCCGGAACGCGGCGCGGGCGCGCCCGGGGCGCCCGCGCGCCCACGCGGTGTTGCCACGGGCCAGCCAGGCCGGCTGCAGCCGCGGCCAGCGCTCGGTGGCCACGCGGTAGCCGGGCGCGGCGGCCGACGCGCCGCCGGTCGCCTCGAGTTCGCGCACGCTGCGCAGCCAGGGGATGCCCTCGGCCGTGGCCGGCGGGTCGCCCGGTCGCACCACGACCTGCGCCCACCGGTCGGCCCTTGCCCAGGTGCGCTCGAACGTGGCGAGATCGGTCACGCGGCGGCGCTGGGTGCCCGAGCGCAGCACGATGACTTCATCGCGCAGGTCGTAGCCGACCGCCACCGCGTAGTGCCAGCGCGGCCACCAGTCCAGGCCGAGGTTCTGCATCACCAGCACGGGGCGGCCGGCCGCGAGCTCGCGCAGCAGCGCCTCCAGCCGCGGCTCGAGCGGATACGGCAGCGTCGCGCGTGCCCTTGCCGCGGCCCGCATCTCGGTGCGCAGCGAGCCCTGCCTGTCGGGGACGTAGACGGCGTCGACGAGCTCGGCCGGCTCGACGCCGCGGCCGAGATCGGCGAGCACCGTCGCCAGCGCGGCGGGCCCGCACTGGTAGCGCTCCTGGGGAAAGAACGGGACGTCCTGCAGCTCCGCCGCGGCGGGCAGGTCCGCCGGCCGCTCGACGCGCACCCGCGCGGTCTGCGACGGCGTCGCGCAGCCACCGGCGAGGACGAGCCCGGCGAGCCCGATCGCCGCCGCGCGGCGTGCGCAACGCCGCATCACCGGCGCCCGGTCGCTCTAGTCGACCGGGTCGATGAACGTGAAGATATCGGTGGCCCCGATCACGTCGGTGATCACGAAGACGATGAACACGACGAGCGCGACCCCGACGATGTTGCCGCCCGCGCGGGCCTCCTCGATCCGCCCCTGCAGCCGGGTCACCTCCGCGTCGGTCATGCGTGCAACGCGCGCCTTCGCCTGCTCGGGCGAGACCCCGTAGGCCTGCAGCTCCTCGCGCACGGCTTCGCGCTCGACCAGCGCCATCAGCTCGGCACGCGAGGCCTCGGCACTGGCGTCGTCGAGCACGCGATCGGTGCCGACCATGCCGGCCCAGGCCGGCGTGACGGCCGAGGCGAACAGCAGCGCGGCGAGGCACTGCGCGACGAGGCGCTTGGTGCGGGTGAGTGCGTGCATTTGTGTCCCTCCCGATG
>CAZVFN010000087.1:0-11735 GCA_964626335.1 uncultured Ectothiorhodospiraceae bacterium
CGAAACGGCGCTGGCCGGCCTCGTCGATCGCGGGGCCGACGCGGTCGATGCCTAGAAGGCGATGCCGCGCGCGCAGGGGCAGTCTCGCGTTTTGCCCGCGTTGCATTGTCGCCGCCGACACACCCGATACATCGCTCGGCTCGGGCCGATGGCCTGCGGTCGCCGCGGTGGGTGGACGCATCGATTCATCCAGTCAGGGCCCGCAACGATGCCCGCAAGGACGCGGTCGAATCCCCCGGTCGCCGGCCCGTGCTCGGCTGGTGGGCGAGATCGGGTGTACCCTCCACGTGCCATGATCGGGGTGCCAGGAGACGGACAACGGGGTCGAAACGGATGGCCAGGAAACAACGCAGAACGAAGCCCCAGCGCAAGGGTCGCGGCCACTCGCGACCGGCACGCGCGGGGCGCAACCGCAAGCCGCCGGATTGGCGCAGGGTCGGACGGCGCGTCCTGATCGGCCTCGCCATCGTCGCTATTCCGGCGCTGGTGGTCGGCCTCGAGGTCCGCGACCATCTCCTGCGCAGCGACCTGAGCGTGATCGGCACGGGCAAGCCCGTCGTGGTGCAGGCGCATGACCCGGAATGCCCCAGCTGCCGCTCGCTGCTGGACAATGCCGAGGCCGCGCACGCCGACTCCCGGGGCGATGTCGCGTTCCGCGTGATCAACCTGAAGACCCGCGAGGGGCGCGCGTTCGCCCGCAGGTTCGATGTCGGCAAGGTGACGCTGGTGATATTCGATGGCGACGGCGAGGTCGAGGGGACGCTGCGAGGTGTGCGCTCCGTGGAGCAGCTGCGCCGCGTTTTCGCCGACCTGGGCCGCGAGCCGACCGACCCTTCCTGAACCGGCAACGCGGCAATGCGGGCGCGCCGGGCTACCGGGGATCGGCGTAACGGCCCGCGGTGCACGGCCGTCACCGCTGCGCGGCGGTTCCTTCGGCGCTCTGCCTTCGGTCCCGGCCTGCCCCCTTCACCGGGCGCCCGACATGACGGTCTCGCCGTCGTGCGAGTGAGGTCCTGCAATCCCGTACTGCCGATGAGCGGCTGCCTTGGTGCAGGAGCCGATCCTCGATAACGCCCGAGCCTCCATTGCGCCAATGGCGCCGGCGCGCCTGCGGGTATTGCACCGGATCAGACGTCCTCCCGAACACGCGAGGCGGCGCGCGCACGGCTGCGCTCGTGCACAAAGACATGGAGGCCGGCGGCAACGATCATGGCGGTACCGAGCCAGGTCAGGGCGTCGGGGAAGTCACCGAACAGGATCAGGCCGAGCAGCGTCGCCGAGATGATCTCGAGGTACTGGAAGGGTGCGAGGATGCCTGCCTCGGCGAAGCGGAAGGCGAATGCCAGCATCACGTGGCCGATCGCCGACAGGAGGCCGAGGCCGAGCAGCAGCGCCCACTCGCGCACGGCGGGCCACGATGGATCGATCACCGCGAGAGCCCATACCTCGCCGATGAGGATCGTTGCGCTCAGGCCGAGGGCGGCGAACAGCCCGGCCCATAGCTGCATCGCGAGCGGGTGTTCGGCGGCGGCGGCGTGGCGGGTGAGCGTGAGGTAGCCGGCGAAGCAGACCGCCGCGCCCAGCGGCAGGATTGCCGCCCATCCGTACAGCGCCCAGTTCGGGCGGATCACCACCAGCGCACCGACCAGCCCGAGCGCGACGGCGGCGAGTCGCCGCTTGCCGAGGCGCTCTCCCAGGAATGCCGCCGACATGAGCGTGAGGATGAGCGGCTCGACGAAGAAGATCGCGATCGCATTCGCGATCGGCAGGTATTTCAGCGCCCAGAAAAGCAACAGGATCGCGCCCGCGAGCAGCAGACCGCGAGCGGCGTGGATGCCCGGCTGCGCCGTACCGATGCGCGCGCGCAGAATGAGCATGAGCGGCAGCAGCACCCCGGTCTGGAACACGAAACGGCCCCACGCGACCTGCCCCGGTGCCATGGTGTCCGAAAGCACCTTCGCGATGGCATCGATGCCGGGGACCATCAGCATGGTCACGGTCATCAGGCCCATCCCGAGCTCGGTATGGCGATGGGACCGTGCGGCCATCGCGGCGGGGCCGCCACTCGTGCTCAATGCGTGCTCCCCGGCGGGAAATGCAGGGGCCCGTGCCGAACTGCCACGGCCGGGCGGACGAGGACGCGATGGTACGCGAGGCGCTCGAGGTCGTCAGTCGCACACGCGCGCGGATCTCCAGGACCTTGTCGACACGGCCCGCCCCGTGGAACGGATCGCCAGGGCCGGGATATACGGGGCCGGAGCATCGCCGTGAGTCCATGCCCGAGGGTCGAGATAGTCGGGCTCGGCGCGAGAACCCGCCCTCCACCGTCCCCCCCGGGCGCGCTCGCTCGCTTCGCGTGTCGCTCCGGGTCCCGGTCCGGCCGCGCGCAAGCGCGTGCCGGCCCGCGCTTGCGTTTCGCCGTTCAGCCGGGGTCTCGGCGGGGGTCAGAACCGAATTGTCGACGCTCCCCTGAGCGGCGCACCGGGGCGAGCCTCTTCGCGGCTCGTCGCGCCGCTCGCCCGCCGCCCCGTCAGTCCGCCGCCAATTCGGCCTCCGGTACGAACGGGACGGCGCGGAAGGCGCCCGCCGCGGTGACGCGCTCGTCGGTCACCTGCCCCTCGCGATTCATGCGGTTGGCCGCGAAGCGGAAACGCCCCGTGGCCGCCTCGCGATCGACCTGCTCCAGCGTGACCGAGCCGTTCACCTCCCAGCTGAACACGAAGGTCTGCTCGCGGTCGGCCGAGGCGGCCGATACGAATACCGCGACGGGGACCGCATTCGGGCCCACATCGAGAAAGCCGTCGTTCACCTCGTAGGTCCCGGGCTCGATCCCCTCGCTGAAGTGCAGACCGACCGAGAGGGTCGGTCGGTCCGCGCCGTCGATCGAGACGAACTCGGGCCCCAGCACCAGCGAGAGTTCGAACGGGCCCGAAGCGGTGCTCTCCGGCTTGTGGAACGTGTCGCCCGTGTAGCGGGCGCGCTCGGCCACGCCACCCGCGCGCAGCTGCCGATCGCTCACCGCGGCATCGCCGTTGTCGGCCGGCAGCCGGGCTCCCTCCGCGGCGATCGGCCCCCGCACGAGCACGCTGTACTGCCCCGGATCGAGATCCTGCAAGCGTTCGCCTTCCGCCGCCTGGGACAGCAGAGGCAACAGGCCGGCAACCATGGCCGACACACGGCACTTCGACGATATCCGCATGGACAAGACTCCCTCGGAGAACGGGATGGCAGACAGGCGACGCCAGGGGCGCGCGAACCACCGGGCGTCGAGTCTACTGCCCTTGAAGCGGCCGATGCCATCTCTCGGCCCCGGGAATGAGCGGGGTGAGAGCCGGCTGCCGCTGCGGCGCTCGACCGTCTCTGCAGGGGGTCGGCCGACGCGATCACGCGGTGTGGATCATGACTGCGAGCACGCCGGCCGCTTGCCACTGGCCGTGATGGCGCGCGCAAAATAGCGCGCCGGGCGGATCCCTGAAGGCGTGTCCACTCGTGTTCAGGGTCGCCCTTGCGGTCGCCATCCGTTGCCGGCGGTCACGGCGTACGCATCTTCGGCGCCACCGCGAAGCGGTCCCGCGGCCGGGGCCCCGGCGGGGCACCGCATGGGCCGGTCCTACATATCCACGACCGCGGGCTGTACCAGGCGCTCGAAGTCGGCGTACGACAGGCGCATGACTTCGGTGTGCGTGCCCGCGTTGAAGGCGATCTCCTCGGCCCGCGTGAGGTCGGGCGACAGGAATACCTCCAGATCGAACAGCGTGCCGAACGGCGGCATCGCGCCGGTCTCGCAGTCGGGGAAGAGGTCGGCGAGTTCCGACTCGTCGGCGATGTCGACCGAGTCCGCCCCCAGCGACGCGGCCAGGCGGTCGAGCTGGATCTGTTGGGTCGCCGGCAGTACGGCCAGGCCCATGCGGCCGTCGACCTTCACGGTGACCGTCTTGGCGAAGTGGCGTCCCGGCACGTGGGCCTCGGCCGCGACCTCCTGCGAGGTATAGGCGCGCGAGTGCTCGGCGACGACGTATTTCACCCCGTGCTCGTCGAGGAAGTCCCGGATGCGTTGGACCGTCATGGCTGATTTCCCCTCTTGGCGACTCACCAGTGCGCAACCGCATACCCTGAGCATAGCCGTTCTGCGGCTCGCGTCATCCTCGAACCGGTTTGCCCAGGACGGCCCCCTCGCTGGCTCCGCCGGGGATGCGGCCCCGCCACCGCGGTCGGCGCGCCGCCGCACGGCCGGGAGGCGCACCGATGCCACCCCCGGTTGCGGCCGCGGATCCGCCCACCCGCAGCTGCGACGACCGGCCTGTGCGGGACCGCATGCCCGGGTGGAATCACGGCCGCAACCGGGTGGCGGCGGACGCCCCGGGGCTGTTTTCGCTGCTGCACGAGCCCCGAAGCACGCGGACGAAATCCGCGCCCGCTTGACGATCGGTTCGCGGGGCTGCGAGGCGATGCCGGGTGTGATGGTGTCGCTCGACTTCCTCATGGAGCACCAGGCGCTGTCCCACTTGACCGAGCTGTCGCGGACCTTCCTGCTGCCCGACCGCCCGCACTGCTGGAGCGGGATGCCCGGCCTGTTGCGCGACTCCCCGATGAACGGCGCGAGCGTCCGCGACGCCGTGCAGAAGGACACGCGCTCCGGTGTCTGCGCCGCGGAGGAAGACCGGGGGCTGAGCGACGACCGGGCAAGCGGCGACCTCGACCGGGGGCGGGCGCGGGCCATCACGCCAGCCGTGCACGGTCATTCGTTGCCCGCCGCCCCGGGCGTGGCGCGCCGGGGCGGTTTCTTCGGCGGCGATCGCCTGCTGGACCAGAGGGCCGGTTCCGGACGCCTCTGCATCGCACCCGCGATGACCGATCCGGGCATGCGGTCGATGGTCATGGAACGGCCCGCCGCATGCGAGGCGGCACCCGAATACGTCGATGCCTGCGGGTTGGCGAATCGCATCGATACCTGCGGCGCCGACATGTTCGGCGATCAGTGGCCGCGCCGTCACGAGGGGTTGTTGCTCGGCAACGCCCTGCACGACTGGAACACAGCGCGGTGCCGGCGCCTTTTTGGGGGGCCGTGAGGCGCCGGGACGATACGATCTCGCGCCGCCGCGCGCGACGCCCCGGCCGGGCGGCTGCTCCCGCATGGGCCGACCGGCTCGCGCTTGACCACCCCGCGCGATTGACGAAGAATCGCCCCGATCCACCCTGGCGCGGCGGCCGTTGTGACCGCGTGCGCAACGAACGCTACGGCGACCGGGAGGCGAGACTTGACGTCGACGATTGCGCCCGGCCCGATGCCGCGTTTCCGCCGTTCCCCTGCGGCACCGGTCGAGGTCCGCGCGCCGCGAGTGTGCCGGGCATTCGCACTCGCTCCACCCGATTCGGGCCCTGCGTTGTGCAACGAGGGTCGATCCGCCATGCGCGATCCTGCTGCCTGCATCGAGGCCCGTTGATGACCAACCACAAGAAGCGGAGGAACCGGCAATGCGTAAGAGCATCAAGCAGGTAACCGCGCTGGCCGCCACGGTCACGGCGCTCGTCCTCGGTCTCGCACTTGCACCGCAGCGGGCGGCAGCGGACGACACATACAAGGTCTGCTCGGATATCCCGTGGCCACCGTTCGAGATGGGCGCCGGCGGCCAGGAGGCCTTCGGGTTCGACATCGACGTGATGCGCGCGATCGCCACGATCCAGGGCTATGACATCGAGGTGCAGAACCTGGCGTTCGACTCGATCATCCCGGCGGTGCGCGCCGACAAGTGCCATATCGGCGCATCCGGCTTCACGATCACCGACGAGCGCGACGAGGCCGTTGACTTCACGCATCCGTACTACGTCTCCAACCAGGCCGTCGTTACGCGGTCGGACGGCAAGACGAACGTGATCGCCGCGATGGCGGGCCAGGGCCCCGAGGGCAAGGTCGGCGCCCAGCGCGGCACCACCGGGGCGTCCTGGGTCAAGGACAATCTGGTGGCGAAGGATATGGGCGTCGAGCTCAAGCTCTACGAGACATACCCGCTCGCCATCTCCGATCTGGTCAACGGCCGCATCGACGCCGTGGTCCAGGACGCGCCCGCATCCAAGTCCTCGGTCGCGGCATATCCGCAGAAGCTGACCGTCGCCGGGCTCATCAATACCTACGAGTATTTCGGCTTCGTCATCCCGGACGGTGATCCGCAGGGCGTGGGCAGGGAAATCAGCGACGGGCTCGCCGAGCTCGGCCTGAATGTCGTCGATACGGCGGCCGGCACGGAGCTCAGCGTCCAGCCCGGCACGCCCTGGGCGCACCTGAACTCGGCCTACTTCGGTCCGGACAACGAGACCATCAAGGCGGCGTGGAAGGCCTGCAAGGATGGCATCCTCGACGCCGAGTCGATGGGCGACGTCGAGAGCTATGCCGCCTGCATGGCCGAGGAAACGAAGTAAATCCGGGGGTGATGGCGCCCGGAACCGCCGAAGCCGGAGTCGCGTGAGTGGGCATCGACGGACTCACGTTCATCGCGACGCGGCTTCCGGAGTTCCTCGCGGCGACGCTGATCAACCTCTACGTGTTCGCGGCCCTGATCCCCATCGGTTTCGCGGTGGGGATCGGGGTCGCGTTTGCCCAGGTCTACGGCGGGCGCTTCCTCGCCACGCTCGCCGCGGCCTGGGAGGGGGTCTTTCGCGGCGTACCCGCGCTGGTGCTGCTGTTCCTGTTCTTCTACGGCATGGGGCGCCTCGGGATCGACGTCTCGGCGTTCGTCGCCGGGGCCCTCGCGATGGGCTTTCGCTCATCGGGCTACCAGTCACAGATCTTCCGCGGTGCGATCCAGGCGGTGCCGGCCGGACAGGTGACCGCTGCGCGCTCGCTCGGCATGACGCAGTTCCAGGCCGTGCGATCCATCGTGCTGCCACAGGCGCTGCGCCTCGCCATCCCGGCCTGGTCGAACGAGTTCTCGTCGGTGCTCAAGGACACGACGCTGGTCTACGCCATCGGCATCAACGAGGTCATGCGCTATGCCCGCACCGTGTACGTCAACTACCCCGGGCTGGCGATGATCACCTTCCTGACCGTCGCGCTCATATTCTGGTTGCTCACCTCGCTCGGCAATGCCGGGCTGCACGCGCTCGAGCGGCGCCTGGCCGTGCCGGGATTCGAGGCCCGCGACCGCGGACCGCAGCGCGCCGCCAAGTGAGATCACCATGGACCCGCTACTGAGAATCGACGACCTGCACAAGCGCTTCCGCGAGGACGAGGTGCTCAAGGGGGTATCCTTCGACGTCCAGCGCGGGCAGACGATCGTGGTCATGGGACCGTCGGGCACGGGCAAGAGCACCCTGCTGCGCTGCATCAACCGCCTGGTCGAGCCGGACGGGGGCCGTATCTGGCTGGACGGCACCGAGATCACCGCTGCCGCCACGGACATCAACGGTATCCGCGCGGCCATCGGCTACGTGTTCCAGGATTTCCACCTGTTCACGCACCTCACCACCCTCGACAACGTGCGCATCGGCCTGCTCAAGGTGAAGCGCCTCGACAGGAATGCGGCCACGGAGCGCGCCCGGGCGATGCTCGAGCGCGTGGGGCTGGCGGCCAAGGCGGAGGCCTATCCGGCCGAGCTATCCGGTGGCCAGCAGCAGCGCGTCGCCATCGCCCGTTGCCTGGCGATGGACCCCAAGGTCATGTTCTTCGACGAGCCGACCAGCGCCCTCGACCCGGAGCTGACGGGCGAGGTGCTGCAGGTGATGGACGAACTCGCGCAAGCGGGCATGACCATGCTGGTGGTCTCCCACGAGGTCGGCTTCGCCCGCCGCGCCGCCGACGAGATCATCTTCATGGAAAGTGGTCATATCGTCGAGAACGGCCCGCCCGATCGCCTGTTCCGGGAGCCGCGCGAGCAGCGCACGGGCGAGTTCCTGCAGCGCATCTCGGCGATGCACGAGTAGGCGGCGATGGATCTGCATTTCGACCTCGCCAACTGGATGCCGGAGCTGCTTCGGGGCCTGGTGGTGACCATCGAGATCACGGTGCTCTGCATCGCCATGGGGATCGTCGTCGGGCTCGTACTGACGATGGCGCGACTGTACGGGGCGAAGCCGGTCTACTGGCTGGCGACGATCTACATCAATTTCTTTCGCGGTACGCCCATCCTGGTGCAGCTGTTCCTGGTGTACTACGGCCTGCCGAGCCTCGGCATACGCCTGGACCCCTTCGTGGCCGGCGTGCTGGCGCTCGGGCTGAACACCTCCGCCTACCAGGCCGAGTACTTCCGCGGGGCCATCCAGTCACTGCCGTCCGGCCAGATGCTGGCCGCACGCTCGATCGGCATGACGCGCTCCCAGGCGCTGCGCTGGGTCGTGCTGCCACAGGCGCTGCGCCTGGTGATCCCGCCCTGGTCGAACGAGCTCATTCTGATGCTCAAGTACTCATCGATCGTCTTCTTCGCGACGGTCACCGACCTCATGGGCGCGGGCCGGATCATCGCGGGCGAGACCTTCCGCTACTTCGAGGTATTCATCCTCGTCGCCCTGATGTACCTCGCGCTCGTGCTGCTGCTGTCGTGGGGGCTGAGGCGCTTCGAGGGGTATATACGGGTGCCGGGGCTCGGCGCGGCCGGTGCGAACCGCTGAGCCGCGGCCCGGATCGCGGCGCTCGGTCTCGCAACAGGGCCGTAGCCACGCTCGCGCCGCGACGCCCGACAGGGCCGCGAAGCGGCGATCGACCGGCCCGTGGCGATGGCAACGGCCGCTCCCCGGCCGGCACAGCAGGCGTTGCCGGCTGGCTCGCGGCGGTCGCGAGTCGCGCCGGGCCCTCCCCCCGCGCGGGTCATTCCATAGGCCGAGGGATGGTGGCCGGAGCGTTGCCTTGTCGCCAAGAAGCGCTAGGCCCTGTGCGCTCGAGACGCGGATGCGGGCGCGGACGCGGCGCGGCGAGGACCGGCTGCGCGCGCGGCGCCATTGTCGCCGCGCTCGCGCGGTGTTACAAGAAGAGGAAACGGTTACGCTGGAGACGGTGGTGGCGCACAGCGCATCGATAGCGACGACGCTGCTCCTGGGCGTGGCGCTTGCCATGCCGGGCAGCGCGACGGCACACGGGACGTCCGATCCGGGCCCCCACGGCGGCGAGATCCGCATGCCGGGCGCCTTTCACGTCGAGGCGGTGGCACGCGATGACGCATTGCGTATCTACGTGCTCGACATGCAGTTCGAGAACCCGACCGCCGAGGCCGCCTCGATCGAGGCGAGGCTCGACCAGGCGGGCCGAGAGATCCCGCTCGATTGCGAGGCATCGACCGAGATCAAGGCGTTCACATGCCCGTTGCCGGACAACGCCAGGCTCGACAACGGCAAGCTCGTCATCGAGGCCACCCGCAAGGGCAAGCCGGCCGAACCGGCCCGCTACGACCTGCCGCTGAAATGGAGCAACCGGTAACGGCGGATCACCCGCGCGACCGCGTGCGCGTGGCGCCGGGGGCAGCGCCGACATGCGGCGACGGCGATCGAGCGCAGCTCCAGGGATGGCGCCTTCAGCGCGGGACGGGGCGGGGCTTGCGTGGGCGCGCGCGTGGCGGTTCGACCATCCCGGTTTCGAAGTGGTGCGGGCCCATTCGGAGGGCCGAACCCCGGTAACCTCGGGCGCGCCACCCGCGGGCATGCCGCCGCGCGCCCATCGGACACCGGACTGCCCAGGTGGGCGCCATCGTCCCCCGTCCCCGCGATCTCCGTAATCACGCGCCATTCGCCTTCACCGACGGGCGCCCGGGCTGGCAGCCAACCACCCCATGCTGGCGGACGGATGTGCATCGGTGGTCGCCAGATACGGCTTGAGGTCCAGCAGCGGACTGGCGTCGACCATGTCGGCGTCGAGCACGTGCAGTACGTCGGCCTCGACCCGTTCGAGACGCACCACGGAGATGCCGATCGGATTCGGCCGGTGCGGCGAGCGCGTCGCGAACACGCCGCGCGGCTCGTCACTGTTCGGTGGGACGAAACACAGCTCGAAGCCCGCGCTCGCGTGGAAGCCGAAGACGAGGATCACGTGCGAGAACCCGTCAATGGCCTGCAGGCCGTCGACGTACGCCGGGTACACGACGACGCGCGCGGCGACGCCCCTCGCGTCGGCCGTGTTCCGAGGCATCTGCCGCGGGACGGCATACGGCGTTCGGATCACGCCAATCGGTTCGACGGCCATCGACACGCACACCTCCCGGCAGGGATTGCGAAATGACGGCGTTGGCATACCGGTCGGATCCCGGGGCTATCCTGCCACAGGTAGCTCGGGACCGGCGCAGGCGCCCGGCGCACCCCGGATCGACACCCGGCAGACCCGCCTCGGGCGCATGCCGCGGGCCGCGTCATCGACCGTCGGCCCGCAGTCCGTGCAGTCGCGGCGGGTGGTCTTCCACTGCGATCCCGATGCCCGCGAAGCGCACGTACAGGCATCCCCGCGGGCGATTCCCGCCGCCGGGCGACGCCAGCCCCCTGCCGCTTGCCGAACCGGACCCCGCTCGCGCCCGCGCATGCCGTCGACCCGGGCGCGAACGCCGGCGCCGGCCGGAGCGCGGCTCTCCAGTGGCGCAGCAGCCATTGCGCGGCGCTTCCGGTGCGGCGATCGGCTCCGACTGCGATCACCGGCCGCCGAACGCGGGTTGAGACCGCATTGCTCGGGGCCGCCAAGTGGACTCTCGCCGTGCATTGCCGGGCCGAAAGCGCAGGCGATCCGCGGGCGATCCTGCGATCCGCCGTTCGGTGGCCCGCGTGCGATGGACACGGGCGGTGGATCCGCGCCACGGGACTGCAGCGATCGGCTCGAGGGACGGCAGGCTGTTAGGGTGCGCGTTGCGATTGCCAACGGCCCGGCCGAGACGCCGCGCGGATCCCGCGCCGGGGTGTCCGGGCGCGCCCGGACACCACAACCCCCGGAGATGTCACATGATCCGCAGGCACACGCGCCGGTCTCGCCTGGCGCCGCTCGCGCCGGTGCTGTTCCTCGCCCCCGCCACGGCAGCCGCCGAGGCCGTGCCCGGCATCGATCTGAACGCCGAGATCGGCCGCTGGTCGGCCGGGCCGACGGGCAGGGTCGCCTCGGACGGCGACCGTTTCGATGTCGAGAACGACCTCGATTTCGGCGACACGGGCGCGAACATGTTCATGGCCGAGCTCGAGCATCCCCTGCCCGTGCTGCCCAACGTGCGGGTGAGCCATGTACAGCTGACGGACGATTCGACCACGACGCTCGAGCGCACGCGTGTGTTCGGCCCTGTCTCGTTCCAGACCGGCGAGCGCATCGCGGCCGACTACGACATTGCCATGACCGATGCCACTCTCTACTACAGCCCGCTGCCGCTCGATTTCCTCGTGGAACTGGACCTCGGCCTCACGGCCCGCTACATCGACACCGAGGTCGAGATCAGCAGCCGCGACCGTAACCAGCAGGAATCGGCCGGCGGCTCCCTCGTGCTGCCGCTGATCCACGCGGGAGCGCGCTTCGATCTGCCCCTGACCGACGTCTACGCCGAAGGCAGCATCGACGCACTCAACGCGGGCGGCGAGAGCCTCACCGATGCCCGTGCGGCGATCGGCTGGGAGCCGAGCTCGGTGGTGGGTGTCGAGCTGGGCTATCGCGAGCTCAGCCTCGAGTTCGACGACGTCGACGATCTCGACGCCGACGTCGACTACGGTGGTCCCTACGTTGCAGCCACGATCCGTTTCTAGTGCCCTTTAACGAAAGTTCGCCGTCTTTTCGCCGGCCCTCGCGGCGCCTG
>CAZVFN010000088.1:0-11564 GCA_964626335.1 uncultured Ectothiorhodospiraceae bacterium
CCGCCTTCGCGGCCGACCGTGCCGCCGGGCGGCTCGATGCCGCCCTCGCGCGCGAACTGGCCGACTGGCGCGAGCGCCTGCTCACCGATCTGCCGCCGTGCGCGGCGCCCGCGGATGGCTGAGAGCGGGCCGGGCTGGGTCCACGATGCCGCCACGGCCGTGATGTTCCTCACGCGGATTCCCGTGCCGTGGACGATCCCGGACGCCGACGCGCGCCTGCAGCACTGCACCCCCTGGTTCCCGGCCGTCGGGGTGGTGGTGGGCGCACTCGGCGCGGCCGCGTGGTGGCTCGGGGGGCTCTCCGGCGAGCCGGTGATCGCGGCCCTGGCCGCCGTGGCCGCCGGCGCCCTGGCGACCGGTGCGTTCCACGAGGACGGCCTCGCCGACACCTTCGACGGCCTCGGCGGCAGCCCCGACCGGGCGCAGGCGCTGGCGATCATGAAGGACAGCCGGCTCGGCACCTTCGGTGCGGTTGCGCTCGGGCTGGTGCTCGCCGCGCGCGTAGCGGCGCTTGCGGCGCTGGGCACGGCCGCCCCCGCCGCCCTGGTCGCCGGCCACGCGCTGGCGCGTTTCTCCAGCCTGCCGGCGATCCGCTGGCTGCCCTACGCGCGCGCCGAGGGCGGTACCGGCAAGCCGTTTGCGGGCGGCGTGACGCTGCGCGGTCTGGTGCTCTCCGCGCTCGCGACGGCGCTGCTCAGTGTCTTGCTGTTGCCGGGCGCCTTTGCCTGGGCCTGGTTGGCGGCGGCGGCGGCGGCGGGCGTACTGATCGCCTGGAGCGTCGGGCGCCTGGGCGGGATCACCGGTGACACGCTGGGCGCGGCCAACCAGCTCGCCGAGCTCGCGGTGTACGTCGCCGTCGTGGTCGCGACCGCCTGAGCGACCGACCGGCCCGCCCGCGTCGAGCGTGGCCTGCAACGACGAGCCCTACGCGCCGCGCCGCCAGTCCGGCGTCGCCGGATGCTCGCTGCCGTCGTGGTGGCGTACCACCAGCCCGCCCTGCTCGGCGCGCTCGATATCACCCATGTGGACCGGAAACCGGCCGTGGTCGCGGTCGCGCAGGTACAGGCGCAGGCCCTCGTGGATCACCGGGAAGGCCAACTCCTGCCACGGCAGCTCACCGGGGGCGAACCACGCCGTTTCCAGGCTCTCCGGCCCGGAATGCGCGCGTCCCCCTTCGACCCCGGCGCGGAAGAGCACGTACACCTGGTTGATATGGGGCAGGTTGAACACGGCGTAGAGCTCGACGTCGCGTGCGCGCGCGTTCGCTTCCTCGCGGGTTTCGCGCGCGGCCGCCGCCACCAGGCTCTCGCCGTTCTCCATGAAACCGGCCGGCACGGTCCAGTAGCCGTGGCGCGGCTCGATTGCCCGGCGGCACAACAGGATGCGGCCTTCGTGCTCGCAGATGCAGCCGGCGACATTGCGCGGATTGTGATAATGGATCGAGCCGCAGTCGTCGCAGACCTGGCGTTCGCGGTCGTCCTCGGGCGGCACGCGCCAGGCGAGTCCGGCGGAGCCACAGTCCGGGCAGAAGCGGTGGCTGGGGTGAAAAGGCATCGACGGCAGTCCTGGGTTGCGGACCCGTTATTGTACCGGCGCGGCCCGCCCGGGTGGCGCCCCGGGGCGTGGATCAGCCGGCGGCCTCGGCCGCCACGGGCGCGACGCAGCCGAGATCGCACGCGCGGATCGCCGCCTCCAGCGCCCGCAGCGCCTCCGGGCGGGGGAAGCTGCGCCGCCAGGCGAGCGCGACGCGCCGCCGCGGCACCGGCTCGCGGAACGGGCGGACGGCGAGCATCGATCCGCCGTAGGCCGACTCGGTCGCCGTGCACGGCAGGACCGTGATGCCCACGCCGCTGGCCACCATGTGGCGGATCGTCTCCAGCGACGAGCCCTCGAGCTGGCCCCCGCCCGCGGGCGTGTCCAGGCTGGTGCCGCAATCGGGGCAGGCGGTGAGTACCTGGTCGCGGAAGCAGTGTCCCGCACCGAGCAACAGGACCTGCTCGCGGGCGAGCTCGCCCGCGTCGATGGCCTCGCGCTCGGTCCAGGGATGGTGCGCCGGCAGGACGACGCGAAACGGCTCGTCGTAGAGCGCGCGGGTCTCGATCGAGGCGCGCTCCAGCGGCAGGGCGACGATGATCGCGTCGAGCTCGCCCTGGTGCAGGCGGTCCGCCAGGGTGGCCGTGAAGTTTTCCTCGACGACGAGCGGCATCGACGGCGCCCGCTCGGCCAGCAGCGGGATGAGGTAAGGGAACAGGTAGGGGCCGATCGTGTGGATCGCGCCCAGACGCAACGGACCCGCGAGCGGATCCTGCGCCTGTTCGGCGAGGCGTTCGAGGGTGCCGGTTTCCGCCAGTACGCGCCGGGCCTGGTCGACGATGCGGCGCCCGATCGGCGTGATCCCGATCTCGCTGCGACCGCGCTCGAACAACGTCACGCCGAGCTCGTCCTCGAGCTTGCGCACGGCGACCGACAGCGTCGGCTGGGACACGTGGCAGGCGTGCGCCGCGCGCCCGAAGTGGCGCTCGCGGGCCACGGCGACGATGTAGCGGAACTCGGTGAGCGTCATGCCGCGAGCATACCAAGCGCGCCCCGGTCCGGGCGCCCGCTCGCGGGATCGTCGCGGCAACCGGTGCGCGCGTACACTCGCCGCGTTGCGCTTGCTCGAGGGGCCGTGAGCACGCTGCGCGCGTGCCCCCTGTCGGGCGACGGCGCGATGGCTCGGACGCCTGACAATACCTCTTGGGACATTGGTTGCCAGCCGGAGGAAATCCATGAGCACGCAAGCCGAACAGCCCATCCGCCGCGTCGCTTTCATCGGCCTCGGCGTAATGGGTGCGCCCATGGCCGCGCACCTGGCCGCGGCCGGTCGCGACGTCACGGTCTTCAACCGCACCCGCTCGCGCGCCGAGCAGTGGCAGGCCCGGCACGGCGGCGCGGTCGCCGACAGCCCCGCCGAGGCCGCGCAGGGGGCGGACGCGGTGTTCGCCTGCGTCGGCCGCGACGAGGACCTGCGGGCCGTCACGCTGGGGCCCGGCGGGGTCTTCGAGACGCTCGCCGGCGACGCCGTGTTCGTCGACCACACCACCGTCTCGGCGACGCTCGCGCGCGAGCTCGCCGCGGCCGCGGCCGAGCGTGGTGCCGGCTTCGTCGATGCCCCCGTCTCCGGCGGCCAGGCCGGGGCCGAGCAGGGGCGGCTCGCGATCATGGCCGGCGGGGCGGCGGCCGAATTCGCGCGCGTCGAGCCGGCGCTCGCGGCCTACGGGGCCCGGATCGTGCACGTCGGCGAGGCGGGCAGCGGGCAGCTGACCAAGATGGTCAACCAGATCTGCGTCGGCGGGCTGGTCCAGGCGCTCGCGGAGGGCGTCGACTTCGCCGGCCGTGCGGGCCTCGACATCGAGCGCGTGCTCGAGGCGATCGGTGGCGGCGCGGCGCAGTCTTGGCAGATGGACAACCGGGCCCGCACGATGGCGGCGGGCGAGTTCGATTTCGGGTTCGCCGTGGACTGGATGCGCAAGGATCTCGAGATCTGCCTCGCCGAGGCCCGGCGCAACGGCGCGCGGCTGCCCGTCACCGCGCTCGTCGATCAATTCTACGGGCAGGTCCAGGAACGCGGTGGGGGGCGCGACGACACTTCCAGCCTGGTGCGTCTGCTGGCGCGGCCTTGACCCGCGCCGCTCATCTTATGCACACGCGCGAGCGCCGCAGTGCGCCCGTGGCTCGCGGTCCGCGGGCGATCGCGCGCGATTGCCCAAATTGTTGAAAACAGAGCCATTCCAGCGCTGTCCAGAATCTGATCAGGAGCGACACGCTCGCGCGAGGCCGCCGCTCGCACGGACTCGCGCCCGCGCTGTGCACAGACTTGTCCACAGATTCTGGGGATAATCGGCGTTTCCTGTCCGGTGACAGTCACTTACGTGAAGCGTGGCGGTCACGCGGAAACGCTCGGAGGCCGTCCGGCCGCGTGCGCCGGGCTCGCGTGATGCCGTCGGACCGCGCGACGAGGCAATCGCCGGCGCCGGTGCGCGCAACGGATCGCAGTCACCGGGTCTGCGGTTCGCGGGCGCTTCCATGGATGCCGCACGGGCGCGCGTCGCCGCGCCGGGGGGGCGCGTCGCGGATGGTCCACAAGCTTGTTCACAGAACCGGGTCGGCGCGTGGTCGCGTCTTCGCCGAGGCGCGCGTCACGCCGGCGCGAGGCCGCCACGCGGTCGCCGTCCCGCCGGTCGACGGCGCATGGCCGACGGCTGGCGATCAGTGACCGGAGGCCGCTTCGCATGCCGGCCGGGTGGCCCGTGGCGGGCTTCGGCCGAATCCGCTCGCGGGCCGGTGACGGCGGATTGACCAGACGCCCGTGGCTTGCCGCGCGGTGCGGGTCGCGCGGGGGTGTGCTCCGGCGCTCCACAGGCGGGTCCACAGGAACTGGGGACAACTCCGCGGCGGGGGGCGGGCACCCAATCGCGTTGGCCGGAAGCACCCTGTCAAGGCCTTGACTCGACTTATGCACAATGCCCCGGCCCGGACGAGCGGGCTGCTCCAGTGTGGCCGCCGAATCAGGTCGGGTTCTCTAAGTATTTGTTTTTAAAAGCAATTCAGAGATGAACAAAAAATGACCAAAGCCAGGGCGCGCGCGGCGCAGGGCCGTTCGAGCGCTACGTCCCCCACTCTGTCCACACATTTATCCACAGTTTCTGGGGACAACCCCGGATTGCACCGTGGTGACAATCACTTAGCCGTGCTCGCCCGGGGCGCCGCGACCGCGACTGCGACCGGGACTGGTCCATTCGCTGCCTGCGTCGACGGCCGCGGAGCGCTCGGGGATAATGCCGGCTCGGCCGCGGCTGAGCCGGCGAATGGATCCCCGCGAACCAACCGAGTCCGCCCGTGACGACGTTCAACGGCCATACGTTCGAGGAGCTGCAGACGCCGGCCGGCCTGGCGCGCGTCGATCGCCTTTTCCGTGACCGCCTTGCCGCGGCCGACGCCGGGCTCGCCGAGCGCCTCGAGCGCTTCCGCGAAGGGACGGCGCTCGCGCCCGTGGCGCATTCGGCCCTGCTGCTGGAACTGACGCCGCACCTGGAGGCGTTCGTCGCCGAGCTGCTCGGCATCGAAGCGGCCGTCGCCGGCCTGCAGGCCGAGATCCGCGCGCACGACCCGGTCCTGCGGTTCAAGAACGAGTTCGTGCTGCGCCGGGCACGCAAGCTGCGCGCGACGCCGGACACCGATTTCGAGCGCCTTGACGCCTGGCTCGAGCGGCAGCTGCCCGCCGAGTACGCCGACCGTGAGCGGGCAGTCGCCGCCTGGGCCAACGCCCTGCTGGTCGATCCCGAGCGCAACGCCGAGGCGATCGCCGCGATCACCCGCTGGTGCGTGCTGGCGCAGCGCAGCGTGGCGGGGTGCCGGGCGGTCGCCGGCTGGACCGCGTTCAAGCTGCCCGGGCGCGTCGATCATGCCCGGCTCGTGGCCCTGGAGCGCGCGGGCGACGCGACGCTGCCGGTGCTGCGGGCCGATGCCGCGCGCCGGCGCAGGCGCGACGGCTTCCGCCTGACCGACGCGCGCATGGACCGCCGCCACGTGCAGGGCGAGGTCAACTACTGCATCTACTGCCACGAGCACGACGGCGACTTCTGCTCCAAGGGATTCCCGGCGAAGAAGAAGCAGCCGGAGCTCGGCCTGAAGGTGGATCCGCTCGGCAACAAGCTGACCGGGTGCCCGCTCGAGGAGAAGATCTCGGAGATGCATGTCTGCCGGCGCGACGCGCTGCCGCTCGCCGCGCTCGCGGTGGCGATGGTCGACAACCCCATGATCCCGGCGACCGGCCATCGCATCTGCAACGACTGCATGAAGGCCTGCATCTACCAGAAGCAGGATCCGGTCGACATACCGCAGATCGAGACCCGCGTGCTCACCGACGTGCTGCGCCTGCCGTGGGGCGTCGAGGTCTACCACCTGCTGGCGCGGTGGAACCCGCTGCGCCGCGAACAGTACGTCCAGCAGCCGGACAACGGCCGCCGCGTGCTGATCGCGGGCATGGGCCCGGCCGGCTTCACCCTGGCGCACCACCTGACAATGGCGGGCTGCGCCGTGCTCGGCGTGGACGGGCTCAAGATCGAGCCGCTGCCCGAGGCGCTGCTGCGCGCCCCGGTGCGCGACTGGGACGCGCTCGAGGAGGACCTCGACGAGCGCATCGTGCTGGGCTTCGGCGGCGTCGCCGAGTACGGCATCACGGTGCGCTGGGACAAGAACTTCCTCAAGCTGATCTACCTCACGCTCGCGCGCCGCGCCAACTTCGCCGTACGCGGCGGTGTGCGCCTGGGCGGGACCGTGACCATCGCCGACGCCTGGGCCCTCGGCTTCGACCATGTCAGCGTCGCCACCGGTACCGGCCTGCCGCGCACGGTCAACATCGGCAACAGCCTGGCGCGCGGGATGCGCCAGGCGAGCGATTTCCTCATGGCGTTGCAGCTCACGGGCGCGGGCAAGCAGAGCAGCATCGCCAGCCTGCAGGTGCGCCTGCCCGCGGTCGTCATCGGCGGCGGCCTCACGGGCGTCGATACCGCCACCGAGGTGCAGGCCTACTACGTCAAGCAGGTCGAGAAGATCCTGGGGCGCTGGGAGGCGCTGGTGGCCGAGCGCGGCGAGGACGCCGTGCTCGCCGCGCTCGGGGAGGAGGATCGTGCCATCCTGGCGGAGTTCCTCGAGCACGGGCGCGCCGTGCGCGCCGAGCGTGCCCGCGCGGCCACGGTCGGCGAGCTGCCCGACTTCGCGCCGCTGCTGCGCGCCTGGGGCGGCGTCACCATTGCCTATCGCAAGGGCATGAACGACTCGCCGGCGTACACCCGCAACCACGAGGAGGTGGCCAAGGCGATGGAAGAGGGCATCGACTACGCCGAGGGCCTCGCCCCGCTGCATTGCGAGCTCGACGAGCACGGGCACGTGCGGACGCTGATCTGCCGCCGCATGGAGGCCCAAGCCGGGCGCTGGCTGGCGACGGGCGCGGAGGTGCGCATGCCGGCCCGCGCGGTGTTCGTCGCCGCGGGCACCGTGCCCAACACGATCTACGAGCGCGAGCATCCGGGCACGTTCGCGCTCGACGGCGACTTCTTCCGGGCGCACGTGCAGCAACCGGGCGGGCTGCAGCCGGTGGCGCAGGCCGAGCACGCCAAGTCGCCCGGGTTCGGGCCGTTCACCTCGTACGCCGCCGGCGGGCGGCGCGTGAGCTTCATCGGCGACACCCATCCCGCGTTCCACGGCAGCGTGGTCAAGGCGATCGCCTCGGCCGCCCGCACGTATCCGCACATCGTCGACGCGCTCGGCAGCGACACGGCCGGCCCCCCGCCCGACCGCCGGGCGGACCGGGATTTCGTCGCCGCCGCCGCCGAGCGTTTCGAGGCGCGCGTGGTCTCGGTCAACACGACCGATACCGCGATGGCCGAAGTCTGGGTGCGCGCGCCCATGGCGGCGCGCAACTTCCGCCCGGGTCAGTTCTACCGCCTGCAGACGTTCGAGTCGCTGGCGCCCGTGGTCGGCGGCATGCGCCTGCAGGTGCCGCTGCTGACCGTCTCCGGCACCGGCGTGCAGGGCGACATGATCCGCCTGATGGTGCTGCAGTTCGGCGCCGGTCCGCGCCTCGTCGGCCGCCTGCGGGGCGGCGACCCGATCGTGCTCATGGGCCCGACCGGCCAGCCGACCGAGATCCCGGAGAACGAGACCGTGATGGTCGTCGCGGGGCGCTGGGGCGCGGCGGCCATGCTCGACATCGGCCCCGCTCTGCGCGCCGCCGGCAACCGCGTGCTCTACATCGCCGCGTTCGGCTCGGCCGGCGACGTCGACCATCAGGACGAGCTCGAGGCGGGCGCCGACCGGGTCGTGTGGGCGACCGCCCGCGAGCCCGCCGTCGAGGCCCGCCGCGCGCAGGACCGCAGCGTCATCGCCACGGACATGGTCGATCTCGTGCGCCGCTACGGCGACGGCGCGATCGACGCCAACGGCATCGACCTGGCGGACGTGGATCGCATCCTCGTGATGGGCGGCACGGGCCTGCTGCGCGGCTTCCAGGAGGCGCTCATCGACGGCCCGCTGGCCGCGCGCTTGCGGCGCGACGTGACGGCCCTCGGCACGGCGGGCAGCCCCATGCAGTGCATGCTCAAGGGCGTCTGCGCGCAGTGCCTGCAGTGGCAGCAGGACCCGGCGACGGGCCAGCGCACGCGGCCCGTGTTCTCCTGCGCCGAGCAGGACCAGCCGCTGGCCTGGATCGATCTCGACAACCTCGCCGCCCGCCAGCAGCAGAACCGCCTGCCGGACCGGCTGACGTCGATGTGGCTCGATCACGTGCTCGAGTGTGCGCCCGAGCCGGGCGCCGGGGCCGCCGCGGGTTGACGGCGAAACCGCTCGGGGGCGGCGCGCATCGCCGGGCGAGGCGCGTTGCGCGATGCGTTCCCGGGTCGATCACGCCGGTGCTGCGCGGGCGCCGTGTGCGCCGTCGCGTGCCGGCCGCCCGGGAAACCCGCTGGGGGCGGATCGACTTGGAGAGCGCATGAAGACGCGCGAGAGCGGGATGCCGGAGGAGCGCACCTGGGCGGCGTTGTTTCGTCCCGGGGAGACGCTGGCAGCGCTCGGATTGCGCGCGCATCGTGCGACGGTCGTGGACCTGGGCTGCGGCTACGGAACATTCGCGATCCCGGCGGCCGAGCGCGTCGCGGGGGGCGTGGTGCACGCGTTCGACATCGATCCGGAGATGGTGGCGGCGACCCGGCGCAAGGCGGAGCGCGCGGGCCTGGCCAACCTGGTCGGCCATTGCGGCGACCTCGTGACCGACGGCACCGGCCTGGACGACGCGTGCGCCGACTTCGTCATGCTGTTCAACCTGCTGCACGCGGCGGAGCGGGATCGGCTGCTGGCCGAGGCCCTGCGCGTGCTGCGCGCAGGCGCTGTGCTCGCCGTCATGAACTGGAACCCCGATCCCGCCACGCCGCGCGGCCCGTCGATGGCGATCCGCCCGCGACCCGATGACTGCCGGCGCTGGCTCGTGGAGGCGGGTTTCGCGCTGCGTTCGCCCGAGCTGGACCTGCCGCCCCATCATTACGGCATCGTCGCGTGGAAGCCCCCGGGCGGAGGGAAGCCGGCGCCCCGCGGCTGAATCGCGGCGGGCGCTCGCCGCGCCCCGGGGGTGGCCTACCCGCCGCGGCCGTCGCTGTTTCGGCGGATCGATTCGATCAGGGTCTCGATGCCGGCAACGTGGCTGCCGCGCCAATAGATGCGCTCGCAGCCGGTGCAGAGGCGGAAATGCTCGTAGTGGCGCTCGGTCAGCGGCTCCAGGCGATGGCGGATCACGGCCTTGTCGACGTCGCGCAGCACTGCGTTGCAGCGCGGGCAGCGCTCGAGCGGGCGCGCCTGGTCGAGCAGGTCGAAACGCCGGAAGACCTCGGCGAGCTGCAGGCGCGGAGCGTGGCGGCGCACGAAGTAGCCGTGGGTGACGACCCGGCGCTTGAGCAAGCCGCGGTCGCGTGTCAGCAGGATGCGCCGTTCGGCGGCGGCGCGCTCGGCGAGCTCCGCATCGGCGACGTCGTTGCGGTACTGGCTGTCGAAGCCGCACAGGCGCAGGTAGCGCGCGAGCGCGCCGAGGTTGGCGTCGAGCGCGAAGCGCACGCTGCGCAGCGCGCGCGGGCGCACGCGCAGGGCCGGGGTGACGTCGACCGCCTCGAATACCGGGTAGACGCTCACCCGATCGCCGTCGCGCACGATCCGGTCGAAGCCGACCGACTCGCCGTTGACGAGGATCAGTTCTACCTCCGGGTGGGGTACGCCGAGGGCCTCGATCATGTCCTTGATCGAGGTGCGGCGGTCGAAGGCGTGCGTGAACTCGATCTTGCGCCGCTGCCGCGGCAGGAAGTCGTTGAGCTCCTCGTAGAAGCGGAAACGGGCCTGCTGCATCGCTCGCCGGGGGAGGCTGGACGGGTCCATTATACTCGCGGGTGTGCGGCAACCGGGAGGCTGCGATGGCGGACCAGGCAACGGCCGTGTCGACGGTGCGCGCGGCGCTGCGCGACAGCCGCTACGCGGTGCTGGCGACCGAGGCGGGCGGGCAGCCGCACGCGAGCCTGATGGCGTTCGCAGCGGTCGCCGGCGGGCGCGAGTTGCTGTTCGCGACCTACCGGAATACGCGCAAGCACCACAACCTCGTCGCGAATCCCCGCGTCGCGCTGTTCATCGATCACTGCGAGGCACCCGCCTTGCGCACGTCGCCGCGCCAGGGGCTCACCGCGGTCGGCAACGCGGGCGAGGTCCAGGCCGCGGACGCCGAAGCGGCGCGCGCCGCGATCGCCCAGAGCCACCCGGACCTCGAGGGCTTCCTGCAGCACGGCGATTGCGTGCTGCTGCGCCTGGCCGTCGAGTGGTACCAGGTCACGGGCGGGATCGACGACGTCGGCTGGTGCCCGGCCTCGGCGCTCGATGGCGACGACGCCGGCGCGAGCGGCGGATGACGCGGCCGGCTCAGACGATGTCCAGCAGGCCGGCGAGCTCGTAGGTGCGCCCGTCGGTGTCGGCGCCCCCGGGTCCGCGCTGCGAGCTGAAGTAGAGGCGGTCGCCGTCGGGCGAGAACGCCGGGCCGCAGATCTCGGAGTCGCGGTGGCCGAGGAAGTCGACCACCGGCGTGGCGCTCATCTCCGGGCCGAGCACGACCAGGCGCATCTCCGGGCCGTCCTCGGCGACCAGGACCTCGCCGCGGCGCGACACCGTGACGTTGTCGACGTCGGCGATCGCCGGGTCGAGCGCGCCGCGCTCGTAGACCACCTGGATGCGGTCGCGGCCGGGGTCCAGGTGCCAGACGCGGTTGTCGCCCTTGGTCGCGAAGTAGACGTTCGCGTCCTGGCACCAGATGCCCTCGCCGCCGTCGAAGGCGGTGGACGCCGCCACCTGGTGACGCGTCGGGGTGCGCACGGCGTGGCGGTCGGCGACGGCCACCCAGCGCAGGCCCACCGGCTCCGGGCCGGCTCCGCCCGCGAGCACCGCGACCTCGAGCGCGCCCGACTCCAGGTCCGGGCCGGCGTCGCGTGGCCAGCGATCGGGGGTGAAGCGATAGAGGCGGCCGTCGGGCTGGTCCTCGGTCAGGAACAGGTGGCCGTCGACCGGGTCGACGGCCGCGGCCTCGTGCATGAAGCGCCCGAGCGCGGCACGCAGCACCGGGGCGCGCTCGCCCAGCGGGTCGCACTCGAACACCCGGCCGCCGTCGAACTCCTCGCAGGTCAGCCAGGTGCCCCACGGCGTCGGTCCACCGGCGCAGTTGGCGCGCGTTCCGCTGCAGATGCCGTAGGCAGCGATCAGCGCGCCCTCGCGATCGAAGCGCAGCGCCCCGACGCCGCCGGCGCCGGGCTCGCGCAGCTCGCTGTTGGAAACATAGATCCAGCCGCCGTCGCCCGCGGGGAACGTGGCCCCGCCGTCGGGCGCCGCGTGCCAGGGGTGGCCGCCCGCTCCGAGTGGCGGCCGGCCGCTGCATGCGACCTCGCGCAGGCGGGTGCCCCGCGGGATCAGCACCTCGCTGTCGCCGACGGTCGCGCGCACGCGGTCGG
>CAZVFN010000089.1:0-11477 GCA_964626335.1 uncultured Ectothiorhodospiraceae bacterium
GGCGCGCCCGGCGCCCGCGCTCGGCGCCGATGGCGACCGAGCCTCGCGCGACGAGTCGAGCAGCCCCGCCGGGACCGTGGCGCGGGCCGCGTCGAGCACGACCTCGGTCATGGGCTCGGTGTCGCCCGGTGCCGCCTCTTCCTCGGCGTCCGGATCGGGTGCCGGCGCCTGCTCGCCCGCCTCCGCCGGGTTCGGCGGTTCCATCGATCCGGTTGCCCCGGCCGGCGCCTCCCCCTGCTGGGTGCTCGCCGCGTCGTCCTGCGGCGCCTCGCCGGCCGCCGCGTTCGCGTCGCCATCGTCCCCGGAAGCCTCGTCCGCGGGCGCGTCGGCGTCCGTCTCCTCGGTCTCCGCCTCCGCCTCGCTACCGTCCTCGGGGGCGGGCCACGCGGTCGCACGTGGCCCCAGCACCAGGCGTGCGGCGGCCGCGACGTCGGCGTCCGCCACGCTGGTGCGACCCGCGAGCGCGGCGTGCGCACGCACCGCCCGCAGCGCCAGCGTGGGGGCGCGCAGCGAATCGATGCCGAGGCTCATGCCCGCCGCGCAGACGGCCTCGATCGTGCGTTCGTCGATGACGACGGCCTGGAGACCGTCACGGGCCCGTTCGACGTCGGCCCGCGACCAGTCCGCCGGGCCCGGTGCCCGCGGCGGAATGGAGTCCAGCTCGAGCCGCAGGGCCAGGCGTTCCAGCAGGCAGCCCGCGGGCGGTGCATCGTCGTCGCCCGACTCGTCGATCGCGACGACGCCGAAGCGGGCCGGGCGCGCGCGGCCGTGCCCGGCCCCGCTCGGGTGGACCTCGCTGCGGTCCTGGACGGCGGTGATCGACGCTGCGACCCGGGACTCGATGCGTTCGGCCATGGCCAGGAGCGCGACCCCGCCGTCGGCCTCTGCCAGCAGCCCCTTCTGCGTCAGGGGGCGCCCGGCCTGCAGCGTGGCCGCGAGGTCGAGCCCGCCGAGCAGGCGATCGTCGCCCACCTGGGGTGGGATGCGAACGGCGGGTCGGTCGCCGAGCCAGGCGTGCAGCAGCTCGAGCCAGCGCGCGCGCACGGGCCCCGGCCGGGCGTGCACCCGCACGCCTCCGAGGCCGATCGGATCGACCGCCAACAGGGCCGCGGCGAGGGCCGCGTCCGCCCAGGCCTCGGTCCCGCTCGCGGCGTCGCCGTTCACGCCCCGAACTGCTCCTGGAGGGCGCGCTCGACGCGCACGTCGGAGCCCGAGTCGTCGAGCGGGTCGCGGCGAAAGCGGTGGCGCAGCGAGATCGGCGCGACCTGCCGCAGGTGCTCGTCGCCGACCGCGTCGTTGCCCTCGAGCGCGGCCAGCGCCCGGGCCGTGCGCACCAGCGTGAGCTCGCCGCGCAGCCCGTCGGTGCCGAGGCTGATGCACAGGGCGCTCGCCCGCTCGAGCGCCGCCTCGGGGACGGCGACCTCGGGCAGGCGCTTGCGCGCGCGCTCGATCTGGCGCCGCTGGTGGCCCTCGCTGCGCTTGTACTGCGCCTCGAAGCCGTCGGGATCGCGGTCGAAGGCGTTGCGCAGGCGCACGACGTCGATCCGGGTGGCGAGATCGGTCGGCGTGCTCACGTCCACCGACAGGCCGAAGCGATCGAGCAGCTGGGGGCGCAGCTCGCCTTCCTCCGGATTGCCGGAGCCGATGAGCACGAAGCGCGCCGGATGGCGCACGCTGAGTCCCTCACGCTCGACGATGTTCTCGCCGGTGGCGGCGACGTCGAGCAGCAGGTCGACCAGGTGGTCCTCGAGCAGGTTGACCTCGTCGATGTAGAGGTAACCGCGATGGGCCCTTGCGAGCAGGCCCGGCTCGAACGATTTCTCCCCGCGCGTGAGCGCGCGCTCGAGGTCGAGCGCGCCGACGACGCGATCCTCGGTCGCCCCTAGCGGCATGTCGACCACCGGAATGGGGGCCTTGCGCACCGACAGTGCCCCGTGCTCGCGGCGCTCGCGGCAGTCGCCGCAGAGGGCATCGCCGTCGGCGTCGGGATCGCAGCCGTAGCGGCAGTCCCTGACCACGCGGATGCTGGGCAGCAGCCCGGCGAGGGCCCGCACGGCCGTCGACTTGCCCGTGCCGCGATCACCGAAGACGAGCACGCCGCCGATCCCCGGATCGACGGCGGTTACCCGCAGCGCGAGCTTCATCTCGTCCTGGCCAACGAGGGCGGAGAAGGGTAACGACCGTGCCATGGTCAGAGCTTCGCGGACGTTGCGGGGATGTACGCACGGGCGCGGTGGCGGGATCCGGTCATGGAGTCGACGCTCCCCCTCGTCTGACGCGCTCGAAGATAACGCAGACCCGCCCTTCGCGGAACCCGACGGAGGCCGTGCGCACGGCGGCTGGTGCCCGGAGCCGGACTCGAACCGGCATGGGCCGACGGCCCGAGGGATTTTAAGTCCCTTGCGTCTACCTGTTCCGCCATCCGGGCGGCGGAGGCGCAGCTACGCGCCTGGGCACGAACTGAACGGGGAAATGGAGGCCAGGGCCGGAATCGAACCGACGTAGAACGGCTTTGCAGGCCGTCGCATGACCACTCTGCCACCTGGCCGACTTGTTGTGGCGTCCACCGACCCGAAGGGGCCGGAAACAAAAAAACCCCGGACTCGACCGAGGTTTTCCGGGATCTGGAGCGGGAAACGAGATTCGAACTCGCGACCCCAACCTTGGCAAGGTTGTGCTCTACCGCTGAGCTATTCCCGCAGTTCGACCGATATTCTATTCAGCGCCGCTCACCTGTCAAGGGCTGGCGGCCTCGCCTTCGGCCCGGTTGATCGCGGCCCACCCGGCGCGCAGGTAGGCGGCCATCGAGAACAGGGTCAGCAGCGCCGCGATGTAGAGCAGGCCGAGCCCGATCAGGAACGTCGGCAGCCCAGCCAGCGGCGCCTGGTAGAGCATCAGCAGCAGCGCGGCGATCTGCGCGATGGTCTTGAACTTGCCCAGCGAGCTGACCGCGACGTGCGCGCGCTGGCCGATCTCGGCCATCCACTCGCGCAGCGCCGAGATCACGATCTCGCGCCCGATGATGACCATGGCCGGCAGCACCATCCACAGCTGCGGATTGGCCTGGACAAGCATGACCAGCACGATCGCGACCATGACCTTGTCGGCGACCGGATCGAGAAAGGCGCCGAACGCCGATGACTGGTTCAGGCGTCGCGCGAGGTAGCCGTCCAGCCAGTCCGTGGCCCCGCCGAGGGCGAAGGCGATCGCAGCGGCCGGGCGCGCCCACTCGAACGGCAGGTAGAACAGCAGCACGAGCACCGGGACCAGGACCAGCCGGCCGAGCGTGATCGCCGTGGGTAGCGTGAGCTGCATCAGGTGCCTCCGGTACCCGAGCCGTGGGTCGCATCATAAACGATCCGGGCCAGCTTGATGCTGATGCCGGGCACGGCGGCGAGATCCTCGACGCCGGCCTTGCGCACGCCCTGCAGCCCGCCGAAGTGCTTCAGCAGCTGTGCCCGTCGCTTCGGCCCCAGCCCGGGGATGTCCTCCAGCGCGGAGCGGTTGCGTTTCTTCGCGCGTGCGCCGCGATGCCCGCTGATGGCGAAGCGGTGGGCCTCGTCGCGGATCTGCTGGATCAGGTGCAGACCCGGATCGTCCTCCGACAGGTGGTTCTCGCTCAGGGTATCTCCGATGTACAGGGTTTCCATGCCGGGTTTGCGTTCCGGGCCCTTGGCGATGCCGACGGGCAGCATCGCCTCCGGGCCCACGCCGAGCTCGTCCAGCACCGCGCGGGCCTGGCTCAGCTGGCCCTTGCCGCCGTCGATGAACACGACGTCCGGCAGCCGCCGATCCTCCTTCAGCAGGCGGCGATAGCGCCGCTGCACCACCTGGCGCATCGCGGCGTAATCGTCGCCCGGCTCGATGTCGTCGATGTTGAAGCGGCGATACTCGTTGCGCATCGCGCCCTCGGGGCCGAACACCACGCAAGCCGCCACGGTCGCCTCGCCGCGCGTGTGGCTGATGTCGAAGCACTCCATCCGGCCCGGCGGCTGATCGAGGCCCAGCGTGCGGGCCAGCGCGTCGAGGCGCTGGGCCATGCCGCTGCGCGATGCGAGGCGACTGCCGAGGGCGTCGGCCGCGTTTGCGCGCGCGAGCTCCATCCAGCGCCGACGCTCGCCGCGCAGGCGCGACGACAGCGTCACGCGGTGACCGGCCTGCTCGCGCAGCACCGCGGCCAGGACATCGCTGTCGTCCACCGCGTGCGAGAGCAGGATCTCGCCCGGGACCTCGTGCTCCAGGTAGAACTGGGTGAGGAAGGCGTACAGCACATCGGCCTCGTCGGCGTCCTCCGGCGTGTGCGGGTAGAACGTCTTGTTGCCGAGATTGCGCCCGTCGCGCACGAAGAACACGGTCACGCAGCTCTGCCCGCCCTGGCTGCGGCAGGCCACGACGTCGAGGTCGCCGCCCTCGCCGCTGACGTGCTGGCGCTCGCGCACGCGCCGAATCGCCTGGATGCGATTGCGGTAGCGGGCCGCGCTCTCGAAATCCAGCTGCTCCGACGCCGCCTCCATGCACTTGACGAGTGAATCGACCACCTCGGACTCCTTGCCGTCGAGGAACAGGCGCGCGTGCTCGACGTCGCGAGCGTAGTCGGCCTGCGAGATGTAGCCCACGCACGGGGCCGTGCAGCGATCGATCTGATACTGCAGACAGGGCCGCGTGCGGTTGCTGAAATACGAATCGGTGCACTGACGCACGCGGAACAGCTTCTGCATCAGGTAGAGGGTGCTGCGCACGGCGCCGGCCGACGGGTACGGCCCGAAGTAGCGTCCCGGCCCCCGCGTGCTGCCGCGGTGGAACGCGAGGCGCGGATAATCGTCCTGGGTCGAGAGATGGATGTAGGGATAGCTCTTGTCGTCACGCAGCAGGACATTGTAGCGCGGGCGGTGCTCCTTGATGAGCGTGTGCTCGAGCAGGAGCGCTTCGGCCTCGGTGTGCGTGACCGTGACCTCGACATCGGCGACGTGCGAGACCATCACCCGGGTCTTGGCCGTGCCGGGATCGCCGCGGAAGTAGCTCGACAGGCGGTTGCGCAGGTTCGACGCCTTGCCGACGTAGATCACGTTGCCGCGTGCATCGAGCATGCGGTAGACGCCCGGCCGCGTGGTCACCGTGCGCAGGAAGGCCCGCGCATCGAAGGGCGGCGCCTGCTCGTCGGATTTCGGGATCATGACCGTGATCCTGCATGCCCGCCCGGCGAATGCAAGGGCCGCGCCTGGGCGCTCAGAGCCGCGCCCGCGCGGTGGCGAACACGGCGTGGAACATGGCCTCGGTGAGGCGCCCCGTCTGCGTGTTGTAGCGGCTGCAATGGTAGGAGTCGACGATGACCGGCCCGCCGGCGGGCTGGTGCACGGCACCGTGGCCGAACGGGCAGTCACGCTGGCGCCGGCCGAGCGCGCGCAGCGTGGCGTCGTGGCCGATACGCCCGAGCGCGACGACCACGCGCGGCGGTCGCTGGGCGAGCTCGGCGGCAAGATAGGCGTTGCAGGTCCGGATCTCGGCGCCGGCGGGCTTGTTGCCGGGCGGCAGGCACTTGACGGCGTTGGTGATGCGGCAGTCGTGCAGCTCGAGGCCGTCATTGGCACTGCTGGACACCGGCGCGCTGGCGAAACCGAAGGCGTGCAGCGTCGCGTACAGCAGCCCGCCTGCGAAATCGCCGGTGAACGGGCGCCCCGTCGCGTTGGCGCCGTGCTCGCCCGGCGCGAGCCCGACCACCAGCAGGCGCGCCGCCCGATCGCCGAAGGGCGGCACTGGAGCGCAGTGGTAGTCCGGGTGGCGCGCGCGGACCGCGTCGAGGTGGGCGGCAAGGCGCGGGCACGCCCGGCATGCCGGGTCGAAGTCGGTGGCGGCGGGCTCCGTCGTCGCCCGTGTCATGTCCCGCTCTCGGGCGCGGTCAGATGGTGCCGAATGGCGAGACGTAACAGGTCCGCCACCGAGCGCAGCTCGAGCTTCCCGAGGATGCGCTGGCGGTAGGTCGTCACCGTCTTCGGGCTCAGGCGCAGGGCCTGGGAGATGTCGCGGTTGTTCTCGCCGGCGATCAGCATGAGGGTGACCTGGAGCTCGCGTGCGGTCAGGCGATCGAAGGGGTTGGCATCGCCGCCCGCGACGGCGTCGAGCGCGAGGCGCTGCGCGACATCCTGGCTGACGTAGCGCTCACCCCGGCTGACCTTGCGGATGGCCTCGTTCATCTCCTCGAACGCGCACCCCTTGGTGAGGAACCCGGCCACGCCCGTCTCCAGCAGGGCCCGCGGCAACGGCCCCTCGCCGTGGGCGGTCAGGATGACCACGCGGCATTCCGGCACGAAACGGCGCACGCGCTGGCTGGCCTCGAGGCCGCCGATGCCCGGCATCTGGATGTCGATCAGCGCGATGTCGGGGCGCAGCACCCGTACCTGCTCCACCGCGTCCTCGCCGGTGGCGACCTCGGCGACGACGGTGCAGTCGAGATCCTCGAGCAGGCGCCGGATGCCCGTGCGCACCAACGCGTGGTCGTCGGCGATGAGAACGCTCGCGGTCATGCGTCGGGCCCGTGCCGTGCCCCGGGGGTCAATACGTGACGAGCGCGGACCCCCAGGTGAACCCGCCCCCGAACGCTTCCAGCAACAGCCGGTCGCCGCGCTTGATCCTCCCGTCACGGACCCCTTCGTCGAGGGCCAGCGGGATCGATGCCGCCGAGGTGTTGCCGTGACGGTCGACGGTGATGATCACCCGCTCCAGTCCCAGTTTCAGCTTGCGCGCGGTGGCCGCGATGATTCGGATGTTCGCCTGGTGCGGTACCAGCCAGTCAATGTCGCTCTTGTCGAGGCCATTGTACGCGAGTGTCTCGTCGACGATCCGACCGAGCGTGTTGGTCGCGACCCGGAATACCTCGTTGCCCTTCATCTCGACGAATGCGCGACCCTGCGCGACCGCGTCCGGGTGCGTCGACACGCCCCTGGGTACGTGCAGCAGGTGAGCATAGTGGCCATCGGCGTGCAGGTGGGTGGAATGGATGCCCGGCGCCTCGGCGGCCTCGAGCACGACCGCCCCGGCGCCGTCGCCGAACAGCACGCAGGTCGAGCGATCGGTCCAGTCGATGAGGCGCGAGATCGTCTCGGCGCCGATCACCAGGGCGCAGCGAGCACTGCCGCAGCGGATGAACTTGTCGGCGACGCCGAGCGCGTAGACGAAGCCGGTGCACACGGCCTGCAGATCGAAGGCGGCGCAGCCGTGGATGCCGAGGCGCTGCTGCAGCAGGCACGCCGTCGAGGGGAAAACGCGGTCGGGCGTGGTCGTGGCCACGACGATGAGGTCGATGTCGCCGACGCGACGCTCGGCGGACTCGAGCGCCCGCCGGGCCGCCCGTTCCGCCAGGTCGGCGGTCGCCTCCTCCGGGGCGACGATGTGGCGCTCGCGGATGCCGGTGCGCTCGCGGATCCATTCGTCGTCGGTCTCGACCATCGCCTCGAGATCGGCGTTGGTCAGTACCTTCTCCGGCAGGTCACTGCCGGTTCCCGTGATCCGGGCGAAGCTCACGCGGGCGCTTCCTGGGGCAGGTGTTCATCGATGTAGCGATCGATGCGCCGCGGCACGTCCTTGACGACCTCCACGACGGCAATGTCGATGGCATTCGCGAACGACATCGCGTCGGCGCTGCCGTGGCTCTTGATCGCGATCCCCTGGAGCCCGAGCAGGCTCGCCCCGTTGTAGCGCCGCGGATCGATGCGCCGGCGCAGCCGGTTGAGCACCGGCAGCGCGATGAGCCCGATCAGGCGATTGAGCAGCGTGCGCCGGAATTCCTCGCGCAGGTAGAAGCTGATCATGCGGGCAACGCCCTCGCTGGTCTTGAGCGAGACATTGCCCACGAAGCCGTCGCAGACGACCACATCCGCCCGGTCGGCGTAGATCTCGTCGCCCTCGACGTAACCGATGTAGTTGACTTCACCCGCGGCCAGCAGGCGCGCGGCCTCCTTGACCTGGTCGTTGCCCTTGATCTGCTCGGCCCCGACGTTGAGCAGCCCGACGCGTGGGTGGTCGATGTTATCGACCGCGGCGGCCACGATCGAGCCCATGGTGGCGAACTGCGACAGGTGTTCGGCGCTGCAATCGACATTCGCGCCGACATCGAGCATGTGGGTGTGACCCTGCAGCGAGGGGATCGCCGTGAAGATCGCGGGGCGATCGATCCCGGGCAATGTCTTCAGCACGTAGCGCGCGGTGGCCATGAGCGCGCCGGTGTTGCCGGCGCTGACGCACGCCTGGGCACCGTCCGCGCGCACGATGTCCAGGGCGACGCGCATGGATGAATCCTTCTTCAGGCGCAGGGCCTGGGCCGGTGGTTCGTCCATGCCCACGGTCTGGCTCGTGTGCCGGATGTGCAGCCGCCCCAGGCGCTCGTCCTGCCCCGGCAGTGCGCCCTCGAGCGTCGCGCGGTCGCCCACGAGGATCAGCTCCAAGCGGGGATGCCGCTCGAGGGCGCTCAGCGCCGCCGGCACGACCACGGACGGGCCGTGATCGCCGCCCATGGCATCGAGCGCGATGGTCATGCGCGCGGAGTCGGTCATCGGGGCGTGGGCAGCCGAACCTGCCGCCGCGGCGAGCGCCGCGCGTCAGTCTTCGTCTTCGTCTTCCCGTCTCTCGACGACCTGGCGGCCGCGATAGAAGCCCTCCGGCGAGACGTGGTGGCGCCGGTGCTGCTCGCCCGTCGTCGGCTCGCTCGACAGCGTCGGATTGCCGAGGCTGTCGTGCGCGCGCCGCATGCCGCGTTTGGACGGGCTCTTACGCCGTTGCTGTACCGCCATGGGATGCGTTCTCCGTCAGTCGTGGTCGTGATCGAGCGGATCGTCGAGATCCGCGAAGGGTCGCTGCGTGCCACCATCTTGGCGCTCGATGTCCTCGCTGTCGAAGACATCGACGGCCGGTCGGCATGCGCCCGCGTCCGGGCATTTCGGCACCAGGGGCAGCGCGAGGATCAGATCATCCTCGAGCATGTCGACCGTGTGCATCGACGCACGGTCGTCGATCACCAGCGCGTCGATCTCGTCCGGCAGCGTTTCCGCCTCGGCTTCGCTGGCCACGAGGACCACGCCCAGCGGCAGGTCGACATCGTGATCGAAGCCCTGCAGGCACCGCTGACAGCTCAGCCGCAGCTGCCCGGTGATGCGCCCGGTCAGGATCCGCCGCCCGCTCGCGTCCCGCCCGAACTGCATCTCGACCTCGAGCACGCCCGCGGTGGAGTCCAGCCACGCGGCCAGCCGCTCGCAGGCCGAGGTCGGCATCGCGCCCGCGATGCTGCGGCCACGATCCGCCAGCGTCAGGGGATCGACGTGGACTGGCAGGCGCCGGGACATAAGCGTTCGAAGCGTACGCATGCAGGGCGCGCCTGTCAAAAGGCGGGTTGCCGCGACGCCCGCCGCTCGCGTACGCTACTGTGTGCTCGGCCCGCCCCGAGGATCTCATGCCCGATCGCCGCCTCGTTCTCGCCTCCGGTTCGCCGTATCGGCGGTCGCTTCTCGAGCGCCTGCAGGTGCCGTTCAGCACGGCCTCACCCGATTGCGACGAGCGCCCGCTGGCGGACGAATCGCCGGGGGATCTCGTGATCCGGCTCGCCCGCACCAAGGCCGAGCACGTGGCCGTCGACAGCGGCGCCGCGCTCGTGATCGGTTCCGACCAGGTGGCGGCACTCGGCACGCGCATCCTGACCAAACCGGGCCACCACGAGCGCGCCCGCGAACAGCTGCAAGCCTGCAGCGGGCGGCGCGTCGTGTTCCACACCGGTGTCGCCGTGGTCGATGGGGCGAGCGGGTGCTGCACATCGGAACGCGTCGATTACGCCGTCGACTTCCGGGCGCTCGGCGACGACGAGATCGAGCGTTACCTGCTGGCCGATCGACCCTTCGACTGCGCCGGCAGCATCCGCTCCGAGGGCTACGCCGTGACACTGTTCGCGGCGATGCACGGCGGCGATCCGACGGCCCTCGTGGGCCTGCCGCTGATCCGCCTGCGTGCGCTGCTCGCCGAGCACGGCCTGCCCCTGCCCTGACCGGGTCGATCGAGCGGGCGTCAGCCGGACAACCCGGTCAGGGCGTGCACGCCCGCCAGCGCTTGCAGGATGCCGCAGGTCGCGGCCCCGGCCAGCAGGTCGTCGACCATGATGCCGAGGCCCCCGTGCAGCCGCCGATCCGCCCAGCGGATGGGCCAGGGCTTGGCGACGTCGAAGGCACGGAACAGCGCGAACGCCAGTAGCAGCCACAGCGGCTCGAGCGGCAAGCCCGCCATGGCGACGAAGTAGCCGGCGATCTCGTCCCACACGATCGCCGGGTCGTCGTGCACACCGAGGCGGCGCGCGGCGACATCGCACAGCGGGATCCCGATCAGCGCGATGGCGAACGTCACTGCCGTCATCGCATCGGGCCAGGCGTCAGCGCAGGCGGCGAACAGCCCCACCCCGACCAGCGTGCCCGCCGTGCCCGGCGCGGCCGGAACAAGGCCGCTGCCGAAGCCGAGGGCGAGGAAGACCGCCGGGTGTCTCAGGTGTACCGGGCGGGCCGCGCTCGATCGTGCCATGCCTTCCTGCTCCCTTGTCCGCGTCGCAGCCGGCGGCGGTCCCGCACCGGCTCTCGGCGGCGCCCCGGCAACAGGCTCGCTCGCGCCCGCCCCGGGGCGACCGATCCGCGCGGTCCGCGCCGGGACCCGCCGTCGCTCGGCGACGGAACGGCCATGGCTGGACGACTGTATCAGTCAGCGGGTCCGGGTGATCGACCCGGCGAACGCAGACCGCGCCAACCCCCGACTGCCCCGGAGATGCAGTGCCCGCGGATCGTGGGGAGCAGGCGCCCGCGACCCGGATGCCCGCTGCGCGCCGCCCGGGCGGCCGGTGCATGACCCGCCTGCGACGCCGACCCGCGCCGCGTGCGCCCCGGTTCGGCGAGGGACCCCGGGTGGACCCCGATGAAGCCGCTCCCCGCGGGGGCTGCCCTGCTGCGCCACGCCCTGCAGCCGGCGCCGGCCCGCGCAGCGGACTGCGGCGCCGCCGCCAAGCCCGGGATCGCGGGAGATGTCATGGCCCTCGGCGCTGCAGTCGCGGTTCGACCGTGACGGGCCCGTCGTCAGGCGCGGAAATGCCGGTATCCGGCGCGCTCGAGCGGGCGCTCGCGGCCATCGCTGTGTGCGAGGTGGACACCCTTCCCGGCGGCCACGTGCCCGATCACGCTGACGGTCTCCGGCGCACCCCCGCCCGCGGCGACGTCGCCGGCGGCAGCCGCCGGCACGGTGAAACAGAGCTCGTAGTCATCGCCGCCGTGCAGGACCCATTCGACGGCCTGCTCGCGGCCGCCCGCCGCGTCCGCGAGCGCCGCCGACAGCGGCAGGCGCGTCGCATCCAGGTGCAGGGCCACCCCGCTCGCGCCCGCGATGTGGCCGCTGTCGGCCGCGAGCCCGTCGGAGACGTCGATGCAGGCGGTCGCCCGGCCGCGCAGCCAGCGCCCCAGCGCCAC
>CAZVFN010000090.1:0-11452 GCA_964626335.1 uncultured Ectothiorhodospiraceae bacterium
AGATAGGGCGAGAACAGCCAGCAGGCCGCGTCGCGCACCCGTTCCGGCAGCGGGCGCTCATCGACTTCGGCGCACGTGAGCGGGCGGGAGCCGGCGGCGATCCGGTTGCAGTGCGACTCGAGCGCAGCCGCCGTCGCGTCGCAGAAGATCTCGGTCGCCAGCTCGAAGTTGAGCCGCAGGCTGCGCGCGTCCAGGTTGGCCGAGCCGACGATGCTGTAGTGGCCGTCCATCGTGAACAGTTTCGAATGGGCGAACGGGGCCGGCTGATAGCGGACCTCGACACCGAACGTCAGCAGCTCGCCCAGCATGTTGCGGGTCGCCCAGTCGACGTACCGCAGGTTGCTCCGCGCCGGCAGCAGGATGCGTACGCGCACGCCGCGCAGTGCCGCTGTCTGCAGGGCCGCGACCAGGGTCGGCGGCGGCAGGAAGTACGGCGTCATGATGTCGATGCGCTCGCGCGCGGCACTGACCGCACCCATCAGCACCAGCGTCAGCGAGTCGAGGTCCTCGTTCGGTCCTTCCGTGAAAGCCCGGCAGACCGACGGGGCACCCGGCTCCACCTCCCCCAAGCGCGACGGCACGATGACCTCGCCCGTCACGAAGCGCCAGTCCTCGGCGAACACCGTCTCGATCTGCCCGATCACCGGGCCCTGCACACGGAAATGCAGATCGGCGGCCGGCCGCTTCGGACCGCCGGGACCGACCAGGTGGCGATCACCGATGTTCATGCCGCCGACGAACGCCTCGCGGTTGTCGACGACCAGGATCTTGCGGTGATTGCGCATGTTCAGCTGCACGCTCGGGGGCCAGAGCCGCGGGGCCATGAAGCGCTCGACGCGCACACCGCGCTCGGCCAGCAGCTGGCCTATGCGCGGGCGCGAGTAGAGCTCGCCGACGCCGTCGACGAGCACGCGCACCTCCACGCCGCGGCGCTCGGCGTTGGCGAGGGCATCCACGAAGCGACGCCCGGTCTTGTTGCTGTCGAAGATGTAGCTCGAGAGGAATACCCGCGATTCGGCGCGATCGATGGCCTCGATCATGCGCGGGAACGCGGCCTCGCCGTTGTGCAGCGGCTCGACGCGATTGCCGCTGACGAGCGGGCGCCGGGCGAGCTTGCCGGACACCGTGGCCAGGGCGCGCCAGCGGTCCTCGACGCCGGCCACTTCGACGACGGCGCCGCGGCCACCGTAGTCGCCGCGCTCGAAACCCACACCGAGGCGGAACGGCGAACGCCGCGTCATGCGCCGGGCCCGCGTGCGCACGCGGTTGACCCCGAACAGGAAATACAGCACCGGACCGAGAAACGGCAGGACGATGCAGATCCCGATCCAGCCCAAGGCGGAGCGCGGATCGCGCTTGAACAACAGCGCATGGCCGGCCCCGACAAGGGCCGGGATACCATGGAATACGGCGACGACGAGCGTGAACAGGCTGACGGACATCCGACTTCTCCGGCGACGCAGGCGCGAGCCTACGCATGGCGGCGCCCGGGGCCAAATCGGATGGCGTCGCCGCTGGGCCCGGGCACTGCCCGGCTTGGCCTGCGAGGGCAGCAGCGCTAGTGTGCTCCCCCGCGCCGGGCGGGCGCGTCTGGCGGCGTGCCCTTTCCGCGCCGCGAGGTGTTCCCGGAGCGAGCGCATGACCACCAGGGCTGCAGGCGACGATGACCCAGGCCGACACCGCCCCGATTGACTGGCAGGCCCTGCGCCGGCGGATCGGCGAATGGGCCGGCGAGCTCGGCTTCGGGGGCCTCGGGGTGACCGACACCGAGCTCGAGCGCGTCGAGGCGCGCCTCGAGCGCTGGCTCGCGGATGGGCGCCATGCCGCGATGGCGTGGATGGCGCAGCACGGCACGAAACGCACCCGGCCGGCCGAGCTGGTACCCGGAACGATCCGGGTCGTGTCGGTGCGCCTCGACTACTGGCCGCCGGACAGCGAGCATCCGCGTCGGGTCCTCCAGGACCCGCTGTGCGGGTACGTCGCGCGCTACGCCCTGGGCCGCGATTACCATCGCCTGATGCGCCGTCGGCTGCAGCAACTGGCGGAGCGCATCGAGGGCGAGGTGGGCGCGTTCGGCTACCGCGCCTTCGCCGACAGCGCGCCGGTGATGGAAAAGCCGCTGGCGCAGAAGGCGGGCCTGGGCACCCAGGGCAAGCACACCTGCCTGATCGACCGCGACAACGGCTCCTGGTTCTTCCTGGGCGAGCTCTACACGGACCTGCCGCTGCCGCTCGACGAACCCGCCGCAGCCGATGTCTGCGGCAGCTGCCGGGCCTGCATCAATGCCTGCCCGACCGGCGCGATCACCGGGCCCTACGAGCTCGACGCGCGCCTGTGCATCTCCTACCAGACGATCGAGAACCCGGGCTCGATCCCGGAGTCGCTGCGCCCGCTGATGGGCAACCGCGTCTACGGCTGCGACGACTGCCAGCTCGTGTGTCCGTGGAACCGCTATGCCACGGACGCCGAGGAGCGCGATTTCCGCGCGCGCAACGGCCTCGACGCCCCCGACCTGGTGTGGCTGTTCTCCTGGAGCGAGACCGAGTTCCTGCGCCGCTTCGAGGGCTCGCCGGTGCGGCGGCTCGGGCACCCCCTGTGGCTGCGCAACGTCGCCGTCGCCCTGGGCAACGCGCCCACCACCGACGCGGTCGTCGCGGCCCTGCGTGGGCGCCGTGAACACCCCGATGCCCTCGTGCGCGAGCACGTCGAGTGGGCGCTCGCGCGCCACTCGGCAGCCTGACGCAACAAGGCCGGCGGGCGGGCATGTTCGACGTGCTGCTGCGCATGGCGGGCCTGATCGCCCTGGGCCTCGCCTGGCGCGCGCTGCAACCCGCAGGCCTCGACGGCGATGCCCTGCGCGCCGCCATGGCGACGCTCGTCTATTACCTCCTGCTCCCGGCGCTCGTGGTGCAGACGCTGTGGTCGGCCGATCTTGGGCTCGACTCGTTCCGCATCGCCCTGACCGCGGCCACCGTGGTACTGACCGGCTGGACGCTGGGCTGGCTCGCCGCACGCCGCATGGGCCTGTGCGCGCCCCGGACCGGCGCGCTGCTGCTCGCCGCCGCCTTTCCCAACGCCACCTACATGGGGCTGCCCGCGCTCGACGCGGCACTGGGCGAGGTCGGTGCCGGCATCGCCATCCAGTTCGACTACTTCGCCTGCACGCCCATCCTGTTGACCTTCGGCGTGGTCATGGCCCAGCGCTACGGCGCGGGCGGCGAGACCATGCCGGCCTGGCTGCGCCTGGCACGCGTGCCCCCGTTCTGGGCGGCGCTCGTCGGTGTCGCCCTGAACGCCTCGGGGCTGGCCCTGCCGGACGCGCTCGGCGGCCTGCTCGCCACGCTCGGCGGCGCCGTCGTGCCGCTGATGCTGCTCGGCCTCGGCATGAGCCTGTCCTGGCGGGCGCTCGACCGCCCGACCGCCGTGGCGATCGCGCCCGTGCTCGCCATCCAGCTGCTGCTGCAGCCGCTGTTGGCACTCCTACTGACCGCGGGCATCGGACTCGACGGCATTGAGCGCACGGGCACGGTACTCGAGGCGGCCATGCCGAGCATGGTCCTCGGCATCGTGCTGTGCGACCGCTACGGACTGGACACCGGCTACTACTCGCTCGCCGTGACGCTCTCGACCGCGCTGTCGCTGGCGACGCTGCCGGCCTGGCTTTACGTCCTCGCCGGCGGTTGACCGGTGTCACCGGCCAGCGCGGTTCGCGCCTGGGTCAGTCGGCGCCTTCTTCGCGGGCCACACCCGGGAGCCACGGGATATCCGTGACGCCCGGCTCGTGGCCGAGCTGCTTGATCAGGGGGTCAGTTGGCCGCGGTGATGCGTCGGGTGGTTGAACAGGTGGGTCACGAGGATCCAGGCCAGCACGGTGCACATGATCCGGTCGACGCCGCTGGCGTAGGTAGAGTCATCGGTCAGCCAGGCCGGATCGAGGACGCGCGCATTTGCTCCGCAAAAGCGCGCCGGCGCGTCAACGGGACGAACAATGACGCAGGCGCGCCCTCGCCGAAGGCGAATGCGCGCAATACCTCCATCTGCACTTCGCGGGCCCCTGCACCCTCCGCAACTCTGCGATAATCCGCTGTGCCTGCGCCTACCCTGGCGCTCTCGGCGTCCTGGCGAGAACCAATCGCAGGCTCGGACCACCCGCCCGCGCGAAGCAATCGCCCACCCGATCAGTCGTCGCGCCCCCCGCCCGCCTCCCGGTTGCGCGCGCGCAAGTCACGCAGGCGCTCGCCGATGCGGGCCTCGAGGCCGCGCTCGACCGGCTCGTAGTAGACGCTCTCGCCCATGGCGTCGGGGAAGTAGCTCGCGCCCGCGGCGAAGCCGTCCGGCTCGTCGTGGGCGTAGCGATAGCCCTCGCCCCAGCCGTGCTCCTTCATGAGGCCCGTGGGCGCGTTGCGCAGATGCATCGGCACCTCGGCCGAGCCGGTCGATCCCGCGTCGCGCGTGGCCGCCTTCCAGGCGGTGTACACGGCGTTGCTCTTGGCCGCGCTCGCCATGTAGACGATCGCCTGTGCGATGGTCAGATCGCCCTCGGGGCTGCCCAGGCGCTCGTAGGTATCCCACGCCTGCAGGCCGATCTGCAGCGCACGCGGGTCGGCATTGCCGATGTCCTCGGAGGCGAAGCGCACGATCCGCCGGCAGACGTAGAGCGGATCGCAGCCGCCGTCGACCATGCGGCAGAACCAGTACAGGGCCGCGTCCGGGTTGGAGCCGCGCATCGACTTGTGCAACGCGGAGATCTGGTCGTAGAAGTAGTCGCCGCCCTTGTCGAAGCGGCGCAGGCTCTCGCGCGAGACCTGTTCGAGGATGTCGCCGGTGATCTCGCCGTGGCCCTCGCCCTCGGCGAGGTCGGCGGCGATCTCCAGCAGCAGCAGCGCCCGCCGGGCGTCGCCGTCGGCCGCCGCCGCCAGCCGGTCGCGCTGTTCGTCGTCCATCGAGATGGCCCGATCATCCAGCCCGCGCTCGGCATCCGCCAGGGCGCGATCGATCACCCCGCGCACGTCCGCGGTGCTCAGCGCCTGCAGGATGTAGGTGCGCACCCGCGACAGCAGCGCGTTGTTGAGCTCGAACGACGGGTTCTCCGTGGTCGCACCGATGAAGAACACGGTGCCGTCCTCGACGTGCGGCAGGAAGGCGTCCTGCTGGGCCTTGTTGAAGCGATGGACCTCGTCGACGAAGAGCACGGTCGGGCGACCGTCGTGGCGGCGCACCTCGCGCGCCCGGTCGATCGCCGCCCGGATATCCTTGACGCCCGAAAGCACGGCCGAGACGGCGATGAACTCGGCCCCGCAGCGGGCCGCGATCATGCGCGCGAGTGTGGTCTTGCCGGTGCCCGGCGGCCCCCAGAACACCATCGAGTGCAGGCGATCGTTGTCGATCGCCTCGCGCAGCGGCATGCCGGGCGCGAGCATGTGGGCCTGACCGGCGAACTCGCCCGGTTCGCGCGGCCGCATGCGGTCCGCGAGCGGACGGAAGTCGTCACTGCCGGCGGGCGCCGCTCCTCCTTCGCCCGGTCCGAGCAGCGAGCCCTGGCGCGCGTCGCTCATGTCAGCCCGATCCGCCGCCCCCCGGCGCTGCCGGCCCGATCACGTCGACCCCCTCGGGCGGGGCGAACTGGAACCGCTCGGGCGCGACCTCCGGGTTGAGCTCCACGTGGTGAAAGCGGATCTGCGTGGCCTGGTCGAAGCGATCGCGAAGCTCCATGACCTTGAGCGCCCGATCGCCGAAGCCAAGGTAGATCTCGCGGAAGTCGGTGTCGTCGACCTTCGGGCGCAGACGGACCCAGTAGAGGCCCTCGCGCTTGCCGAGGTCCTTCAGATCGAACTGCCGGGACAGCGGCTCCGCCTTCGACAGCAGCATGATCGGGGCCGTGCCCAGCGCCCGCTCGGTCTTCTTGACCGTGACCTGCTCGAGGTCGGCGTCATGGATCCACAGGCGTTCGCCATCGGCCACGATGACCTGCTGGTACGGCTCGCGGTACTCCCAGCGGAACAGCCCCGGGCGCTTGAGCCAGGCGAGGCCCTCGCTCTTGCGGATCGGTTCCTGTTCCTCGTCATAGCGCGTCTGCACGAAACCGGCACTGAACGAATCCAGTCCCTCGGTGAAGTCCTTCAGCCGCTGCATGGCCTCGCCGGCGCTCGCAGGCATCGCGAAAAGGCCGACGATTACGGCCGCCAGCAGCCCGGTGCGATCGATCTTCATGACGATTCCTGCCTCGAGTCCGGGTGAGCCGTTTGCACTCGCCGCCGGATCGTTTATGACGGATTGCGGGCGCGAGGACAAATGACGGCCGCGTAACCCGCCGTTCATGCGCCCATTGGCCCGGCAGACTCCACCCCGGCGCGGTTCGGGCGACGCCCCGCGCCGGACCGACCGCGTCAATCACTGCCGGCGGGCGGCGGCGCGACCACCTCGCGCGAGCCGTTGGACTGCACCGGCGTCACGACCCCCGCCGCCTCCATGTCCTCGACGATGCGGGCGGCCCGGTTGTAACCGATCTTGAGGCGGCGCTGCACGTAGGAGATCGACGCCTTGCGGCTCTCGGTGACGATGGCGACCGCCTGGTCGTAGAGGGCATCGGCCTCGCCACCGCTGTCGCCGCCCGACTCGCCCGGCAACGCGCCTTCGCCGCCGCCCTGCTCCTCGACGATGGCGCTGTTGTACGCCGGGGGCCCCGCCTTCTTCAGGCTCTCCACCACCGCGTGGACCTCGTGGTCGTCGACGAACGCGCCGTGCACGCGCTGCGGGTAGCTCGTGCCAGCCGGCACGTAGAGCATGTCGCCGTTGCCGAGCAGCTGCTCCGCGCCCTGCTGGTCCAGGATCGTGCGCGAATCGACCCGCGAGGACACCTGGAAGGCCATGCGCGTCGGGATGTTCGCCTTGATCAGACCGGTGATCACGTCCACGGACGGACGCTGCGTCGCCAGCACCAGGTGGATACCGGCCGCGCGCGCCTTCTGCGCGATGCGCGCGATCAGCTCCTCCACCTTCTTGCCGACGACCATCATCATGTCGGCGAACTCGTCGATGACGACGACGATATAGGGCATCGGTTCGAGGGTGGGCGCCGGCGCCTCGGGATCCGCTGCCTCCTCGGGCTTGTGGAACGGATCCTTGATCGGGTCACCGGCGTCGATCGCCTCCTGGACCCTGCGGTTGAAGCCGGAGATATTGCGCACGTTCTGCGACGCCATCAGCTTGTAGCGCCGCTCCATTTCGGCGACACACCAGCGCAGCGCGTTGGCCGCCTCCTTCATGTCCGTGACGACCGGCGCGAGCAGGTGCGGTATGCCCTCGTAGGCATTGAGCTCGAGCATCTTCGGATCGATCAGGATCAGGCGCACGTCCTTCGGCAGCGCCTTGTAGACGAGGCTGAGCAGCATCGCGTTGACCGCGACCGACTTGCCCGAGCCGGTGGTCCCGGCGACCAGAAGGTGCGGCATCCGCTGCAGATCGGCCACGATCGGCTGGCCGCCGATGTCGTGGCCGAGTGCAAGCGTCAGCGGCGACTTCGCCTGGTCGTAGGCCTTCGAGCGCAGCACGTCGGACAGGCGCACCATCTGGCGCTGCTCGTTGGGGATCTCGAGGCCGACCGTCGACTTGCCCGGGATGACCTCGACCACGCGCACGCTGATCACCGACAGCGAGCGCGCGAGGTCCTTCGACAGGTTGGTGATCGAGCTGACCTTGATGCCGGCCGCGGGCTGCAGCTCGAAGCGCGTAATCACCGGCCCAGGGTGCACCGCCGTGACCTCGGCCGATATATTGAAATCCTCGAGCTTGTGCTCCAGCAGCCGCGACATCGCCTCGAGCGACTCGTTCGAGTAGCCGCCCTGCTCGTCCTTGCCGGCGGCGTCGAGCAGCGACAGCGGCGGCAGCTGCGAATTCGACGGCGGGTCGAACAGCTGGATCTGCTTCTCCTTCTGCGCGCGCGCGCTCTCCTTCGCCCTGGGCGCGTCGACCACCGGTTCGATGCGCGGTGCCTTCTTCTTGCGCGATGCGCTGCGCCTGGCCTCGCGCGCGACCTTCTGCTCGCGTTCCTGGCGCGCCCGGCGGGCACGGGCGCGCTCGCGCAGGGCCCCGAGGGCCCGGCGCACCCGCCCGCCGAGCCAGAGCACCGACCGCCCGACCAGGTCCATCACCGCGAACCAGGAGATGCCGGTGAACACGGTCACGGCGGCGAGCAGCAGCGCCAGCAACAGCAGCGTGCTACCGAGCAGGCCGAGGACACGGATGGCCTGCTCGGCAATCAGCGTGCCCATGACGCCACCGGCGCCGGCACCGACCGGCAGGGTGCCGGACGCCGCCTGGAAGTGCAGCGCGGCCAGGCCGCAGGCCGCGATCAGGGTGAACAGGAACCCGCCCCAGCGCAGCAAATGGAAGCGCGCCGCACCGGGCTCGGCACCGCCCGGCACGCCCCGGTACACGATCCAGCCCGACCAGGCGACCATCACCGGCACCAGGTAGGCGATGTAGCCGAAGACGTAGAGGAAGACATCGGCGAACCACGCGCCCGCGCGCCCGCCGGCGTTGTGGATCGCCCCGCCGCTGCCGGTGTGGGACCAGCCCGGGTCCGCGGTATTGAAAGTCAGCAGGGAGAGCAGCAAATACGCCGAAATGGCGAGCAGGAGGAAGAAGGCCCCCTCGCGCAGCCCGCGCTGGACATGGCGGACGATGGCCGGGGGACCGTCGCTGCCGCGTTGCTTTTTGGCCTGCGCCAAGCCCGACTCCCTCGCCGTCGGGGACCCCGATCGCCGCCGACGCGCGCTTGTCCGGGTGGGGACCGTCTCGTAACATTGCCGGCTCTCGCCGGCTTCCGAACGGACGATTATACATGAGCGACACCAAGCATTGCCGCCTGCTCATCCTCGGATCAGGGCCGGCCGGCTATACCGCGGCCGTCTATGCCGCGCGCGCGAATCTCGACCCCGTGGTGGTCACCGGCATCGAGCCCGGCGGCCAGCTCACGACCACGACCGACGTCGACAACTGGCCGGGCGACAACGACGATCTGCAGGGGCCCGAGCTCATGGAGCGCATGCAGCAGCACGCCCGGCGCCTGGGCACCGAAATCCTGCACGACCATGTCCATGGCGCAGACCTGTCGGTGCGGCCGTTGCGTCTCGAGGGCGACGCGGCAACCTATACCTGCGACGCGCTCGTGATCGCCACCGGTGCCACGGCGCAATACCTCGGCCTCGAATCGGAGAGCCGCTTCGCCGGGCGCGGGGTATCCGCGTGCGCCACCTGCGACGGTTTCTTCTACCGCAACCAGGACGTGGCGGTGATCGGCGGCGGCAACACGGCCGCCGAGGAAGCCCTGTACCTGGCGAATCTCGCGCGCCACGTCACGCTGGTCCATCGCCGCGACCGGCTGCGCGCGGACGCGACCCTGCAGAATCAGCTGTTCGAACTGGAGAAGCAGGGGCGCCTCGAGTTCGAGTGGCACCACGAGGTGGACGAGGTGCTGGGCGACGCCATGGGCGTCACGGGCCTGCGCCTGGTGAACAACCGGACCGGCGAACACAAGGAGATCACGGTGACCGGGATGTTCCTCGGCATCGGCCACATCCCGAACACGGCCCTGTTCGAGGGCCAGCTCGACATGGAGGGCGGCTACATCCTCGTCCAGAGCGGCCTGCGCGGCAACGCCACCGCCACCAGCGTGCCGGGCGTGTTCGCCGCCGGCGACGTCGCCGACCACGTCTACCGCCAGGCCGTGACCTCCGCCGGCACCGGCTGCATGGCCGCCCTCGACGCCGAGCGCTACCTCCAGGAACAGGCCAGCGACGCCGCGGCCTGAGCCGCATCCGAGGGCCCCGGGACACGCGCCGGCCGTACCGCATCCGGCGCCATCCGTGGGTTGTCGCCACGGTGCCAGGAGCGCCCAGGCACGCAGAGGCAACGAAGGCGTGTAGGGCCGAGCTTGCTCGCGAATCGGTATCCGCGCCACAGGAGAACCGGCGTGATCCCGCGCGGTACCGGTGGCCCGCGGGTCGAGCACCGAGAAAAGCCGACCCCGCCGCGAGGTGAAATGCGGTTCGCGGCCAGGGCCGCTCCTACAAGCGCTCCTTGCGTGCGTTCGGGCTCCGGGCGCCCTGGCGAGAACCATTCACGCGCGGTCAGTACCCTCACCCGCCCGGAGGACGGAGCCGATGCAGCTCGAGGTCCTGGAACGGCTGGACGCGGTCGATGCGCGCGAGTGGAACGCCCTCGCCGGCGCGTTCCCGTTCCTGCGCCACGAATTCCTGAGCGCGCTGCAGCGCCACGGCTGCCTCGGGCGCGAATTCGGCTGGATCCCCTACTACCTCGTGCTGCGCGAGGCGCCGGGTGGGCCGATCGCGGCGGCCGCGCCCACTTTCCTGAAGCTCAACTCGTTCGGCGAGTTCGTGTTCGACTTCGCCTGGGCCCATGCCTACGAGCGCCACGGGCTGCGCTACTACCCGAAGCTCGTGGCGGCCGCGCCGTTCACGCCGGCCACCGGGCCGCGACTGCTCGTCGCGCCGGACCGCGAGCGCGGCGCGACGGCCGCCGCGCTCGCAGCGGCCGTGCGCGAACACGCGGGCGAGCTGGGCGTATCGACGCTGCACTGGCTGTTCCCGCCCGAGCGCGACCTGGCATCGCTGCGCGACGACGGGCTCCTGATCCGCGACGACATCCAGTACCACTGGACCAACGCCGGCTACGCCGACTTCGACGACTTCCTCGCCGCGTTCAGCAGCCGCAAGCGCAAGAAGGCGCGACGCGAACGCCGCCGCGTCCACGAGCAGGGCATCGAGCTGGTGCGCCGCCACGGCCACGAGATGGATGACGCCGAGTGGTCCCTGGCGCACCACTTCTACACCTCGACGTTCGAGAAGAAGTGGAACATCCCGGTGCTCACGCGCGAGTTCTTCGCCGAGATCGGGCGCACGATGGGCGAGCAGATCGTGGTGGTGTTCGCGCGCCACGCCGGGCGGACCGTCGCCGCCTCGATCCTGTTCCGCGGCGGCAACACGCTCTACGGGCGCTACTGGGGCTGCGACGCCGATTGCCACAGCCTGCACTTCGAGGCCTGCTACTACCAGGGCATCGAGTACGCGATCGAGCAGGGCCTGGAGCGCTTCGAGCCGGGCGCGCAGGGCGAGCACAAGATCGCCCGCGGGTTCCTGCCGACCTGGACGCATTCCGCGCACTGGATCGCGGAGCCGATGTTCCGGGACGCCATCCGCGACCACATCGAGCGCGAGCGCGCGGTCCTGCAGAGCCGCTACCGCGAGTTGATGAGCGAATCGCCGTTCCGGGCCGACGAGTGACCGGCTGCGGGGTGCCCCCGTGGCCGTATCCATCGACGGGCGTGCGCCGGCTTTTCGCCGGCCAGTGGGAACAACTTCATGAGAAAGTACAACTGGGAGCCTGTCCGAGAAATTGGCGCCGTCGCGAGCGCGTGGTACAGCGTGCAGAT
>CAZVFN010000091.1:0-9743 GCA_964626335.1 uncultured Ectothiorhodospiraceae bacterium
GCGAGGGATCGGCGATCGCGGATTCGGCGACAATTTTCTCGGGGACAGCGTTCATTGTTGAAACTCCATTCATTGTATCAAGTGAGCGCCGTTACCTCGAAACGTCCACCGGAAACCCCCGAGCCTGGTCCCCGCCGCTGACGGCGAGGACTGCAGCGCTCCTCAGGGCCGGCATCTCGTTCATGCCCGCTGCGCCCTTCAGCGCAGACGGGCGATCAGCTCCGCCGGGACGATCCCGCCGCCGGCGCGCTTCATGCCTCGACGGCCGAGCGCATGTTCGCGGCGTCGCGCAGCGCCTCCGCCTTGTCGGTGCGCTCCCAGGGCAGATCCACGTCCTCGCGGCCGAAATGCCCGTAGGCCGCCGTCGCTGTGTAGATCGGCCGGGCCAGGTCCAGTGCCTTGATGATCCCGTACGGCCGAAGGTCGAAATGGGCGCGCACCAACTCGACGATGCGCTCCTCTTCGATCATGCCCGTGCCGAACGTCTCGACCGCGACCGAGGTCGGCTCGGCGACACCGATGGCGTACGACAGCTGGATCTCGCAGCGCTCGGCCAGCCCGGCGGCGACGACGTTCTTGGCGACGTAGCGACCCGCGTAGGCCGCGGAGCGGTCGACCTTCGACGGATCCTTGCCGGAGAAGCAGCCCCCGCCGTGACGCGCCATGCCACCGTAGGTGTCGACGATGATCTTGCGCCCCGTAAGGCCGCAGTCGCCCAGCGGACCGCCGACAACGAACCGCCCGGTCGGATTGATCAGGTGCTTCGTCTCCGAGCCGATCCACTCGGCCGGAATCACCGGCTCGATGATTTCCTCCATGACGCCCTGGTAGATGTCCTCATCGGGGATGTCGGGCGTGTGCTGCGTGGACACTACGCACGTATCGACCGCTGCGGGCTTGCCGTCCGTGTAGCGCAGCGTGACCTGGCTCTTCGCGTCGGGCCGCAGCCAGGGCAGCGTCCCGGCGCGCCGGAGCTCGGACTGGCGCCGGACGAGGCGGTGCGACAGCGCGATCGGGGCGGGCATGTACTCGGGCGTTTCGCGGGTCGCATAGCCGAACATCAGGCCCTGGTCACCGGCCCCCTGATCCTCGGGCTCGTCACGGTCGACCCCCTGGCTGATGTCGCCCGACTGTTCGCCCAGCGTATCGATCACCGCGCACGACTCGGCATCGAAGCCCATCTCCGACGATGTGTAGCCGATCCGCCGGACGACATCGCGCGCAATCTCCTTGTACGGAAGCTGGACGTCCGTCTTGAGCTCACCCGCGAGCAGGATCAGACCGGTGTTGGTCATCGTCTCGCACGCGACGCGGCAGCCGCTGTCGCGCTGGAGGATGGCGTCCAGGATGGCGTCCGAGATCTGATCGGCCATCTTGTCCGGATGGCCTTCGCTGACCGATTCCGATGTAAACAGATGCATCTTGCTCATTACGGGGTTCCTCCCTTCGCGGTCTCATGTATGCGGCGTCGCCGGTTGGACACGAAGCGCGTGCCCGCCATTCCGCGCCCGGATCCGGCCGCGGCGGCTCATACGACACCGTTCGCGGACCGGCTAACGCCCGCGCAGTCAGCGCACGCCGCGCCCGATCGGGCGAGGCGCTGGGACACGGGCAAGTCGCTCGCTTGATGGCAACGGATCCGGCCCCGAAGGCCCTCGCCGTGCGGTGGCCCCATGCCCGGGGCGGGATTGACGGCGAGTCGAAAACCGCAGGCGCTGATGCGGAGGGGCGGAAGGCCGATGCGTCTGGCAACGAAACCGCTTGTCTGTTTGACGTGTAACTGGCTCGCGATGTGCGATGGCTGACTGAGGTTTTCGTGAAAAGCCACGCCGCGCACCCTGCACGTTTTGCTTGGCCATTTCCAATGAAATCTGCCAATACTGATTATTGCCCTTGTTGGTCGACAGCGATCGCATCGAACCCTTGCACTGCCGACTGGGCCACTTGCCCATTCCGGCGATCCGTCCGCAAATCCCTGACTGAGCCACCAAAAACCGGGCAGTCGGGAATCCTTTGCGTACCCGGGGCAGGTCCATTGTCCGCCTTCGAGCGTTCATCATTTCGAATAAGTTTAGCAAGACTCGTTACAAGCCAAATGCTGCGCAACCCTTCCTCATGCGCCGTGACGGCCGGAGGCGAGCCGCGGCCAACCGTGTGCCGCGCGCCTACGAGGCCGTGCCAGCGAGGGCATGCAAGGTCTGGCTTTGCATGACGACCTCCGTGAGGTTCTCGCAGAAGGCTTCGAACGCTTCAGTGACCTGACTGGGCGATCGGTGCAGTTCGATCTCGACGTGGCCGAGGGCAGGGAGCCCCTCTTCGTCCGCCACCATCCGACAGCCCGACGGAACGCTGCGTGGGGTCTTGACCGCGACCGCGAGACCGGACTGAACCGCTGCGTTGACGCCGGTCGGCGACGCACTCGTGTAGCGCACTTCCCAGCGTCGTCCGGCGCGGCCGAGCGCCGCGAAGGCGTGCGCACGAAAGATGCAGCCGTCGGGATTGAGTGCCAGTGGCAGCGTCTCCCAGTCCCGCACGCTGCAGTCGTCGCACACGACCCAGACCATGGGCTCGCCGCCCAGCAGCTGGCCGGTCTGCGTCGGCGAATGGCGGACCGCGAGCACCACATCGAGCAGCCCCTCCTGGAATGCGGTGACAAGAGCACCGCTCATGTCGCACGTGACTTCGACCCGCGCATCGGGATGGAGCGCGGAGAATCGGCGCAAGAGCTCCGGCAGGTAGGCGCTGGCCTGCTCCTCCGATATACCGAGGCGGATCAGCTCGCCCGGCGCCTCCGAGCTCATGACCCGCTCGATCTCGTCCTGGAGGCGCAGCATTTTGCGGGCATACGGCAGCATGCGGGCACCCGCGTCCGTGAGCAGCACGGTGCGGCTGTTCCGGTCGAACAGGGGCTCGCCCACGCGATCCTCGAGCCGCTTGATCTGCAGGCTGACCGCACTCTGGCTGCGGTTGAGGATCCTGGCGGCGGCGCTGAAGCCGTCGCATTCGGCCACGGCGACGAGGGCCCGGAGGAGATCGGTATCCATAAGCTATGAGTCTTCTCAATCAAAATGATTTTTACAATTCATTTTCATTATGGACGATGCCCGTTTAGGCTGTCCACACGTTTTGGAAACCACCTGCAAGGGAGGATCAATGGCTGCCAATGCAGAAACGGTCAGCAAGAACCCACTCCAGGGGCTTGTGGACCTCGAGCACTACCCGATCGATCGCCTGGATACAGAGGCCGGCGAGGCCCTGATCGCGCAGTGCCGTGAGCAACTCGCCGATGACGGTTGCGTCGTTCTCAAGAACTTCGTCCCGCGCGCAGCGACCAGACGACTGGAGAACGAGACGGAGCGCCTGTCGCCCTACGCGCACTACAACGTGGGCGAGACCAACCCTTACAACTCCGACGGCGATGAAGCCCTGCCGGCAGAGCATCCCAAGAATCGGTTCGACGACCGCACCAACGGCTTCGTGGCCAGCGACTGCATCGGCGACGACGCGATCACTCGCCAGATCTACCAGAATCCGGATTTCCAGCGCTTCATCGCGTCCGTCGTCGGCATCGAGGAGATCCACGAATACGCCGATCCGCTGGGCGGACTGGTCGTCAACGTCCTGCGCGACGGTTGTCAGCACCCCTGGCACTTCGACACCAACGAGTTCATCGTCACGATGCTGACGCGCAAGCCGAACGAGGGCGGAACCTTCGAGTACGCCCCCGGCATCCGAAGCGAGGAGAGCGAGAACTTCGACGGTGTTCAGCAGGTACTGGACGGGGACCGCTCCCGCCTGAAGTCGCTCGACCTCGAGCTCGGCGACCTGCAGATCTTCTTCGGGCGCTATTCGCTCCATCGCGTGACGCCGGTCCACGGCGACAAGGAACGCCACAGCGTGATCTTCGCCTACGCCAAGGAGCCGGGCTTTGTCGGCCGCCCCGAGCGTGCGAAGCGGATCTTCGGCCGCATGGCGCCGATCCACGAGCGGATGCTCGAAGAGGGCACGGAACGCCCCGACGGTCTCGCCGACTGACTGCGCGCGGGTCTGCAGGCCCGTCCAGGACCGTCGGGCGCCCGCGCGGGAAGCGCTGCGCGGGCGCCCTTCCACCGGCACACCCATCCATCAAAGGGAACCCATGCATACTGTTGAATCCGATCAACTCTCGGACCGGGAGCCCGAACAGATCCCGGTCGTCCCGTCGGCCCAGATGGCCAACACCGACAGCATCCCCACCGCCTTCGATCCAAAGCAGCTGCGCGCCGGGCGTCTCGAACGCCTGCGGGCCATGATGGCCGACAAGGGCTACGCCGCGCTGGTGCTCTTCGACCCCTACAACCAGCGCTACGCGACCGGCTCGCGCAACATGTTCGGCTATTTCCTGCGCAATTCGACGCGCTATATCTACGTGCCGCTCAATGGTCCGGTCATCCTGTTCGAGTACCCGGGCAGCGCTCACGTCTCCAGCTGGCTGGAGACGATCGACGAGTCGCGCAGGTCGCAGGTCGTGTGGTCGGCGGTCAACCAGCGCGACAACATGTCCTCGGATCCCTTCGGCGTCGAGATTGCAGGGCTCGTGCGCGAACACGGCGAGGGCAACCTGAAGGTCGGGCTCGACCGCTGCTCGATGAATCTGGCGCACGCCCTCGAATCGCAGGGGCTCGACGTCTACGACTGCATGCAGGACACCCTGTATTGCCGTCGCATCAAGACGCCCGAGGAGATCGCATGCCTGGCGCAATCATGTGCCGGCAGCGAGGCCGCTGTGGCCGAAGTCGAGGCAAAGATCAAGCCCGGCATCACGGAGAACGATCTTTTCGCCACGCTCTATGGCAACGTGATCCAGCAGGGAGGCGAGTTCATCGAGACGCGCCTGCTCAACTCCGGTCCTCGAACCAATCCCTGGTTCAATGAAGCCAGCAATCGGGTCATCCGGCCCGGCGAGCTCGTTTGCCTGGACACGGACACGATCGGCTGTCACGGCTATTACTCCGACTTCTCGAGGACCTTCCACGTCGGCCCGAACAAGCCGACGAATTATCAGAAAAGCCTCTACCAGATGGCGTACGACCAGGTTCACCATAATATCTCGATCCTCAAGCCCGGCATGGGCTACCGGGAAATCGCGGAAAACGCGTGGAAGATCCCCGATCGCTTCATCGACCGGCGCTATCCGTCCGTCATCCACGGCGTCGGCATGCACGGTGAAACACCGCTCGTGGCACACCACATGGATTTCGATGATTTCTCCACGGACGGGACGCTGGAACCCGGGATGGTCGTATCGGTGGAAAGCTACATCGGCGAGGTCGGCGCCGACGACGGCGTCAAGCTCGAGGAAGAGGTCCTGGTAACCGAAAAGGGTATCGAGAAGATCTCGAAATATCCTTTCGACGAAACGCTCCTCGGACGCGAGGTCTGAGCCTGCACGCGGACACGCGGGCGCGCATGTGCGCGCGCCCGCGGCCGCGCTCGTTGCATAACCTGCCGGATGGAGTACACCGGCATGCACGGCGGACACCGAGGGTATTTGCAGGGCAGACCGCGTGAACCGATTTCACCTGCACCCAATCAGACACCTGGGCCGCGTCTCCGCGATCGCCGGAACGGTGGCCTTGCAATCGAGGTGGCTTTTTTCCATCCTGAATGGGCAGCAAAAAAACCGCGAATAACGCTGCCGGCCGTTGCACAACAGACAATACCACCCTGCAAGGGCCCTTCGAATCAGTTGTAGGGACCGCGACGACGCGGTGACTACAACCTGCCACTGTCGCTTCCGCGGGGGCTATCGCAACCGTGCTTTCGGTAACGCACTTCGACGGCACCGCGGCAAGCAGGTCGCTAGGGAAAATGACGCTATGAGCACTCAAGATGCCGTGGAAAAGCCGGCGAATCGACCCGGAAAAGCAAACTTCGATCACGTCTATGATCAACATGAGCCCCGCGAATACTACCGCACCCTGGCCCAGTTCGATTATCGCATCCCCGAGTACGTGCAATGCGTGTTCGGGTCACTGATCGAGGAACGCATGACGCGCGACGGTCGGCCGCCGCGCGTATTCGACCTCGCGTGCTCGTACGGCATCAATTCCGCGCTTTTGAAATACGAGGGAATCACCTTCGAGGAACTTGCGCGACGCTACGAGACCGACGACTTGCAGCGCATGTCGGTCAGTGAAGTGATCGATGCGGACCGCGCTTTTTTTGCCGAGCGCAAAAAGCCGGATGCGCCGGCCATTTACGGGTGCGATGTCGCGACGAATGCCGTGCGCTATGCGGAGAGCGTCGGGCTCCTCGAGGGCGGGTGGGACCTGAATCTGGAGGAGGAATCCGCAGACGCGGATCTGCGCGAGGTACTGGCGGAGACGGACCTGGTGACGGTGTCGTCGGCCATCGGCTACCTTACCTATCGCACGATGCACGAGGTGTTTTCCCAGATCCCGGCGGAGCGCCGACCATGGTTCGTCGGCTTCGCGCTGCGGACCGCGCCGATCGATCCGGTCGCGCATGCGCTCCGTGAGTACGGGCTCGAGCTCGCAACGCTGCAGGCGGTCACGGTGCCTCAGCGCCAGTTCGTTGACGCCAGCGAGAAACAGGCGGCGATCGAGAGCGTGCGCCAGCGCGGCTACGTGACAGACGGACACGAGAGCAACGGGTACTGGCACGCATCCCTGTACGTGGGCATGCCACCCGACGAGGAGCCGGTCAGCATGGGAGGTCTCCTCGACGAGTGAGCTCGTCCTTCAGGTGGTGCGGACAAGCGCGCGCGTCACGCAGTCCGGGGCGCGGCACGGGGTGGTGGCCTTCATCCAGAGTGATGCCGCGACGGCGACCGCTCGATCGACCGGATGACCGAAGCCTGCCCCCGATGGGCACAGGCCGCGGATCCTGTTACCACCATGGTTCACCAAGCGCGCGGCCGCGCAGGTGGTGCCATGCCCGGCGGGCAGCTGCCTCCGGGCAGCCAGGGAGCCATCGCGTCGATCTGCCCGCGCGGCTCGAGGGTTTTGGATCATCGCCCTTGCGCACGATCCGGCGTTGAGCGAGGCGATCCGGGCGCGAAGCGGCGAGCACAAGCGCGCGCCGCCGGCGACACCACCCCCGGCATGGCACCGCGCGGGAAGCGGGACCGGGGAAGTGATCGCTCCCGGGGCGATCCGCGGCGCGTTGGATCCGGGGGCACAACCCGTATGCGGCACCAGCCTCGATCAACGCGTCATGTGGTGAGCATCCGTTCGCGGAGCCAAGGGCACCCGCCTGGCTCACGCCGGCGCTGGGCCCGATCCCGATGATGCGGCGGTGGTGGAGCCAGTCGACGACGGCCAGCGGCTCACTTTCAACCAAGGCAACGAAGCACCACGGCGGTCGGGTTTGGTCCGTCCGCGGGTTGATCGCGCCAACTGATCGCGGCGATACTCTGCCTTGAGTGCGCGGATGTCCTGTCCCTTCACATGCTCGGACTCGATCACCATTCGGGGTGCCGACAGCGCCATCCGGGCGACGACGCAGCACCAGGGCCGCTGATAGGGGGTCGGGCTTGCACGATGGGGCATCGTTGCCCCCGGCTGCGGAATCCGATGTTGCCTCGACGCCGCCCTGTGATCCCGACCGCACGCCGGGTGAGCGCGCGGCCCGGGACCGGGTCAATCGGCTTTGCCGGGCCCGCGGCATTCGTGTGAGCGCAAGCAGAGCGGTGCCCGCTCGCTGCGCTCGAGCCTTTCAGGGGGCGGTTCCTCGAGGTTGATGCCCGAGGACCGGTGCGGACTGCGACCGGACGATGGACGACGAACCATTCTACGCCATCTGCATCCACGAGGCCGGGCACGCCGTGGCCTCGGCCGTGCCCGAGCGCAACGGCATGCCGGTCGCCACGCCTCTTGAGCGCGCGATCGTCCAGCGCGAGCTCGCGAGCGCGTCGGATGCGATCGGCAACACCGTCGCGGATGTTTACGGAGCGGTGATAGGCGGTCACTTCTACGATTCAGCGCGGGATGACGACGCTCGCCACGCCGCCCCGGAACTACGTCGGCAAGCCTTCCTCGAGGCCGTGAAGGCACTGGCCGGCCCGGTCGCGGAACTCTCGTTGCACGAGTCGCGGGTGCCGCGGTCGGTCGACGATGTTGTGCTCGCCGACCACGGTGGCGCGTGCGATCTGCTGCGCTTCTACGACGTGCTCGAACGCAGCGGCCAGGCGGCGCTGATGCCCGAGGCGCGCCAGGCCGCATGCCGGTTCGTGCGCGACCACTGGCCCGCCATCACTGCCGTCGCCACGCAACTCCATCTACACGGCGAGATCAGCGGCGACGACATCAAGGCATTGACGGCGTGGCAAGGGGCCCCTGTCGATCCGCATGCGGTAGTCGATCCGGGCGGGACGGGATCGAGCTAGTGGGCCATGCGGGAAGTTGGGCCATGCTCTGAGCGCACAGGACGGTTCAGCACAAGGCGCGCCGAGCGCGCGTAGCGCGTCCTGCGTGAGGCAGGCGCAACGCCGTGATGGGCCGTCCTGTGCGCGCCCGAAGGGCGGCGCTGTGCGCACCCGCCGCGGCGTTGCTCGTCACTTGTGTAGTGACGCTACACGCGCTCGGCGCGCCTTGCCGCGAGCACGCACAGCACCGCAGGGCGTGACCCAACTCCCCGCATGGCCCACTAGAGCCTCCGTCAGTCCGTGCCGGGCGTGGCTCCCCCGGGGGGAACGACGCCATGAGCCCGGTACTCCAGCTCAATGCTCGTCCCAGACCGGCCCGAATCCCGGGTCGATCAACCGGAGCTCGTCCAGTCGCGTCCGATCGATCTCGGCGTGATCCTTCGCCGACAGGCGGAAATCGAGCACGGCCGGGTTGCCGTCGGCGTGCGCCTCGCTTCGGCTTCGCGGCCGCATCGAGCTGCGCAGGAAGCTCGTGGGCGCCCTGCCCGCCAGCGAGTCCGTCGACATCAGCCGGGCGGCCATGCGCATGGTCAAGCCGCACGCGGCGCCCGCATGCCACCGGGGCCCCGCTCGGTGTCCGACCTGGAATCGACGCCAGCCACCCTTGACCGGGGATGAGCGCCCCGAAAAGCGCCCGGGCGGCGCGCGTCCTCGCCTCGCGCCGACACACCGCCTTGCCCCGCGCGGCAGGCACTGCCCTATCCATGAAGGTTTTGTGAATCTTTCATGAAGATTCAGTGACGCCCATGGAACCCTCGAAAGATCAGGATTAGTGTGCCGATACGAGCCGTGGACGCTGCGCCGCACGGGGTTGTGGTGGCCGGACCTGGCGTCGCTCCCGTGGCGACGAGAACGCAATGACCGGACGCTACGAATTGACGAGGTCACGGCGATGAACGATCACGAATCGCACGCCCGGGCGCCCGCTCGAATCCGCGCAAACGCGTCTGAGCGCGCGACGTGGGCTACCGCAACAGCGCAGGTGGATGCCGATCAGACAGGCGCTCTCCCACTACCGACCGGGCGACGCGTCGACCCAGCCTCGGGCCGCGACCTGCCGGCCAGCATCGGCGCTGATCCGGCGGGTCCGACCTCGAGCGGAACCGACGAGCGATCCCGGCGGCGTACAGCTGCAGATACCAGCTCCAGCCGATTGCTTTTCGTCTCGGGCAGCGTAATCCTGGTAGCCGGGTTTGCAGCCGGCAAGATCCTGGGCCCTCTCATGGTGAGCGCTCTGTTCTGGCTGTTCGCCGGGCTGACCCGGTTATGGGAACGCAGTGAGGGATCCTTTCGGGGACAGTAACCCGATTCTGTG
>CAZVFN010000091.1:9843-11262 GCA_964626335.1 uncultured Ectothiorhodospiraceae bacterium
ATCCTTTCGGGGACAGTAACCCGATTCTGTGCCCTTCAACGGAAGTGTGTCGGCTTTTCGCCGGCCCGCGCGGCGGCTGGCGGCGGTGCGCCGCCACCCCAGTGGGTGTTCCATGCCCCGTCGGTGCGGCTTGCCCGCCACCGCCATGCCGCGTCGAGCAACCTCGGCGGACTCCCGTTAAAGGACACCCGGACACGGCAGGCCGGCAGACTGATCCCGGCTCCGACCGTCCACGACCGCTGCCCGCGGGCGGTGCAAATTCGGCGATCGCGCCCGGGCGCGATCCCCTCCGGCCCGGCACCCCTGCAGGCTCCGTTCCGCCCCGTGGCTGATTCCAGCGGATTGGGCCCATCCGCCGCGCGCAGGACAGCGGCCGTCCATGCCGCCGCCGCCTCAGGACGCCCTCGAATCGTGAAGGATCGCCGGTCGCGCGGCCACTGCCGCCGGCGCGATCCCTCGGGAGCAGTGACCCGGATCGCGCCCGGAAGTCGCATAGCCGCCGTTCACAAACCTGTCGACCTCGCCGACGACGAGGCCTGGCGATCGAGCCGCCCCCGCGGCCGACGCGAGGGCTGATTCCCGCGAATCACTGGCCGCTGCCTCGCGCCCGGAACCAACCGGTCGCCCGGCTGCCGCAGCGCCGCGAACGGGCAGCGACCACGCGCGGCGCGCGGTCGACACCGCACTCGCCAAAGCCCGAGGCCCACGCCCGCCTCCCGCGATGCGCACCGCGAACGAACCTGAATGCCCGGTGGACTCCATGGCCGGGGAGACCCCGCCGGCGAGGATTTCGCCGCTCGTCGTCGCGCCCAGCCGGCCCGATCAGCGCGTGCGACCGCCGGCGGCCATTCTGCCCGCCCCGATGTCGGATCCCGTCAATCCCGCATCGGATCCATCCAAGACCGCCGGCGCCCCGCGGTCCATCGTGGTCCTTCGTTGTTCATCCGAACGCAAACCGGAGCGCCACGATGCTCGACCGTCCCCACACCTTCAGCTTCGACAACGGGCCGCGTGTACCCGGCACGTTCTCCGACGCCGAAATGGAGCGTCGCCAGGCCGCGCTGCGCCAACACATGGCCGGGGCCGGCATCGACGCGGTGCTGTTCACCTCGTATCACAACATCAACTACTACGCGGACTTCCTGCACTGCCGCTTCGGGCGCGACTACGGCCTCGTCGTGACCGGCGAGCGCGCGACCTCGATCTCCGCCGGCATCGACGGCGGCCAGCCCGGGCGGCGCACGCACGGCGACAACCTCGTCTACACGGATTGGCACCGCGGCAATTTCCTGGTCGCCGTGCAGCGCCTGATCGACGACGGCATGCGCATCGGGATCGAGTTCGACGACGTCGCCATCGAGCTGCGCAAGAAGCTGGAGGGCGCCCTGCCCGCCAGCGCGTTCGTCGACATCAGCCGCG
>CAZVFN010000092.1:0-11187 GCA_964626335.1 uncultured Ectothiorhodospiraceae bacterium
CAGCGTGATGCCGCGGAGGTCCCGCCGCCGTGCCGCGCGGGCCGGCGCGCTTCGCACGCCGGACCGGGCGCGATAGCATCCGCTCGCTGGCGGTCGGGCGAGCGGGGGCACCATGGCGGACACCGGCAGGCGCGGGTGCGTGCTGCTGCTGGCGGGGATCGCCCTCGCGGGCGCGGCCGGATGCGCCAGCACCCCGCCGCGCGAGCAGCACGACCTGTGCGCCGTGTTCGAGCAACGCCCCGCCTGGTACGACGACGCGCGCGCGGCCGAGGCCCGCTGGGGCACGCCGGTCCACATCCTGATGGCGTTCATCCGCTTCGAGTCGAACTTCCGCCAGGACGCGAAACCACCGCGCAAGTACCTGCTGGGCGTCATCCCCTGGGGCCGTGCCTCGTCCGCGCACGGCTATGCCCAGATCAAGGACCCCGTCTGGGACGAATACAAGCAGGCGCGGCCCGGCCTGTTCCGCAGCCGCCGCGACATGACCGACGTGCTCGACTTCATCGGCTGGTACAACCACGGCTCGGCGCGCGCGCTCGACATCTCGAAATGGGATGCGAAGCACCTCTACCTCGCCTACCACGAAGGGCGCGCGGGTTACCGCAGCGGCCGCTGGCGCGACAAGCCCGGCCTGCTGCGCACGGCCGGGCGCGTGGACCATCGCGCACGCGAATACGGCGCCCAGCTGCGCCGCTGCGCGCACCGCTTCCGCTGCGACGGAGCGCTCGCGTTCTGGCCCCTGTGCCGCTGACGAGACGGGTGGCCGGAATCACTCGCCGCAGTGGGACGTCAGGCGCTGCAGCGCCCCTGCGACGTGTGACAGCTCGAACACGAACCGGCGCTCGCCACGCGCCGGCTGCTCGATCGTGACGTAATCGGCACGCGCCAGGCGGCGCAGCCACGCGCTGGCGTCGCCGAGGTACACCATGCGGTCGAGCTGCAGGTTGCGCAGGCTGGCGTAGTCGTCGATCGCCCGGGACTGCCACTCGAGGGCATCGTAGTGCAGCCGCCAGTGGCCCTTCGGGTCGCCGCCGGCGTCGCCGCCGCCCGCCCCGAAGTCATGCTCGAGCCGGGCATCCAGCGTGGCGGTGCGGTTCGAGAGGCGGGGCGTGGCGAAATCGATCACGATGTAGCGGATGTGGTCGCCGCTGCACCGAATCTCCAGGCGATTCGGCACCGAGGCCCGGCCGGGGACGTCCATTACCGTCGTCGCGGTGAACAGTGCGACCGTGCGCCCCGAATCCGCATCCTCGGACACCTGCAGCGCGTCTTGCCCAGCGTCGCCCGCAGTGCCCGGTACGGCCGCGATCAGGAGCAGCAGCAGACCCGCCACGTCGCGCAGATGCCTCATGGAACCCCCCGTAGCAGATGCGCCGAAGCGAGCCCCCGCCGGGTCACCGGCGCGGCCCGCGACCGGGCTGGGCCGGTTCGCTCGCCGGTCGCGCCCGGACCACCGTCGCGGCGGCAGCGCCACTTGACCGGGGCGGCGGCGCCCGCTCATTGTGCCATCCCGACGCCGCGGCCGACCCGCCAGGAGTGCCCGTGAGCGCCACCCGGATGCCGTCGACGATGGCCGCCATGCTGCTCACCGGGCACGGCGGCACCGACAAGCTCGAGTACCGCCCGGATGTGGCGGTGCCGCAGCCCGGTCCGGGCGAGGTCCTGGTCAAGGTGACCGCCACGGCGAAGAACAATACCGACCGCAAGGCGCGCGAGGGCCTGTACCCGACCCGCGACGAGGGCGAAGTGACATCGTTCGCCATGGCGGGTACGCCGACGCTGACCTTCCCGCGCATCCAGGGCGCCGACGTCGCCGGACGCGTCGTCGCCGTCGGCGCAGGCGTGTCCGCCGATCGCGTCGGCGAGCGCGGACTGCTCGACTTCAACCTGTACGCCGACGACCGGCGCGACATCAACCTGACACCGGATCACTACGGCCACGGCGCCGACGGCGGCTTCGCCGAATACATCGCCGTGCCCTCGGACCAGTTCCACGCGGTGGCCAACCCGGAACTCGCCGACGCCGAGCTGGCGGCGATGGGGATGTGCTCCTACCAGACCGGGTTGCACATGCTCACCGCCGCCGGTGTGCGCGCCGGCGAGCGGGTCCTGGTAACCGGCGCGAGCGGCGGCGTCGGCACCGCGCTGATCCAGATGTGCCGCGTCCTGGGCGCGCGCCCCTTCGCCGTCAGCCAGCGCGACAAGGCCGCGGCGCTGACCGGGCTCGGCGCCGAGGCGGTCATCGATCGCTGCGAACCCGACACGCTCGTCGAGCGCGTGCGCGACGCCACGGGCGGCCGCCCGATCGACGCGGTCATGGACCTGGTCGGCGGCGGCATGACCGACCGCTTCATCGACACGATGATCTTCGACATGAGCCGCCGGGCCGACTACCCGCGGCTGAGCATCGCGGGCGCCAGTGGCGGCAACACGAGCGCGCTCATGTGGACCCGGGTCTACCTCTACCAGGTCCGCATCCTCGGGGTCTCGCACGGTACGCGCGCCGAGGCGGAGCAGCTCTTCGGCTGGATCCGCGAGGGCCGGATCGGGCCCGTCCTGCACGGCGCCTTCCGCCTGTCCGAGCTGCGCACCGCCGAGGATTACTTCGTCCATCGCGGCAACGACTTCCTCGGCAAGATCGTGATCGTGCCCGACTCGGAATGGGACGCCCACGGCGCCCCGTTCGCGGTGCCGGGGCGGCCGTGAGCGACTCGCCGAACCTGCGCCTGATCGACATGCACGCCGGCGGCGACGTCAGTCGCCTCGTCGTCGGCGGTGTCGCCCCGCTGCCGGGGGCGACCGTGCGCGAGCAGATGGCGTACCTGCAGGCCAGTGCCGACGGCCTGCGCCGGCTGCTGCTGTTCGAGCCGCACGGCACCCCGGAGATGTCCGTCGACCTGATCGTGCCCGCGACCGATGCCCGTGCCGTGGCGGGGTACATCATCATGGAAGTGATGGGCTATCCCATCTACTCCGGCTCGAACACGCTCTGCACTGCCACCGGCCTGCTCGAGGCCGGTCTCGTCGACAAGCGCGAAGGCGATCAGCAGTTCCTGCTCGAAGCGCCGGCCGGCCTCGTGCAGATCAGTGCACGGGTCAACGGGGGGGTGGTCGAGTCGGTGACCTGCGCGGGCCTGCCGAGCTACATCGACACCCACCGGGCGCGCGTCGACGTGCCCGGGATCGGCGAAGTCACCTACAGCATCGCCTACAGCGGCGGCTTCTACGCGCTGGTCGATGCCACCGAGCTCGGTTTCGCGCTTACCCGTGACGAGGAATCCCGCATCGCCGCCGTCGCCCACGACATCGTCGAGGCCATCCGTGCGAAGGGCACGTTCAGCCATTACAGCCTGGGCGACGTCGGCCCCCTGCCCTTTCTGCACTTCATGGGCCCGGTCGAGCAGCGGGCGGACGACTTCTACCGCTCGCGCTCGACCACCTATGTCCACCCCGGGGTAATCTGCCGCAGCACCACCGGCACCGGGACCTCGGCCCGGCTGGCGCTGATGCATCACGAGAACCGGCTCCGTCCCGGCGACAAGCTGGAGACGGTATCGCTGCGCGACACCACCTTTGTCGGCGAGTTCACGGGCACGAGCGAGGCCGGCGGCCATGCGCTGGTCGAGAACACCATTACCGGGCGCAGCCACGTCCTCGCGCGCTCCGAGATCGTGGTCGACTGCGACGACCCGATGATCGAGTGCGCGGGACTGCGCCACATCCTGAGCGGCGAGCGCGCGGGCTAGACAGCCAGCCGCCGCGAGGGCCGGCGAAAAGCCGGTGCACTTGCCTCGAGTGAAACCCGGCACGTGACACACCGGGACGGGGTCCGGCGACCCTGAGCCGCAGCGAGCACATGGCACAGGGAGCCGATCGGGGCGATCGCGAGACGCGCATGGGGGTTGGCATGCGAACCGAGCGATCGCCGTGAGGGGCCGCCGTGGGACGCGCGCCGTCCGCGCCTATTGCTCGAACAGCCTCCCGGGCACCCGCGCGCGGAGCCCTCTCGCGCATGCGCGCCCCGTGGCGGCCGCTACGGCGCGGATTCCCGGGGCAGCTCCGGGCGTGACCGGGCCCCGTCGATGCGGGCGTAGTCGTCGACGATGGCGAGGTGGACCTTGGGCCCCGAGTGGATCGAGGCGAAGTCCCCCGGCGCGACGTTGTACAGGCCGAGCTGCACGTCGTGCCGGCGGGCCTCGGCCAGTACCGCCGCGTCAGCGACGTCGCGATTCCAGATCAGCATGACATCGGCCGGCGCGCCGATGACCAGGCCCGGCAGGCTCGCCCCGATCGAGGTGGGCGCGTGCGCGAGCAGGAAGCCGACCTGCGTGCCGGTGCGCCCGACGGCGGTCGCCGCCGCCCTGTGGTCGAACGAGGACACCAGCGCGCGTTCCGGGCGCCGGCGCTCCAGGAAGCGCCTGAGCGGCGCCGCGGTACCACGGGTCTTGAGCTCGATGTTCCAGAACGCATGCGGGAACGCCTCGATCGCATCCTCGAGCGTCGCGGGCGGGGCCCCCACCTGCGTCGCGAGTGCGCGGTACGCCAGATCCTCGACCGGGCGACCGTCCGGTGCCAGTCGATCGTGGTAGAGCACCAACCGCCCGTCGGCAGTTGTGCGCACGTCCGTCTCGATGCCGTCCACGCCCGACGCCATCGCGTCGGCGAACCCGGCCAGCGTGTTGTCGCCGAAGTCCGGTCGGACCCGCCCCCGGTGAGCGATCACGAACATCGTGTGCAATCCCGCGCGCCCCGGCACCATTGCAGTGGCCGACACGGTACGCCCCGCACGCCGGCGCCCCCCATCGGCGACCGCCCATGGCGCGGCTGCCTGCAGATGCGATACTGCAACGGCAACAGTGGGGGTCGGAGGTGATGGACGCAAGCGCCTGGCGAATCGTCGCCCTCGTGACGCTGATCGTGGTCGGGCTGTGCCTGTTCCGGCCGCGCCGTCGCGGCAGCCTGGTCTGCGCGCGCTGCGGCTTCGCCACCCGGCCGGGCACACCCGCATGCCCGCGCTGCGGCCAGGCGCTGGACATGAGCGGCGTCGAGCTCACTCGCCTGGAGGAGATGCGGCGCCGCGGCGAGATCAGCGAGTCCAGCTATCGCCAGCGCAAGCTCGCGCTGCTGCGCGGCGAGCGTCGCGACACCGGCTGACGCCCCCAGCGTATTCGCACCGGCCGCGCCGATCGGACCGCGACCATCCGGCGCCGCCGGGCGACCGCGAGCGACCGGTGCCCGAGCACAGCGCACGCCGGGGCATGGCTCGCCGCGGCGGGGCGCGCGGGGCGAACGACGATGAACGGGCATGGAGCCGTGAGCGATCAGCAGTCGAATCTCGAGCGGATCCTCGAACGGGTCCCCCGGAACTCGCGGTTGGTCGCGGAGACCGTCGCGACCTGCGCCATGGCCGAGTTCGCGAGCCAGTGGGGCGACGCCGCGAGCGACACGGCCGCCGTGGTCTGCGGCCGCTGGGTCCGGCGCGCGCTCGGCGCGGCGGGCGAGACGCTGCGCCCCGCCGACGCCCACTTCATCGATCGGGCCGTCAACGCATCCTACTGTGCCCTGACCAACGAGCAGATCGACGCCACCAACCACCTTTTCAGCGAACGCTACAAGGGCTCGTAGGCCCACGTCGCCTTGCCCGGTCGCGGCCGCTCGGGTGCCCTGCAGTCCGCGTGGGCGGATCTCGCGCGTCCGGTCCGGCGCCGGCGACAGCGCGGGTGGATCGACAGCGCCCGGGGCAGTTCCTCCCGCCCCGCACCGACGCGCCCCTGCAGCGGCAATGCGCGCCCCAGCCGGTAGTGCGGGTAATGCCGACAGCCAGTGGGCCATGCGCGACTACGGTTCCGCGACACGCGGACGCCCGAGCTCGATGCGGTGGGCGCCGCGATCGTTGCAGGCAGCGGGATGGTCCGGATCCCGTTCGGTCGCGCGCCGGTACAGCGCCACGGCCTTGTCGTAGCGGCCCTCGATGTGCAGGCGCGCCGCCTGGCGCCACGGGTCCTCGGCCCGGGCGGAGGCCGCGCCCGGCGCGCGGCCGAGAACCGGCAGTGTCGCCGCGCGCCGGTGGCGGCACGGCACCACCGAGAGCCTCCCGGGCCCGTTCCCCGTCCCTTGCCTGCGACGCGTCGCGGCACGCGGCCTTGGGCCAGCCAACCGAGCCGTCCGGCCTCACGCGTCCATCAGCGCGGCCTCGATCGCCTCGCGGATCTCCGCCGAGTCCGGATCCATACCACTGTCCCAGAGACCCGCGAGGCCACCGTCCGCGGCGAACAGGTACTTGTGGAAATTCCAGCGCGGCCGCGCGATATCGCCCAGTTCCTCGGCGATGGCGGCATAGAGCGGGTGCTCGGCCGGCGGGACGACGTTCTGCTTCGCTGCCAGCGCAAACGTGACCCCGTAGTGCCCGCTGCAGAAGGCCCGGATCCCCGCCGCGTCGCCGGGTTCCTGCTCGCCGAAGTCGTTCGACGGCACGCCGATGACAACGAGGCCGCTGTCCGCGTAGCGCTCGTGGAGGCGCTGCAGGCCGGCGTACTGCGGTGTGGTGTCGCATTCCGAGGCCGTGTTCACGATCAGCAGCGGGCGCCCCGCGTAGTCCGCGAGGCGCAGCGTACCACCGTCGATCGCGGGGAACTCGAATCCATGCACGTTCATGTTGGACCTCGCGCTCGCCTGTCCGGTCGAGGGGTGATCGTCGACGCGTTCGGCTCGCCGACAGCGTAAGGGCCATGGGCCTGCGGATCGACCGGGCGGATGCCGGTGGTGGGCGCCGGGCGCGTGCGTGGCGGCGCGCGTCCGCGCAGCGATGTACGGGGTAGCCCGTACGTACAACGCCCGATTTCGACCTCGGCCGGGGCCGCGCATCATCGATTCCGCAATCGGGGGCCGGACAACGGGCTCCGCAGCCACATCCCGTCGAGAGGAGATCCGAGATGCAACATCGACCGAAACATCGCGCCCGCACCGTGGGGGCCGCCGCGGTCGCCGCCACGGGCCTGCTGCTCGCGGCCGCGGGCCCCGTGCAGGCGGCGGACGACGGCCAGGCCAAGGGCAACAATCCGTTCCGGATCACCGAGGTGAGCCAACCGTCCGGCAAGATCACCTACTGGGTCCTGCCCGGCCCGCGCGAACTCGGAGAGGAAACCTTCGGAACACCGGATAACGCGAAGGCCCTGTTCGAACCGAAGCTGAAGGCCGCCAAGCAGGCCAAGGGACCGCCGGCGGTGCCGGCCACCCTGAAAGAGTTGCCCTTCATGGTGGGCGTGCCGGAGCAGGCGCGCTCGGTGGCCGAGGACGGCACCTACATCCTCGAGCACCCGACACCGTTCTCGAACAAGGCCCGCATCATCGACGGTCGTTTCGAGACCACGATGCGTGACGTCGTGCGCGAGGATCCGCCGGGCAAGCCCGGCGAGACGCCGGATACGGCGACGTTCGAGGCCGAGTTCAGCGACCCGGCCGGCAACGAATATCGCGTCGTGCTCGACCACGTGGTCAAGCCCCCGTTCCCCGGCTACAAGACCCAGGGCGGCGTGTTCACCGAGGACATCATGCACGGCGATACCGGCACCGGCACACCGCTGATGCCGAAGCAGTACGCCTATGCCGCCTGGTGGGGGCTCGGCGCGCTGTTCATCAACGGCGAGAAGGTGGACGACCATCGCGTGATGCACCTGATGACCACCGAGGTCGTGCGCGACAAGGACTACAACCTGGTCCACAGCGACGATCTCCCGCTCGGCCCGGACGAGCGCCACATCCGCGACCAGGAGCATCACACCCACCTGATGATGCCGCCGATCCGGGGCGTGCCCGGCAAGGGTCCGGTGTTCGACCCGGTCCCGACGGCGTTCGAGTTGCCCAACGGCAAGAAGCAGCCGTTCCTGCACATCATGTTCGAGCAGGACCAGATCTCGTCGCGCGAACCCGCGCAGTCGTGACCGAACCGGCATGCCCGCGGCCCCTGGCCGCGGGCATGCCGATGCGTGGCGGCGACAGGCTCCGATCACGAACCCCGAGGAGGTCATTATGATCCGCAGTATCCCCCGAATCCGCGCGCGGGCACTGGCTTCAGCACTCGCACTGGCGGCACTTGCGCCGGCCGCCGTTGCGGGCGACGTGCGCACGGTCGAGATCACGGCCACCGAGTTCGCGTTCGAGCCCTCGAAGATCGACGTCGAGCAGGGCGAGACGGTGCGCCTGAAGCTGGTCAACCAGGGCAATCTCAGCCACAACCTGCATCTGCACGGCGTCGACACGAAGACGGAAACGGTGCAGGGCGGGGCCAGCGACACGGTCGAGTTCACGGCAACGGAAGCCGGCACGGTGCGCTTCTTCTGCAACGTCCCCGGCCACAAGGAGGCCGGCATGAAGGGCAGGATGGTCGTCGAATAGAAGCCGTCGCGGGCGGGGCATGGCGGCGGGTCGGGAATACGGCGGCGCCCCGCACCGCAGTGGATGTACGCGGCCCCGAAAGGCCGGCGGGCGGGCGCGGGCGTTGGGGTGGACTGCCCTTGCGGTCGGGGCCGCCGCGAGCGACACGCGGGCGATGCCGAGGGGACAGGAGGCCGCATGCCCAGGGAACTCCTCAACCATGCGACCGCGAGCGAGGCTCGCGCCGACCCGGTCGGCGCCGACATCGCGACCGCTCGCGGAACTCATCGAAGCGCACTACCACGCCGATCGGCGCGTGCTCGATCACGGCGCCGCGGGCGTTTCGCGCGCGTTCCGGCGCCTGCGCGGCGCGGTCACCCGCCTCGCCGCCATCGCCCCCGCGACGCTCGGACCGCAGGCCGAACGGGTCGCGGTGTGGCTCAACGTCGACAACGCCCTGACCGTTCACGCGGCGATCGCCAGGCGCATCACGTCGAGCGTGCGCGGATCCGGCGACTTCTTCGAGGGCCCGCATGACTGGGTCGGCGGCCGCGAGGTGAACCTCAACGATTGAGCACGGCCTGCTCCGGCGTCACAGCCGCAAGTGCATGGCGCTCGCGCCGGTCCTGCGCCAGGCCGATCCGAGCCCCGCGTGGGGCCCGGAGCGACTCGACCCACGCATCCATTGCGCACTCTACCCCGCGAGCCGCTCATCGCCGCCACTGCAGGCATTCCGCCCCGACCGGCTCGACGAGCCGCTGGACGCCGTCACGCGGACAGGCCTGCGCGAGGCCGACGCCGAGCGGCGCAGCGCGCATCTCGACTACGACTGGACGCTGAACGATCGCTTCGGCCCGTAGCCGGCCGAGCGCGTCGGGCCACCACGCGCGCGGCGCCCTGCCGCCCCCGAACAGCCGCGCGGCGGCTCAGCGCGGGGCCAGAACGCGCACCGGCCCGCGCATGTGGTCGGGGTCCACGGCCTTGCCGTGCTGAGTGATCCGCACGCAACCCCGGTGGTACAGCCGGCGCACGGCCATGCGAGCCGGCTCCATCAGCTCGCGCCAGCGGTCCGGATCGACGCGCCGGGCCGCCTCGCTCGGGCAGGCACTGCGGGGCGCGCGCTCGCTCACCAGCGCCTCCACGGCCGCCTCCAGGCGGCGATCGACAGGGCGGAGCCCGCGGCGACTGCAGGCGCGCGAGCAATGGCGCACGGCGGCCCAGTTGCGCGCCCACCGCGCACGCCACGCGAAGCGCCGCCCGCAGACCCGGCAGACCCGCGATTCGCCTGCAACCATGGTGCCCCCCCCCGACGTCCTCGCGATGGCCCCGGTTCGGCGATCCGCCAGCGAGCGGATGCGATGGCACCGCCGGGGCGATCCGCTAATCGGCCCCGGAACCACCGGGGTGCAGGCGATCGGCGATCGCCGCGTCCCAGTAGGGGGCATCGCCCAGGCGTTCGGCGAGGAAGTCGATGAACACGCGCACCCGGCGGGCCAGGCGACGCGTCGGCGGGTAGACGGCGTGCAGCGCGATGCTGGACCAGTGGTGGTCGGGCAGCAGCGGCACGAGCTCGCCGTCACGGATCGCGCGATAGATGATGAAGGTCGGCTCGCGCACGATCCCGTGGCCGGCGATGGCCGCGTCGCGCAGGAACTCGCCGTTGCTCGCAGTCACGCTCGCCTCGAGCTCGATCTCGCCGCGTGTGCCGTCGGGCGCCCGATACGACCAGCGCGCGCCGTTGGGCTCGAGGCTGTAGCGCAGGCAGCGGTGCCGGGCCAGCTCCCGCGGCGTCCGCGGTGTGCCGTGGCTCGCCAGGTAACCCGGGCTCGCCGCCACGGCGTGCTCGATGGCGCAGATCCGGCGCGCCACCATCGACGACTCGTGCAGCCGGCCAATGCGCAGCGCCAGGTCGTACCCCTCCTCGATCACGTTCACGCGCCGGTCGCTGAAATCGACGTCGACTTCCATCGCCGGGTGCGCCTGCATGAATTCGGTGAGCAGGGGCCCGAGGTGCATCACGCCGAACGTCACCGGCACCGCGATCCGCAGCGTGCCGCCCACGGCGCGATGGCTGTCCGCAACGGCCCACTCCGCCTCCTCGAGATCGGCGAGCAGCGTGCGGCAGCGGTCGTAGAAACCGCGCCCGACCTCTGTGGGGGTGAGCTGGCGCGTCGTGCGGGTCAGAAGCTGCGCACCGAGGCGGCGTTCGAGGTCGACCAGTCGACGACTGACGGCCGACTTGGCGATGCCCTCGCGTTCCGCCGCGCGGCTGATGCCGCCGGCATCGACGACGTGCACGAACGTGGCCAGCTCGGCAAAGCGATCCATCCCTGTTCCCCGCAGGACAACGGCGCTTGCGATTGTTCGCGCCCGTCCACCCCGCTGCAATGGGGGATGCTGTAGCGACGCCCTCGCCGACCTTCGAGCGCAGCCCCGGCGAGGGGCCGTCATCACTCGCAGGAACGGGAAACGGCGACGGACGGCGACGGACGGCGGCCGCCCTCGTGGCGGGCGGGGCCAGCGGTGTGGCCCGGCTGGCTGCCTCCGCGCTCGGCTACGGCTCGGAAGAGGCGTTCGGTGGTGCCTTCAAGCGAGTACGGGCCGCTAGTGCCCTTTAACGAAAGTTCGCCGTCTTTTCGCCGGCCCTCGCGGCGCCTGGCGGCGTTGCGCCTCCTCACCATGGGGTGCGCCATGGCTCGTCGGCGCGCCTTGCCAGTCACCACGATGCCTCGCCGAGAAAGATCGAAGAACTTCCGTTAAAGGACACTAGGAGCCTGTCCAAGAAACTCGTCGCCTACTGCGCGCGTCCCACAG
>CAZVFN010000093.1:0-10954 GCA_964626335.1 uncultured Ectothiorhodospiraceae bacterium
CTCGCGCACCGCACGCGCCGGGTCGCCGAGATCGACGGCGTGCGCTGGTACGACGATTCCAAGGGCACCAACGTGGGCGCGACCACGGCGGCGCTCGAGGGCATGGACGCGCCGGTCGTGCTCATCGCCGGCGGCGACGCCAAGGACGCGGATTTCGCGCCGCTGCGCACCGCGGTCGAGCGCCGCGCGCGCGCGGTGGTCCTGATCGGGCGCGATGCCCCGCGCCTCGCCGCGGCCCTCGAGGGGGCCGCGGTGATCGAGCACGCACGCGATCTCGACCATGCCGTCGAGCGCGCGGGCGCGCTCGCCCGCGCGGGGGACGCCGTGCTGCTGTCGCCCGCCTGCGCCAGCTTCGACATGTTCCGCGACTATCACGAGCGCGGTGAGCTGTTCGCCGCCGCCGTCGAGCGTCGGGGGGCCGCATGAGCGCCACGGCCACCGCCGGCTCGAACGCGGCCCGCCGCTGGACGGTGCAGCCGGGGGAGCTCGACCCGGTGCTCGTCGCGAGTGCCGTGGCCCTGCTCGCGCTCGGCCTCGTGATGGTTGCCTCTGCCTCGATCACCGTCGCCGCGCGCGAATTCGGCGATCCCTGGCATTTCCTGACGAAACAGTCGCTGTTCGTCGCCGCGGGCCTCGGGGCGGGCTGGGTCATGGCCCAGGTCCCGCTGCGGCGCTGGCAGCAGCTCGCGCGGCCGCTGCTGGTGCTCGCGCTGGTGCTGCTGGCCGCGGTGCTGGTACCCGGGCTCGGGCGCACCGTCAACGGCAGCACGCGCTGGCTCGAGCTGGGCGCGATGGGGTTCCAGGTCTCGGAGGCCGCCAAGCTGGCGGTCATCGTCTACCTGGCGGACTACGTCGTGCGCCGCGCCGACGCCGTGCGCACGAGCTGGCGGGGCTTCGTCAGTCCGCTCGCGCTGATCGGGCTCGCGGCCGTGCTCCTGCTGCTCGAACCCGATTTCGGCGCCGCCGTGGTCATGCTCGCGTGCGCGCTGACGGTGCTGTTCCTCGGCGGGGTGCCGCTGCTGCGCTTCGCGACGCTGGTGGCAGCGGCGGGCGCCGCGCTCGGGGCCCTGGCGGTATCCTCGCCCTACCGGGTCGACCGCATCACCGCCTTCCTCGATCCCTGGGCCGACCCGTTCGACAGCGGCTTCCAGCTGACGCAGTCGTTGATCGCGATCGGCAGCGGCGCCTGGACCGGCGTGGGCCTGGGCAGCAGCGTGCAGAAGCTGTTCTACCTGCCCGAGGCGCATACCGATTTCCTGTTCGCGATCTTCGCCGAGGAGATGGGGCTGCTGGGCGTGGTCATGGTCATCGGGCTCTACGCCGTGCTGGTCGGCCGGGCATTCCAGCTCGCCGGCCGGGCGCACGCCGCGTCCATGGGCTTCGCCGGCCACCTTGCCGCCGGCATCGCCGTATGGTTCAGCCTGCAGGCCTTCATCAACATCGGCGTGAACATGGGGCTGCTGCCCACCAAGGGGCTCACCCTGCCGCTGATGAGTTACGGCGGCTCGAGCACACTGGTGATGAGCGCCGCGGTCGGACTGCTGCTGCGGGTCCATCACGAGCTCGGGGCGCAGAACCGCCAGGCGCGGCGCCGCGGGGGGCGGCGATGAGCGCCCCGGTGATCATCGCGGCCGGCGGTACCGGCGGGCACGTGTTCCCGGCGCTTGCGGTGGCCGAGGAACTGCGGCGCCGCTCCGTGCCCGTGGTCTGGCTCGGCACGCGCGCCGGCCTCGAGGCCCGGGTCGTGCCCGCCGCCGGCATCGAGCTCGAGTGGCTCGACATCGGCGCGCTGCGGGGCAAGGGCTGGAGCGTCCGCCTGCGCGCGCCGCTGGTGCTCGCGCGCGCCTGCTGGCAGGCGCGACGGGTCCTGCGCCGCCACCGGCCGCGCGCGCTGCTGGGCATGGGCGGGTTCGTCGCCGGGCCCGGCGGGCTCGTCGGTCGGCTGCGCCGGGTCCCGCTGGTGGTGCACGAGCAGAACGCCATCGCCGGGCTGACGAACCGCGTGCTGTCGCGTCTGGCGCGCCGCGTGCTCGAGGCGATGCCGGGCACCTTCCCCGCGCAGCGCGCGGCGGTGGCCACCGGCAACCCGGTCCGCCGCGACATCCTCGCCCTGCCGCAACCGGCAGAGCGGTTCGCCGGGCGCAGCGGGCCCGCCCGGGTGCTGGTCCTGGGCGGCAGCCAGGGCGCCCGGGCGCTGAACGAGCGCCTGCCCGCAGCGCTGGCGGCGGTGCCGGCGAGCGCGCGGCCGACCGTGTGGCACCAGTGCGGTCAGCAGCATGCGGAGGGGGCCGCCGAGGCCTACCGCGTGGCGGGCGTCGAGGCGCACGTGGTGCCGTTCATCGACGACATGGCGGCGGCCTACGGCTGGGCCGATCTCGTCGTCGGGCGCGCCGGTGCCATGAGCGTCTGGGAACTGGCCGCGGCGGGCGTGGGTTCGCTGCTGGTGCCATTCCCGCACGCCGTGGACGACCACCAGACCGCGAACGCGCGCTGGCTGGAGCGCGCGGGCGCGGCGACGGTGGTGCAGGAGCGCGACCTCGACGCGGCGCGCCTGGCGCGGACACTCGGCGAACTGCTCGGCGACCGCGCCTTGCTCGCCGAGCGTGCCGCCCGCGCGCGCGCCCTGGCGCGGCCGGACGCGGCCCGGCGGGTCGCCGATACGGTGCTGGAGGTCGCCCGATGAGCGCCGACACGCGGCTCCGTCCGACACCGCCCGCCGCGATGCGCCGCATCCGCCGGATCCATTGCGTCGGCATCGGCGGCGTCGGCATGGGCGGCATCGCCGAGGTCCTGATCAACCTCGGCTACAGCGTCAGCGGCTCGGACAACCAGGCGAATGCCCTGGTCGAGCGCCTGCGCTCGCTGGGCGCGCAGATCAGCGTCGGCCATGCGGGCGAGCAGGCGCGCGGCGCGGACGTGGTCGTGGCCTCAGCGGCCATCCCGGCCGACAACCCCGAGCTGGCGGCGGCGCGCGAGCAGCGCATCCCCGTGATCCCGCGGGCGGAGATGCTGGCCGAGCTCATGCGGTTCCGCCACGGGATCGCCGTGGCGGGCACGCACGGCAAGACCACCACCACCAGCCTGGTCGCGAGCCTGCTCGCCGAGGGCGGGCTCGACCCGACCTATGTCATCGGCGGCCAGCTCAACCGCTCGGCGAGCAACGCGCGCCTGGGCACGGGCGACTACCTCGTGGCCGAGGCGGACGAGAGCGATGCCTCGTTCCTGTACCTGCAGCCGGTGATGGCGGTGGTGACCAACGTCGACGCGGATCACCTGGAGACCTACCAGGGTGATTTCGCGCACCTGGTGGACACGTTCGCGGAATTCCTGCACCACCTGCCGTTCTACGGGCTGGCCGTGGTGTGCGCCGACGATGCCCAGGTGCGTGCCCTCATGCCGCGTATCACCCGGCCCGTGCTGACCTACGGGATCGAGACGCCGGCCGACGTGAGCGCCGCGAACATCCGCACCGAGGGCCCGCTGTCGCGCTTCGACGTGACGCTGCCGGAGGGCGAGGCGATCAGCGATGTCGCGCTCAACCTGCCGGGTCGGCACAACGTGCACAACGCGCTCGGCGCGATCGCGGTCGCGTGGGAGCTGGGCGTCCCGCCGGACGCCATCCGCGCCGGCCTGGCCGGCTTCGAGGGCATCGGCCGGCGCTTGCAGCGCAACGGCCGGGTCGCGCTCGACGGCGGCGACGTGCTGCTGGTCGACGACTACGGCCATCACCCGACGGAGCTCGAGGCGACGTTCGAGGCGGTGCGCTCGAGCTGGCCGCAGCGCCGGCTCGTGGTCGCCTTCCAGCCGCATCGCTATACACGTACGCGCGACCTGTTCGACGACTTCGCGCGCGTCCTCGCGCGCGCCCCCGACGTCCTGCTCGTCGCCGAGGTCTACGCGGCCGGCGAGGAGGCGATCGCCGGGGCCGATGCGCGCTCCCTCTGCCGCGCCATCCGCGCACGCGGCGGCGCCGACCCGGTGCTCGTGGCCGCGATCGGCGAGCTGCCGGAGGCCCTGCGCGCGGTGATCGCCCCGGGTGACGTGGTGCTGACCCTGGGCGCGGGCAGCATCGGCGCGGTGGCGCGTGAGCTGCCCGATCACCTGGTGCCCGATGCGGAAGGGAACCACGAATGAACACGGCTCGGCACGAACGGGACGAGGCTGCGTGCCTTGCGCGCGCAGCAGGGCGGGCGCCACGGCTGCGCGCGTGGCCGCTCGGCAGACGGCGTATCGAGCCGCTCCCTCCGCGCGGTGGGGAAGCCGCCGTGGGGGTGCCGTTCTCCGCCTCTGGAAGCGGCGTTGTCGCATCCGTGTCCGTGCGCGGCGATTGCGTGATGTATCCATGCGCCGCGCCGCTCCGCGGCGGGCGCGCGGATCCGCGCCCGGCGAATCGGTCGTGGCTTGTTGCAGGACGGTGCGAATGAGTGCCGCCGATACGACAACGCGGCTGCGCGGCGAGTGGCGCGAGCACGAGCCGCTGGCGCGCTATACGTCGTGGCAGATCGGCGGCCCGGCCGACCGCCTCTACCTGCCGGCCGATGCCGACGACCTCGCGGCGGCGCTGGCGAGCCTGGCGGCGGACGAGCCGGTGTTCTGGCTCGGGCTGGGCAGCAACCTGCTGATCCGCGACGCCGGCCTGCGCGGCACCGTGATCTCCACGCGCCAGGCGCTGAAGGGGCTCGCGGAGGAGGAACGCGGGCGCGTGCGCGCCGAGGTCGGGGTGGCCTGCGCCAAGGTCGCGCGCTTCTGCGCGCGCCGCGACCGGGTCGGGGCGGAATTCCTGGCCGGCATACCGGGCACCGTTGGCGGTGCCCTCGCCATGAACGCGGGCGCCTGGGGGGGCGAGACCTGGCCGCACGTCGAGGCCGTGGAGACCGTTGACCGCCAGGGGGTGCAACGCGTGCGCCCGCCGGAGGACTTCCGCGTCGGTTACCGCTCGGTCGAGGGGCCGGCGGGCGAATGGTTCGTTGCCGGCTTGTTCGCCTTCGAGGCGGGTGACGGGGCCGCCGCCCGCGACCGCACCCGCGCGCTGCTCGAGGAACGCGCACGGCGCCAGCCGACGGGCACGAAGAGCTGCGGCTCGGTGTTCCGCAATCCCCCCGGCGATCATGCGGCGCGCCTGATCGAGGCGGCCGGCCTCAAGGGGCATCGCATCGGCGGCGCGCTGGTCTCGGAGAAGCACGCCAACTTCATCCTCAACCGCGGCGACGCGAGCGCGGCCGATGTCGAGGCCCTGATCGGGCACATGCGGGCGACGGTCGCCGAGCGCCTCGGGGTCGATCTGCAACCGGAGGTCCTGCTCGTGGGGGAAGCGCGATGAACGCGCCCGTGGATCCCGCCCGTTTCGGTCGCGTCGCCGTCGTCTACGGCGGCTGGTCGGCCGAGCGCGAGGTTTCGCTGAAGAGCGGGCACGCCGTCCTCGCCGGCCTGCAGGGCGCCGGCGTCGACGCCGCGGGCGTGGATGCCGGGCGCGACATCCTGCGGGTCCTCGACGACGGCGGCTACGACCGCGTGTTCCTCGTGCTGCACGGTCGCGGCGGCGAGGACGGGCAGATCCAGGGCGGGCTCGAGATCCTGGGCCTGCCCTACACCGGCAGCGGGGTGCTGGGCTCGTCGCTGGCGATGGACAAGCTCGGCACCAAGCGGTTCTGGGCCGGGGCCGGCTTCCGCACGCCGCCATGGCGGACCCTGGACACGCTCGCCGATGCCCGGGCGTGCGTCGAGACCCTCGGGCTGCCCCTGATGGTCAAGCCGACCCTGGAGGGCTCGAGCATCGGCATGACCAAGGTGACCGCGGCGGACCAGGTCGATGCGGCCTGGCGCGAGGCGACGCGCTATGGCCCGACCATCGCGGAGCGCTTCGTCGATGGGGCGGAGGTGACGGTGGCGCTGGTCGGCGCAATCGCGCTGCCGGTGATCCGCCTGGAGACGCCGCGCTCGTTCTACGACTTCCGCGCCAAGTACGAGGCCGACTCGACTCGCTACCACCTGCCGAGCGGTCTGTCGGCGACCGCCGAGCAGCGGTGCCAGGACCTGTCGCGCGCGGCGTTCCGCGCTCTCGGCGGGGTCGGCTGGGGGCGCGTCGATCTGATGATCGACGCGGTGGACGAGCCGTGGCTGATCGAGGCCAACACGGCGCCGGGGATGACGGATCACAGCCTCGTGCCCATGGCGGCGGACCACGCCGGCATGGGCTTCGACGAGCTGGTGGTGCGCATCCTGGCGCAGACGCTGCCGGCGGAGGCCGGGCGATGAGTGCGGCCTCGCTGCCGCTGGAGGTGGTGTCGATGGCGCAGCCGGGTACCTGGCGGATCCTGTTCGGCGTGCTGCTCGCGGTCGTCTGCGCCGGCGCCGCCGCCTGGTGGTGGCGCGCCAGCGAATGGCCCGTCGGCGTCGTGCAGATCGACGGCACGCTGGCGCACACCGACCGCGAGCGCCTGAAGACCGTCGTCGCGCGCCATGCCGAAGCGGGTTTCGCCGGCATGGACCTGCGCGCCCTGCGCAGCGATCTCGCGACGCTGCCCTGGGTGCGCTCGGCGTCGCTGCGCCGCATCTGGCCGGACACCCTGCACGTCGACGTGCGCGAGCACGAGCCGGTGGCGGTGTGGAACGGCGACGCGCTGGTCAGCCGCGCCGGCACGGTGTTCCGGCCGCAGCGCCTGCCGCCGCGCGACCTGGTGCGCCTGCAGGGTCCGGAGGGCCATGGGCGCGAGATGCTTGAGCGCCTGCGGCGCTTCGAGCGCCGCCTGGCAAGGCTGGGGCTCGCGGTCGCGCGGCTGGAGCAGGACGCACGCCGCGCGTGGCGCCTGGAACTCGCCAACGGGATCGTGGTGCGCCTCGGGCGCGACCGGATCGCGTCGCGCATGGCGCGTTTCCGCGCGGTGTGGCCGCGCGTGCTGGCCGGCAAGGCGGAGCGGATCGCGGCCGTCGATCTGCGTTACACCCACGGGTTCACCGTCGCCTGGCGCGAGGGTGCGGGCCCGGATGCCCGCGAAGGAGGGGCGTGATGGCGAAGAAAACCGACCGGCGAATGGTCGTGGGCCTGGATATCGGCACATCGAAGGTGGTGGCGATCGTGGGCGAGATCGGTTCGGACGGCGACATCGAGATCATCGGCATCGGGACGCACGCCTCGCGCGGGCTCAAGAAGGGCGTCGTGGTCAACATCGAGTCGACCGTCCAGTCCATCCAGCGCGCCGTGGAGGAGGCGGAACTGATGGCGGGGTGCCAGATCGAGGCGGTCTACGCGGGCATCGCCGGCAGCCACGTCCGCAGCCTCAACTCGCACGGCATCGTCGCCATCAAGGAGCGCGAGGTCGGCCAGGGCGAGGTCGACCGGGTGATCGACGCGGCCAAGGCGGTGGCGATCCCGGCGGACCAGCGGATCCTGCACGTAATGCCCCAGGAATTCATCATCGACGACCAGGAGGGCATCAAGGAGCCGGTCGGCATGTCCGGCGTGCGCCTGGAGGCCAAGGTGCACCTGGTCACGGGCGCGGTCTCGGCCGCCCAGAACATCATCAAGTGCGTGCGCCGCTGTGGCCTCGAGGTCGACGACATCATCCTCGAGCAGCTCGCCTCGAGCTATGCCGTGCTCACCGACGACGAGAAGGAGCTCGGCGTCTGCCTGGTCGACATCGGCGGCGGCACGACGGACATCGCGGTGTTCACCGAGGGGGCGATCCGCCACACGGCCGTCATCCCGATTGCCGGCGACCAGGTGACCAACGACATCGCCGTGGCGCTGCGCACGCCGACGCAGAACGCGGAGGAGATCAAGGTCAAGTACGCCTGCGCGCTGCGCACGCTCACCAATGCCGAGGAGACCATCGAGGTCCCCGGGGTGGGCGACCGGGCGTCGCGGCGGCTCGCGCGGCAGACACTCGCCGAGGTGGTCGAGCCGCGCTACGAGGAGCTGCTCGGGCTGGTGCAGTCCGAGCTGCGGCGCACGGGATTCGAGAACATGGTCGCCGCCGGCGTCGTCCTGACGGGGGGCAGCGCCAAGATGGAGGGCGTCGGCGAGCTGGCCGAGGAAGTCTTCCACATGCCGGTCCGCATCGGGATGCCCAAGGGCGTCGCGGGCCTGGCCGACGTGGTCCGCAATCCGATCCACTCGACGGGGGTGGGGTTGCTCCTGTTCGGCCGGGAACACGAGGGCGGCGCTGGCAGGCTGGCCGGGGACGAGGGCTCCGGCGGCGTCTGGGCCCGGATGAAGGCCTGGTTCAACGGGCAGTTCTGACGACAGGGCAGGGTGGTGGCGACACACGACGACGGGATGACCGATCGATACGCAGTTCAGCAGTGGCCAGGGGCCACGCGAGGAGACGGCAATGTTCGAGTTGATGGATTCTTACAATCAGCAGGCGACGATCAAGCTCATGGGGATCGGCGGTGGCGGCGGCAACGCCGTCGACCACATGGTGCGCTCCAGCATCGAGGGCGTGGACTTCATCTGTGCGAACACGGATGCGCAGGCGCTGAACAACGTTCAGTCCAAGACCACGCTCCAGCTCGGGGCGAACATGACCAAGGGCCTCGGTGCGGGCGCGAACCCGGACATCGGGCGCCAGGCGGCGCTCGAGGATCGCGAGCGCATCCAGGAGGTGATCGAGGGGACCGACATGCTTTTCCTCACCGCCGGCATGGGGGGTGGCACGGGCACCGGGGCGGCACCCGTGGTCGCGCAGCTGGCGCGCGAGATGGGCATCCTGACCGTGGCGGTGGTGACCAAGCCGTTCCCGTTCGAGGGCAAGCGGCGCATGAAGGTCGCGACCGACGGCATCGCGGAGCTGCAGCAGCACGTCGATTCGCTGATCACGATCCCGAACGAGAAGCTGCTGACGGTGCTCGGCAAGAACATGACCCTGCTCGATGCGTTCGGCTCCGCCAACGAAGTCCTGCAGGGCGCGGTGCAGGGCATTGCCGAGCTGATCACGCGGCCGGGCCTGATCAACGTCGACTTCGCGGACGTCAAGACCGTGATGTCGGAGATGGGCATGGCCATGATGGGCTCGGGTGTCGGCACCGGCGAGGAGCGGGCGCGCGAGGCGGCCGAGGCGGCGATCAACAGCCCGCTGCTCGAGGACGTGCACCTGTCCGGCGCGCGCGGCATCCTGGTGAACGTATCCGCCGGCATGGACATGGCGATCGGCGAGTTCGAGGAGGTCGGCACGACCATCCGCCAGTTCTCGTCGGAGGATGCGCAGGTCGTGGTCGGCACCGTGATCGACCCGGAGATGGAGGACGAGCTGCGCGTGACCGTGGTCGCCACGGGCCTGGGCCAGCCCCAGCAGCAACCGCAGCGCCCGCGTGCCGTGGCGCGCAACGCGGATGGCGAGGTGGACTACGGGCGCATGGAACAGCCGACCGTGATGCGGACCCAGCGGCGGGCGGCCGGCGACGGGCTCAACCAGGGGGGCAGGGAAGAGGACATCGAGTATCTCGACATCCCCGCGTTCCTCCGCCGTCAGGCCGACTGACGGCCGCGGATCGCGGACTGTGACGGGCTTCACGCGGCTGCCGGCCGGTCGGATGCTATTGTCGCGCGGCAATTCATCGGGGCCGGCCTGTCCAAACCGCTTGACAGGCCCTATAATGCTCGGTTTGGCCGCATCGCCTCCGGCCCGCCCCAGGGAGTAGTCCTCGAGTGATCCGCCAGCGAACACTGAAGAACGCCATTCGGGCGACGGGCGTTGGCCTGCATACCGGCGAGAAGGTCTACCTGACCCTGCGGCCCGCGGCGCCCGACACCGGCATCGTGTTCCGGCGGGTCGACTTCGACGAGCCCCGCGTCATCGCGGCCAACCCGTTCCACGTCGGCGAGACCGTGCTCAACACGACGCTGCTGGTGGACGGGGTGCGCGTTTCGACGGTCGAGCACCTGTTGTCGGCGATGGCGGGCCTCGGCATCGACAACGCCCATGTCGATCTGAGCGCGCCCGAGGTGCCGATCATGGACGGCAGCGCCGGTCCGTTCGTCTTCCTGGTCCAGTCCGCCGGGATCGTCGAGCAGAACGCCGCCAAGAAGTTCATCCGCATCCGCAAGCCCGTGTCGGTGGAGGGCGAGGGCGGCAAGTTCGCCCGCTTCGAGCCCTACAGCGGCTTCAAGGTGGCGTTCACGGTGGCATTCGATCATCCCCTGTTCAACGGCTCGAGCCAGCACGCGTCGGTCGATTTCTCCACGACGTCGTTCGTCAAGGAGATCAGTCGCGCGCGTACGTTCGGATTCATGAAGGACATCGAGGCGATGCGGGCGCGCAACCTGGCGCTCGGCGGCAGCCTCGACAACGCGATCGTGGTGGACGACTACCGCGTGCTGAACGAGGACGGACTGCGCTACGAGGACGAGTTCGTCAAGCACAAGATCCTCGACGTCATCGGCGACCTGTACCTGCTCGGTCACAGCCTGATCGGCGCCTTCGAGGGCTACAAGTCGGGCCACGCCCTCAACAACGAGCTCCTGTGCCGCCTCGTGGCCGATGCATCCGCCTGGGAACAGGTGACGTTCGACGACGCCGCCAGCGCGCCGATCTCCTACGCCGAGACCGCCGAGATCATCAGCTAGGAGCCTGTCCGAGGAATTTGCGCCGTCGCGAGCGCGTGGGACAGCGAGCAGGTCTTGGCGAGCGTGAAGCGAGCATGGGGGTGCCCCTGTGAGTTGAGCGCCCGCCAAACGATGCCGCTGTGGCACGTGCGCAGTCGGTACAGGGTTTCCCGGACGGGCACTAGCCTCCTTCAACGGCGGTTCGCCGGGCCTGCTCGGCGGGGCATCGCGGGGCTGGCCGCGCGCGCCCCGGCGCCCGCCCCCCTTTCCGATCGCTCGACTGCCACCGGCACCCGCGTGCGCGCGCTGCGGTCGAGCCGATCCGCGCGTTGCGCCACGCGCTCGCGGCGGCAGGGCCCGCTCGAGCGACTCCCCAGGCCCCGGTGACGACCCGGGCCGCCGCCGCCGGCC
>CAZVFN010000094.1:0-10759 GCA_964626335.1 uncultured Ectothiorhodospiraceae bacterium
GCGCGCGCGGCTGCCCCGGCGGGCGGGCACCGCGCTCCACCGCCCGCCGCCCGCGTGGCGACACGGCGCGCCAGCGGGGCGTCTTGCGGTGCTCGCAACACTGCGCCCGCGGGGTGCGTCAACGGACCCCGGGGATCATTCGTCCAGCAGGCCCGCCTCTTGGTAGTACTTGCGGGCGCCGGCGTGCAGCGGCGCCGACAGGCCCCCGGTGACCATCGCCCGCTTGTCCAGGATCCCGAACGCCGGGTGCAGCGACTTGAACTGCTCGAGATTGCGGAACACCGCGCGCACCGTCTCGTAGACGACCCGGTCGTCGACGTCCGCGCTCGCGACGAGCGTGGCACCGACCCCATAGGTCACCGTCCGTGCGGCAGTGTCACCGTACATGCCGGCCGGAATCGTCGCCCGCCGGTAGAACGAATGCTCCTCGACCAACGCACGCGCCTCGGGCCCGTCGACGTCGACCAGGTTGATGTCGCAGGTCGTCGCGGCCTCCTTGATGGCGCCGGAGGGATGGCCGACGACGTAGACGAAGGCGTCGATCTTGTTGTCGCAGAGCGCGCGCGGCATCTCCGCCGGCTTGAGCTCGGCGGCGAGCGCGAAGTCGTCCATGGTCCAGCCCTTGCGCCCCATGAGCTCCTCCATGTTCGCCCGCTGGCCGGAGCCGGGGTTGCCCACATTGACGCGCTTGCCCTCGAGGTCGTCGAAGGCCTCGATCCCGGCGTCGGCCCGGGCGACCACGGTGAACGGCTCGGGATGCAGCGAGAACACGGCCCGCAGCTTCCTGAACGGGCCCTGGTCGGAGAAGCGGGCCTCGCCGTTGTAGGCATAGTACTGCAGGTCCGACTGGACCACGCCGAAGTCGAGTTCGCCCGCGCGCAGCGTGTTCAGGTTGTAGACGGACCCGCCGGTACTCTCGACCGAGCAGCGCAGACCGTGCTCGTCGCGATCGCGATTGACGAAGCGACAGATCGCGCCGCCGGCCGGGTAGTACACGCCGGTGACGCCGCCGGTGCCGATGGTGAAGAATTCGGCGGCGGCGACCGGAGGCGAGACAACGGCCGCGGCGAGCGTGATCGTCGCGGCCAGCGCGGAGGAGGTCGGGAGGGCCAATCTTCGCATTGCGTAATGCTCCCCGGGACGCTTGCAGGGCCCGTGCGGGCCGTAATCGTACAAGATAGCATGCGAACGGCCGCGTTGACGGGCGCAAGGGCTATGTGGTCAACGCCTACGGCGAAGTCCGGCGCACGGGTTGCGGCGAATGCTGGCGCAGCCGGTTCCCGGCCGAGGGCGACCAGACCGAGTGCGCGCGCGAGTGCGGTGATCTCGATGCAAGCAGCGAGGAGCCGGTCGAGGATCGGGTCGCGGCAACCGAGCCGCCCGACAGTGACGGCGACGGCGTCGCCGACGACCGGGATGCCTGCCCGGGCACGCCGGCGGGCAGCAGCGTCGACGCGATGGGCTGCGTGGCCGATGCTGACGACGACGGCGTGCCGGACACCGCGGATGCCTGTCCGGGCACCGAGTCCGGCCGCGAGGTCGATGACACGGACTGCGCGATCGACAGCCGCATCGAGGTGAGCCTGAGCGGCGCCAACTTCGCCACCGACAGTGCCGAACGGCCCGACTCGCTCAAGCCCCGGCTCGACGAGCTGACCGACCGGATCCGCGCCACGCCCGGCAGCGAGACGCTCTTGATCGTGGGCTACACGGACAATCTGGGCGACGCGGACGACAACCGGGACCTGTCGCGTCGCCGGGCGCAGTCGGGCGCGGACGATCTCCGCGAGCGCGGCATCGACCCCGCCCGGCTGGACGTCCCCGGTCGCGGTGAGCAGAACCCGGTCGCGAGCAACGACACGGCGGACGGGCGCGCCCAGAACCGCCGCGTCGAGATCTCCACGCAGTAGGTCGTTGTCCCGCGGGGCCGGCGGCGCGCTCGCCGGTCCCGCCGGGATCAGGCCCCGGCGCTGCAGAACGCCTGGTAGTCGATGTAGCCCGGGAACGCCTCGGCCCCGCAGTAGCGGCATTGCGGATCCCGGCGTACCCGCAGTTCGCGGAAATCCCCGCCGAGTCCGTCGACGCAGAGCAGTCGACCGGTCAGCGTGCGCCCCCGCCCGAGCAGGATCTTGAGCGCCTCCAGCGCCTGCAGTGTGCCGATCAGGCCGGGCAGGACCCCCATCACGCCCGCCTCGGCGCAGGACGGTGCCTGGTCGGGCGGCGGTGGCTCGGGATAGAGGCAGCGGTAGCAGGGTCCGCCGTCGGGCCCGCCCGGCCAGAATACCGACGCCTGGCCGTCGAAGCGGAACACCGCCCCGTGGACGTTCGGCAGCCCGAGCTTCACGCAGGCGTCGTTGACGAGGTAGCGCGTGGCGAAATTGTCCGAGCCGTCGACGACGACGTCGTAGCCGCCGAGGATGCGCTCGACGTTGTCCGACGTCAGCCGCTCCGCGTGCCCGGCGACGGCTACGGCCGGGTTGAGTGCCCCGATCGACGCGCGCGCGGACTCGATCTTGGACATGCCGACGCGCGCGTCCGCATGCAGGATCTGGCGCTGCAGGTTGCTGCGATCGACCGTGTCGTGATCGACGATGCCGAGCGTGCCGACGCCGGCGGCGGCGAGGTAGAGCGCCGCCGGCGAGCCCAGGCCGCCGGCACCGATCAGCAGCACGCGCGCGTCGTTCAGACGCGCCTGGCCCGCTTCGCCCACCTCGGGCAGGCTCAGCTGGCGCGCGTAGCGGGCGCGCGCGTCCGCGTCGAGTACGCGCGGGATCTCGAACGGCAGGCCCTCGTTCTTCCAGCGGTTGAAGCCGCCGGCGACGGAGCGCACGTCGCTGTAGCCCATCCGCCGCAGGCTGTCGGCGGCGAACAGCGAGCGCGTGCCGCCGCCGCACATCACGAGCAGCGTGCGCCCGGTCTCGGGGACCTGCTGTTCGATGCGCAGCTCGAGGTAGCCGCGGCCGAGGCGGAGCGCACCGCCGGGGCTGCCCTGGCCGATCTCGTCGGGTTCGCGCACGTCGATCAGGGCGGCGCCCGCGCGCGCCAGTTCCTGCGCCTCGCCGGGCGCAACCTCCGGTACTTCGTCTCGCAGCTGCTGCAGCCGCTGGTCGCGCGCGCTCATCGTCGGATGCTCCATGTCGCGGGCCGTTGCGGGGCGGGCAGGGGCTGCTCAGGGCCACAACCGGAGCGGGACCTCGGCGACGCCGCCGTCGCGTCCCACTCGCCAGCAACGCAGATCGTTCATGTGTCCGGTTGTAACACCGGCGATCAGGTAACTCCAGCCGGGCCAGGCCTGCTCGCGGTCGCGCGGCGACGGCTGCGGGTCGCCGTGCGGATGCGAATGCCACACCCCGCCGATGGTGTGACCCCGCGCCCCGGCGGCGCGTTCCAGCCACAGGTAGGCCTCGGGATCGATCGTGAAGCGATGCGTCGGTTCGTCGTGGTGGTTGCGCAGCACGTGCACGGCCCGCACGCGCCCGGGGTGCGCCGTCTCGATCAGGCCGCAGGCCTCGTGCGGCCAGGCGGCTTCGGCCAGCGCCCGCAGGCGCCCCAGGTGGCGCCTGCTCAGGTGCAGCCGCGGCGGCATCAACCCCCTGCGACCGAGGGCATGACGATGACCTCGTCGCCGTCCTCGAGCGCGGTGTCGAGGCCGTCGAGTTCACGGATGTCGGTGTGGCGCACGAAGACGTTCACGTAGGGCCGCAGTTCGCCGTCGCGCGTGCGGATCCGCTGGACCAGCGCCGAGTGCTCCGTGGCCAGGCGCTCGAACAGCTCGCCGACCCGCTCGGCTTCGCCCGTCAGCTCGCCGTGTCCATCCGCATACGGTTGCAGCGGTGTCGGGATCCGCAGGGTCACTGTCGCCATGGCGGGCTCACCCCCTCGACCGGGTCCCGGATTCTAGCAAGGTGTCCGGGCGCACTCACGATCGCTCGATCACTTCGACCAGCGGCTCCGCTTCGCCCTGATGGCAGGTGAGAACGATGCGCTCCAGCCGGGCGCTGGACGCCAGCGCGACGCGCGCCGCCTCGCGCGCGGCGTCGCGGCGGGCGGCGTCGTCGACCGCATTGATGACGCCGATCGCTCGGGCGCGCGCGGGGATGCCCTGCAGCGCGCCCGTTTCCGCGCCCAGCAGGCGCCCGACGCCGGCCGGCGTGATCGGGTCGCCGGGGCACAGCCCCGTGACGGCGGCCACGCGCTCGGGGCGGTGCGCGATGCGCTCGTCGAGCGGCTCACCGAGGGCGGCGGCGGAGACGATGTACAGCACCGTGTCGACCTCCGGGGGCAGCCGCGGCTCGTCGTCGCGCGGCGCCTTGATCGAGCGCAGGCGCGCTCCGTCCGCCTTGACCAGGGTGAGATCGAAGCCCGCGGCGTGGCAGGCGGCCACCTGCCCGGGCTCGATCCCCGCGAGGCGCCCGGCCTTCTCGCTCGGCCGCGCGTAGGCCACGCGGCGCACATCGCCGAGCTCGGCCAGTGCCGTCGGCAGGTCCGCGCGCTCGGTGACGAGCGCGCGCGCCTCGAGGCGGCGCGAGAAACGGGCGGTGAAGACCGTGGCCGTGAAGCCGACGCGCCCGGGGTGCGCCCGGGCGAGGGCGTACAGCGTGGTCTTCTTGCCGCCGGCCCCCACCGCCGCGACGATGCCGCGACGGGCACCGAGGGCGTCCAGCAGGCGTTCGCTCATCAGGCCACCCGCGTTGCGCGCACGCCCAGGATCGGCGGCAGGTAGTCCAGCAGCTGCTGCCAGTGCTCGCCGCGGTCGTGGCTGGCGAAGACATGCCCGCCCGAGGTGCCGAAATAGAGGCCGAGCGGGTCCAGGTGGTCGCTGTCCAGCCCGTCGCGCAGGATCGTGACGTACACGTGCGCCTGCGGCAGCCCCCGTGTCAGCGCCTGCCAGTGCCCGCCGGCGTCCTCCGTGCGATACACGCGCAGGCGTCCGTCGACGGGGAAGCGCATCTGCGTGCTCGCCTCGGGGATGCAGAACAGGGTGTCCGGCGCCGCGCCATCGGTGGCGAGGGCGTAGCCGAAGTCGCTCGGCAGCCCGGCCGTGATCTCGCGCCAGCTGTCGCCCGCGTCGTCGCTGATCCAGGTGCCGACGTGGCTCTGGCGGAACAGCCGCCCGCCGCGGCGGGGATGCGCCACCAGGCGGTGCTCGTTGTGCCCGGCGACGGGGTAGGGCTCGGCCAGGTAGGGGGCGCGCACGCCGGCGTTGATCGGTGCCCAGGTCTCGCCGGCGTCGTCGGAGCGATAGCAGCCGCCCGCGCAGAGCGCGGCATAGAGCCGCCCCGGGCGCTCGGCGTCGAGCTGGACGGAATGCACCGCGAGCCCGCCCTTCGCCGGATGCCACCGCTCGGCGGTCGGGTGCGCGTCGAAGCCGGCCTGGCGATGCCAGGCGTGGCCGCCGTCGTGACTGACGAAGAAACCGGGGGGCTCGATCCCGGCGTAGAGCGTGTCGGGCTTGTCCGTTGGCCCGGGGGCGAGACACCACAGCGTCCGGATGCTGTCCGGGCCCTCGTCGGCGCGGTGCCGCGGGAGGGCCGGCAGCGGCTCCCAGCTCGAGCCGCCATCCCGGGTGGCGTACACGTGTATCCCCCACACGGGATGGTGCGCCGCCGCGTAGCCGCGGCACGGATCGCGCGGGTCGAGCCAGGCGCTCTGGATCTCGTAGCCCGCGATGTGGGGGCCGTCGAGCGTCCACCGGGCGCGGTCCTCGCTGCGCGCGATGAACAGCCCCTTGCGCGTGGCGATGACGAGCTTGACGGTCATTGTCCGCGGGTCCCGGAAACCATGCGCTGGGGTCTCGCCACGGCGCGAAGGGCGCCAGGGATCGCGAGGCAAGGGCGGTCTGTCGCAGAGTCGCGGAGGGCGCGCCGAGATACAGGCGATCGCGGCGGGGCGAGCCGCGCGCGCGGGCGCGCTTTCGCGAAGCCAACGCGCGCACCCCGGGGCGGTCCATCCCGGAGTGCGTTCATTGCACGGGTGTTGCGGATACGCGTGATTCCGCTCGGGTCATCGCCATCGCCTGCCAAGCAGATCGGCTGCGCGTGTTCGCCTGCGGCGCAGGCGCGCCCGCGCCCGTGAGAGCGCTTTGGCGGTCCCCCCGTCAAAGCGGCCACGGTCGCGGAGCGGGACACGCCTCCCCGCTCGCCCGGATCGTAGCGCTGTGCCGTTGCAGCCGATACCCCGGCGAGCCCCGGCGTCTCTCCACGTCCTCCGCGACGCCGCGCGGGCGCATGCATGCCGGCGCGTCCCTTGGCGCCGTTCGCGCCCCGGCGGGAACCCGAGCACACCCGCAACGCCCCTACGGCAGCGAGACGGGCGCCGCCGCCGTCCAGCCCTCGGCGCGGTGCTCGGCGACCACTGTGGTGTAGACGCCGCCGCGGACGTTGAAGCGGCCGGTCAGGCGCAGGAAGCGCGGCGCGAGGGTCGCCACCAGGTCGTCGCAGATGCGGTTGGTCACGTCCTCGTGGAAGTGACCCTCATCGCGAAACGACCACATGTACAGCTTGAGGGCCTTGAGCTCGACACAGCGTGCTTCCGGCACGTATTCCAGCTCGAAGGTCGCGAAATCCGGCTGGCCGGTCTTCGGGCACAGGCACGTGAACTCCGGGATGGTCATCCGGATCGTGTAGTCGCGCCCCGGGCGCGGGTTGTCGAAGGTCTCGAGCGTCTTCGAGGGCTGCGTCGTCATGGGCGCGGTCCGGCGCGGCGTCGGACGTGCATTATCACCGATGCGCCGCCGGCTCGCATCACCCACCGGGGGCGTTTCGACGCGGACTCGGGTTCGCGCCTTGGCGAGAACCCCGATCCCCGGCCTCCGGGGCCCCGGTCGCCTTGCCGGGCACGGAGGGCGCGGGCAATAATGCCCGGCTTTCGGCCCGCCGCCGGGGCGGGCCCGCCCGACGCCAGGAAGTCTCCCGCGCATGCGATTGAGCAAGATCAAGCTCGCCGGCTTCAAGTCGTTCGTCGACCCCGCGACCGTGCACTTCCCGTCCAACCTGGTCGGCGTCGTGGGCCCGAACGGCTGCGGCAAGTCGAACGTGATCGACGCGGTGCGCTGGGTCATGGGCGAGTCCTCGGCCAAGCACCTGCGGGGTGGTTCCATGGAGGACGTGATCTTCAATGGCTCCTCCCAGCGCAAGCCGGTCGGCCAGGCCTCGGTCGAGCTGGTGTTCGACAACACCGCCGGTGGCCTCGCGGGGGCGTACGCCGCCTACAACGAGATCTCGGTCAAGCGCGTGGTCAACCGCGAGGGCAACTCGAACTACTACCTCAACAACACGCGCTGCCGCCGCCGCGACATCACCGACATCTTCCTCGGCACGGGCCTCGGGCCGCGCAGCTACGCCATCATCGAGCAGGGGATGATCTCGCGGCTGATCGAGGCCAGGCCGGAAGACATGCGGGTCTACCTCGAGGAAGCGGCGGGGATCTCCAAGTACAAGGAGCGCCGGCGCGAGACCGAGAATCGCATCCGCCACACGCGCGAGAACCTCGAGCGCCTGACCGATCTGCGCGACGAGGTGGCGAAGCACCTCGAGCACCTCGCCCGCCAGAAGCGCACGGCGGAGAACTACCGCGAGCTCAAGGCCGAGGAGCGCGACCGCCATGCCCAGCTGCTGGCGCTGCGCTGGCGCGCCATGGCCGACGAGCTGGATGAGCGTGAACGCCGCCTTGCGGCCGAGCGCACCGCCCTCGAGGAGGTGGTGGCCGAGCAGCGCCGGGCCGAGTCCGAGATCGAGTCCGCGCGCGAGGAGCACCACGACGCGACCGAGGCCTTCAACGCCGTGCAGGCCCGTTACTACCGGATCGGCGCCGAGATCTCGTCCACCGAGCAGCAGATCCAGTACAGCAAGGACGCCCGCCAGCGCAGTCGTGATGAGCTCGAGCAGGTCGAGCGCGAGCTGGCCGAGACCGAGGAGCAGGTGCGCGCCGATCGCGAGCGCCTCGAGCAGCTCGATGCCGCGCTCGCCGAGGACCGCCCCGAGCACGAGCGCCTGCGGGCGAGCCGCGACGCTTCGAGCGCCGCCCTCGAGGCCGCCGAGCAGGCCATGCGGCAATGGCAGGCCGAGTGGGACGATTTCAACCGGCGCGCGGCCGAGCCGGCGCAGACGGCCCAGGTCCAGCGCTCGCGCATGGAGCAGCTCGAGCGCCACATCGAGCAGGCGAGCCAGCGCCTGCAGCGGATCGAGGAGGAGGCCGCGCAGCTGGACCCCGGCGACCTCGAACACGAGATCGAGGCCCTGGTGCGCCAGGAGGCGGAGGCGAGCGAGGAGACCACGCGGCTGCAGGGCCGCCTGGATGCCAACGCCGAGGCGCTCGAGCAGGCCCGTGGCGAGCAGGCGGACGTGCGTACGCGGCTCGAGAACGCCCGCGCCGAGCAGCAGGAGCTGTCCGCGCGCGTCACCTCGCTCGAGGCCCTGCAGAACGCCGCGCTGGGCCAGTCCGACGAGCACGTCATCGAGTGGCTCCAGCAGCGGGGCATCGCCGAGCGGCCGCGCCTCGCCCACGAGCTCGCGGTGCAGCCCGGCTGGGAGCGTGCGGTCGAGGTCGTGCTCGGCCCGTTCCTCGAGGCCGTTTGCGTCGATGATCTCGATCCGGTGGCCGCGGCCGTCGGGGCGCTCGAGGCGGGCGGGGTCAGCGTGATCGACGCGCGGCCCGTGAGCGTGCCCGATGGCGACGCCGAGCGCCTGCTCGACCGCGTCGACGCGAATGCCGCGCTCGCCGGTCTGCTGGGCCAGGTGCGCACCGCGCCCGACGTCGACACGGCGCTGGCGCAACGGGGTTCGCTGCCCGGCGGGGGCTCCGTGGTCACGCCGGACGGCGTCTGGATGGGCGCGAACTGGATGCGGTTCGCCCGGGCGGCCGACGACGAGGCGGGCGTGCTGCGCCGCGAACAGGAACTGGCCGAGGCCCGGACGGGTGTCGAGCGCGCGCAGGCCCGTGTGCGCGAGCTGGAAGCGGAGGTGGAGCGCCTGTCGGAGCGCGTGCGCGAGCTCGAGGGCGAGCGCGAGGGCATCCAGCAGGCCCTCAACCGGGCCCACCGCGAGCACGCCGATCTCGGTTCCCGACTCGAAGGGCGGCGCATGCGTCACGAGCAGATCGGTCAGCGCCGCGAGCGCCTCGAAGAAGAGGCGCGCGAGCTGCGCGAGCAGATCGAGCGCGAGACCGACGAGATGCGCACGGCCGAACGGGCGCGCAACCGGGCACTCGAGCAGAGCGAGGCCCTCGAGGGCGAACGCCGCGAACTGCAGGAACGCCGCGAGCGCCTGGCGCGCGAGCTCGAAGAGGCGCGCGAACAGGCGCGCGCCGACCAGGACGCGGGCCATCGCGTCGAGCTTCGGGTCGAGTCGACCAAGAGCTCGCGCGAGGCGACCGCGCAGAACCTCGAGCGGATGCAGGCGCGGCTGGAGCAGCTGCGCCAGCGTCGCGACGACCTGCGGGCGACCCTCGACGGCAGCGACGCGCCCATCCGCGAACTCGAGGCGGACCTGGAGAACAGGCTCGCCCAGCGTGTCGAGATCGAGAACGAGATGAGCCAGGCCCGCACGCGCGTCGAGTCGGTGGAGCAGCGCATGCGCGCGCTCGAACAGCAGCGCAGTGACTGCGAGCGCCGTGCGGGCGAGATCCGCGAGCGCGTGAGCACCGAGCAGATGGCGGCGCAGGAGACCCGCACGCGGCGCCAGACGGTCGAGGAGCAGCTGACGGCGGTCGAGCGCGAGGCGGAGCCGCTGCTGGCGTCACTGCCGGCGTCGGCCACGGCCGAGGACTGGCAGGCCCACGTCGAGCAGCTCGGGCGCAGGATCGAGCGGCTGGGGCCGGTCAACCTGGCCGCGATCGACGAGTACGACGAGCAGACGCGGCGCAAGGAATACCTGGATCAGCAGTACAGCGACGTGACACAGGCGCTGGAGACACTGGAGAACGCGATCGCGCGCATCGACCGCGAGACGCGGCAGCGCTTCAAGCAGACCTTCGACACCGTCAACCAGCAGCTCCAGGGCCTGTTCCCGCGATTGTTCGGCGGTGGCCAGGCGCACCTGGAGATGACGGGCGAGGATCTGCTGTCCACCGGCGTGTCGATCATGGCCCGCCCGCCGGGCAAGCGCGTGTCCAATATCCATCTGCTGTCCGGCGGCGAGAAGGCGCTCACGGCGGTGGCGCTGGTGTTCGCTTTCTTCGAGTTGAATCCCGCCCCGTTCTGCATGCTCGACGAGGTCGATGCGCCGCTGGACGATGCCAACGTGGCTCGCTACTGTGATCTCGTGCGCGAGATGTCCGATCGCGTGCAGTTCATCTTCATCACGCACAACAAGCAGACCATGGAGCTGTCCGATCAGCTCACGGGGGTGACCATGCGTGAAGCCGGTGTCTCTCGCCTGGTGGCGGTCGACGTCGTCGAGGCCGCGGACTTCGCCGAGGCCTGATTGGCCCCCGCATGGACGCGCTGCGCTGGATTCTCCTGCTGGCCGGTCTCGCCCTGATCGGGGCGATCTACTGGCGCGGGCGGCAGCAGGACGGGGCAACGGGCCGGGAGAGCCTGTTCGAGCGCGCGCGCCGCGGCCTCGGGCGCGACGCCGTCGCTCAAGCGCGCGGCAGCGAGCCCGACCTCGACATCACGGATGCCGACCTCGACGGCTTCGATTTCGAAACGGGCACCGCCGGTGCCGCGACCGACGCCGCCGGCGACCACCGCCCGGAGGCCGACCCCGCCGCGCACGCGGCGGAAAGCCCGGGCGCCGACGCCGCATCGGGGCCCGCCGCG
>CAZVFN010000095.1:0-10614 GCA_964626335.1 uncultured Ectothiorhodospiraceae bacterium
GCCCGCTGCCGGAACGGGTGCGCGACGCGGCCTGCTGGCTGTTCTCGCCCTATCTCTGAGGTCGGCTCGGCGGCGCCTTGCCCGTGGAACTCCGCCGTTGCGCCCTCGGTGAGCGCAAGTCATCAAACAGTGTTAGCAACCGTGGCGAGGCCCGCGCCCGGGCACATGACGCGCGGCCACTGGCACGCGTGTTCGGGGCGCCGAACGTGACTCAGGCGGGCCCCTCGGTGGCCGAGAACAGGGCCATCTGGTCGCCACCGCGCGCCGGTCGGCGGAACGCCGCGGCGGACAGGGCGATCCGGTGCTGCGGATCGATGCCCGCCTTGCGGCAGGCCACGCGAAAGCGCTGGGCGAGCAGGTCGGCGTACGCGCCCGCGCCCTGCATGCGGTGGCCGAAGGTGGCGTCGTAACAGGCCCCGCCGTGGGCAGCGCGCAGGTGATTGAGCACGCGTTCCGCGCGGTCGGGGTAGTGTACCCGCAGCCACTCCGTGAACAGGGATTCCACTTCGTGCGGCAGGCGCAGCAGCACGTAGCCCGCGCTGACGGCGCCGGCGCCCGCGGCGGCCGCGATCAGCGACTCCATTTCCGCGTCGGTCAGCGCCGGGATGACGGGGGCGATCAGCGTGCCCACGGGGATGCCGGCCGCTGCGAGGCGCTCGATGGTGCGCAGGCGCCGTCGCGGGCCCGCGGCGCGCGGCTCGAGCGCGCGCTTGAGGCCGCCGTCGAGACTGGTCAGGCTGACCGTGACCGAGGCGGCGTCGTGGCGGGCCAGCTCACCCAGGAGATCGATGTCGCGCTCGACGAGCGAGCCCTTGGTGACGATGCTGACCGGATGCCGGTACTCGGCCAGCATGGCCAGGACGGAGCGCGTGACGCCGTGGCTGCGCTCGATCGGCTGGTACGGATCCGTGTTCGCCCCGAGCGTCAGGGGGGCAGCCTGGTAGCGCGGCGCGCGCAGCGCCTCCTCGAGGCGCTCGGCGGCGCCCGCCTTGGAGAACAGCCGGGTCTCGAAGTCCGTGCCCGGCGAAAGGCCGTAATAGGCGTGGCTCGGGCGCGCGAAGCAGTAGACGCAGCCGTGCTCGCAACCGCGGTACGGGTTGATCGAGCGATCGAACGGCACGTCGGGCGAATCGTTCCAGGCGATGACCCGGCGCGGGTGATCGATGCCGACCGTCGTTGCCGGTGCCGGCTCGGGCTCGTCGAGACTGCCCCAGCCGTCGTCGATCGCCTCGGCGGTCGTGACCTCGAAACGCCCGGGCGGCGCCGACAGGGCACCCCGCCCCTTGCGAACATGGCGCTCGTCTTCCTCCATCGCGATGACTGTACAAAAATACAGTTTTTGTGTCCATCCTGGATCCCGCTTCCCTGCGGCGGCCGGGCCGGGCATCATCGCGCGCCGCCCACCCACCCGCTGGCCGGGCGCGTGCATGGAGTCCGCCGATGGACGCATCCAGCGACCTCACCGACCGCGCCCGGTTCGACCATCCGCGCTACCTGGTGCGCGCGCAGCTGCTGCGGCTCTTCGGCGGTGCCTTTCGTATCCACGACCCGCGGGACCGCCTCGTGCTCTACACGGAGCAGAAGCGGTTCCGCCTCAGGGAAGACATCCGGCTGTATGCGGATGAGGGCATGGGCCGGGAGCTCCTGCGGATCGCGACGCAGAGCGTGCTCGACTTCTCGGGGGCCTACGATGTCCACGATGCGGTGTCGGGCGAGCACGTCGGCACGCTCAAGCGCCGGGGGCTGAGCTCGACCTTCATGCGCGACCACTGGGACGTCCTGGACGCGCACGGGCGGGTCATCGGCGAACTGACCGAGGATTCCAGCCTCAAAGGGGTCGTGCGCCGGTTCATCGACGTCGCGGCGCTGCTGATGCCGCAGCGCTACCACCTCGAGATGGGCTCCCGCACGGTCGCCACCTACTGCCAACGTTTCAACCCGCTCGTCCTGCGCCTCGAGGTCGATTTCGGCGGCGACGTGCACCGGGCGCTCGATCGGCGCCTCGGCCTCGCCGTCGCGGTCCTGTTGAGCGCTATCGAGGGCCGTCAGGGTTAGGCGGTCCTCCGGGGACGCTCGGCGTCGGCGGGGCACCGGGTTCGCGTACAGTCGACCCCGCGGTTGCCCGGACGGTGCTATCCGTGCGCGGTTGTGAGTCGAGGCGACCGCTGTACCAGCGGGCGCGCGCGATCGGGATGGTGGAACGCCGGCGCCGTCGGTTCGCGGTCAGGGCCGCGGTACGGCTGGGCGGAGCACGGGGGCTGGATAGGGCTGCTCCGCGAGCGCCTGTGCCCCATCGCGCGCGCACGGGTGTCCTCGGCCAACACTCACCCAGGGTGTCCCCCGGCGGGTGCACGGGGCACTACGGCGGCATGAGCGCAATCCGTGCCGGCGCCATGGACAGCAGCCTCGGGAGCGCGACCATCACCGCGGTGGCGGCCGCCGTGCCGAGGGCGACGGTGAGCAGCAGCACGGCCGCGGCCGGATGCCGCCAGCGCGAGCAGGCGGCAGCGGCGAGCAGCGACAGGATCACCGCCACGACCACGGGCGCGCGCAGGGTTTCCAGCCCTGCCCAGTAGCCCAGGTCGATCAGGCCGGCCAGGCGCGCCTGGAAGGGCAGAATCGTCAGCGCCAGGGCGAGCAGCGCGAGTCCCGAGGCGAACACGGCCAGCGCGGGCGAACGATTCATGGCGGCGAGCTCGACGACGCAACGGTACCGGGTGCGGACTGGATTATGGCGCTTCCGTGCGCCGGAACAAGCCCTCGCGCAGGAAGCGTTCAGTACACTTGCGCAATCCGCGTGGCGAGGCGCGCGGCGGCGTGTCACGCCGCCCCGGAGGCTGTGCGCGTGCCCCGCTGGCGGGTCGATCGCCCGGGGCCGACGCGGACGCACACCAGGCCTGGGCCGCCCGGTCCATGGACCGCTGTCGGAGGAGCGATGATCCTGCTGAAGGACGACAATCCGACCGGCATCCGGCCGATCGCCAGCTACACGATCCTCGGCGTGTGCGTGCTGGTTTTCCTCTGGCAGCTCGGCCTGGGCCCCGAGGCCGGCCGGCGTGCGGTCTACGCCCTCGGCATGATCCCCGCGGTGCTCACGGGCCGGGCATCGCTGCCGCCCGAGTTGGTGCTGGTGCCGCCGGCGGGCACGGTGGTGACCTCGACGTTCCTCCACAGCGGCTGGCTGCACCTGATCGGCAACATGCTCTACCTGTGGACTCCGGCGACAACGTCGAGGACAGGATGGGGCATGCCCGCTTCATCGTGTTCTACGTGGTCTGCCGCGTGATCGCCGCGCTGGCCCAGCTCGCGCTCGATCCGGGCTCGCAGGTCCCCATGGTCGGCGCTTCGGGCGCGATCTCGGGGCTGCTCGGGGGCTACCTGCTGCTGCACCCGCGTGCTCGTGTGGTCGTGCTGATCCCGCTCGGCTACCTGTCGCAGGCGGTGCGTCTGCCGGCGGTCGTCGTGCTGGTGCTGTGGTTCGCCCTGCAGCTCGGCCAGCAGTTGATGGCAGGCTCCGGTGGCGGGGGCGGGGTGGCATTCATGGCGCACATCGGCGGTTGCGTCGCCGGCATGGCCCTGATCCCCTTGTTCAAGCGCCGGCGCGTGCCGCTGTTCGCCTGACGCGCCGCTACCGGTAGTACGGGTAGCCGTGGCCGTAGCGGTGGTAGTACCACCAGCTCGGCGGCGCCAGGGGGTCCGGGTCGAGCTCGCGTCGCTCGGGCCACGCGTGGATGGCGTCCAGGCGGACCACGGGGTAGCGGTAATCGTATTCACCGACCGGGCGGGTCTCGAAGCCGGTGAGCTCGCCGACCACCGTGACCTCGCCGTCGACCGGGTAGGCCGCCGGATCGGCGAACTCCGCGCGACAGGCGAGGAACCGCCGCCCCGAGCGGCGCCCTTCGGCGACCGGCCGAGCAATCTCGGTCAGCGGCCGCGAGAGGATCTCGAAGCACGAGCGTTCGGCCTGCGGGATCACCGCGAGCAGGCGCCCGCCCCAGCGCACCGGCGCGCCGATGTCGGCGTCCGTCGCGCCGGACGGAGCCGGCCCGCCATAATCGCCGGCGAGCTCGTCCGGCATGGCGGCGCAGCCGGCAAGGGCGGCCAGGGCGAGCCCGGTGGCGAAACACGACAGGCGCATGGGTGGCATCGACAACCGATCGACACGGGTTCCGGTGTATCACCGCGGCCGGCACCAGGCAAGCGCTTGGCCACTGCGCGCCGCCGGGCAGTATAATCCGCCTGCCGCCGCAGCGCCCGGGAGACTGGCATGACGAATCTGCTCGCCCTGTCCGGCAGCACCCGCAGCGGGTCGCTGAACACCGCGCTCGCCCGCGCCTGCGCCGAGCTGGCGCCGGCCGGGACCGTGGTCGAGGTCACGACGCCCGCCGGGATCCCGCTGTACGACGGCGACGCCGAGGCGCAGGCCGGGATCCCGCGGGCGGTCGACGAGCTCAAGGAACGCCTGGTGGCCGCCGACGGGGTCATCCTGGTCACCCCGGAGTACAACCAGGGCGTGCCCGGGGTCCTGAAGAACGCGGTCGACTGGCTGTCGCGCCCGCCCTCGGACATCGGGCGGGTCTTTCGCGGGCGGGCGTTCGCGCTGGGCGGCGCCTCCGCCGGCGGCATGGGGTCGCGCTCCGCGCAGTACGCCTGGCTGCCGACGCTGCGGGCCCTGGGCGTGGACCTGTGGAACGGCGGGACGCTGTATGCGCCTTCGGCCGGCGACCTGTTCGACGCCGACGGCGGTCTGACGGACGAACGGATGCGCGCGCGCATCGAGCGTTTCGTCGGCGGTTTCGCCGCATTCTGCGGCAACCGCTGACCGGCTCGTGCCCGCCTGGCTCGCGATCGCCATCGGGGGTGCGCTCGGCGCCGTTGCCCGCTGGCTGATGTCGGAGGGCGTGCACCGCTGGGTCGGCCGGGACTTCCCGTGGGGCACGCTGGCGGTGAATCTCGCGGGCTCGCTCGCGATTGGGTTCCTCGCCGTGGTGATCATCGAACGCCTGGCGCCGGGCCCGGCGCTGCGTCTGGGTCTGCTGGTGGGATTCCTGGGGGCGTTCACGACGTTCTCGACCTTCGCGCTCGAGACGCTGGAGCTCGGCAGCGGCGAATTCCCGGTGCGGGCGGTCGTGTATGCGCTTGCGAGCGTGCTGGGGTGCGTGGTCGCCGCCTTCACCGGGGTGGTCGTGGCGCGCCAGGTGCTCGCCTGACCCGATCAGCGGCGTCGAAGTGCGCCGCAGCGAACACGGAGGAAGAATCCGGACATGCTCGATCCGAAACGACTGCGCAACGACCCCGAGGGGATTGCCGCCGAACTCGCCCGTCGCGGGTTCCAGCTCGATACCGAGCGTTTCACGCAGCTCGAGGAGCGGCGCAAGGAGCTGCAGAGCCGCACGCAGGAGCTGCAAGCGCAGCGCAACGAGCGCTCGAAGGCGATCGGCCGGGCCAAGGCGCAGGGCGAGGACATCGAGCCCCTGAAGGCGGAGGTGGCCGATCTCGGTGACCGGCTCAAGGAGGCCCAGCAGGCATTCGAGCAGGTCCAGGCCGAGCTCGACGAGCTGCTGATGGGCATCCCGAACGTCCCGGAGCCGAGCGTGCCGCAGGGCGAGGACGACGAGGACAACGCGGAGATCCGCCGGTGGGGCGAGCCAACCGTGTTCGACTTCGAGCCGCGCGATCACGTCGACCTGGGCGTACCGCACGGCTGGATGGACTTCGAGGCGGCGACGCGGATCGCCGGCTCGCGCTTCGTCGTGATGCGCGGGGCCATGGCGCGCCTGCACCGCGCCCTGATCCAGTTCATGCTGGACATCCAGACGCATGAGCACGGCTACCGCGAGGTCTACGTGCCGTACATGGTGAGTGCCGATAGCGCCCGCGGCACGGGGCAGCTGCCCAAGTTCGAGGAGGACCTGTTCGCGACCGTCTCGGACCCGGTCTACTACTTGGTGCCCACGGCCGAGGTGCCGGTGACCAACCTCGCGCGCGAGTGCATCACCGAGGCGGCGGACATGCCGCTCAAGTACACCGCGCACACGCCGTGCTTCCGCTCCGAGGCCGGCTCCTACGGCAAGGATACGCGCGGGCTGATCCGCCAGCACCAGTTCGAGAAGGTCGAGCTCGTCCAGCTGGTGCCGCCCGGCCGCTCCTGGGAGGCGCACGAGGCGCTCACCGGCCATGCGGAGGTCGTGCTGCAGCGCCTGGAGCTGCCGTACCGCGTGGTCGACCTCTGCACCGGCGATCTCGGCTTCGCCGCCGCCAAGTGCTACGACCTGGAGGTCTGGTTGCCCGGGCAGCAGCAGTACCGCGAGATCTCGTCGTGCTCCAATTTCCTCGATTTCCAGGCGCGTCGCATGGGCGCCCGCTGGCGCAACCCGGAGACCCGCAAGCCGGAATACCTGCACACGCTCAACGGCTCGGGCGTGGCGGTCGGCCGGGCGCTGGTCGCCGTGGTCGAGAACTTCCAGCAGGCCGACGGCTCGATCCGGATCCCCGAGGCCCTGCGCCCCTACGTCGGCGGCATGGAGTACTTGGTGGAGTAGGGCGGGCCCGGGGCGCGAGCGACGGTCGCTGCGTGCCCTCCCCGCGGACCAGCGCCTCGCCGGGCGCGCCGCGGGGTGCGTCGCACGGTCGTGCCCGGGCGTCGTGAGCCGCCTTCGGCCCCGGGCCGGAGCCGGGCGCAGCGAAGCGGAATCCGGGATGCCCGTGCGGGCGACCCCCACGGCACGGGCGGGCGGCGTGCTACCCCTGCACCAGCGCGATCAGCAGGATCACGAACAGCACGACCCCGCCGATCGGCAGGAGCAGGCCCAGCCAGTCCTGTGCCGTGCCCTTCGGGCTCTCCTTGACCGCGCGCCCCGCCATCGGTCCGAAGAAGAACAGCGCCACCAGCGCCATCGCGCCCAACGCGATCTGCATCCATAACGCCATCTGCACGCCTCCCGAAAAGAAGAGCCCCGCTCGCGGCGGGGCTCGGTGATGCGACGCGGCCGCCTCCTCGCCGGGTCAGCGCTCGCCGGCAAACGCGGCCAGCAGTTGCAGGAGGCTGAGGAACAGATTGTAGATCGCGATGTAGAGCGTGATCGTCGCCATCACGTAGTTCGTCTCGCCGCCGTGGATGATGGCGCTGGTCTGGTACAGGATCATCCCGGACATCAAAAGGATGAACATCGCCGAGACCACCAGCGACAGCGTCGACAGGCCGAAGATCGCGGCGCCGATGCCCGCCAGGAACGCGACCAGGATGCCGACAAACAGGAAGCCGCCGAGGAAGCTGAAATCCCGCTTCGAGATCAGCGCGTAGGCGGACAACCCGAGGAAGATGATCCCCGTGCCGCCGAGCGCCGTCATCACGATCTGGCCGCCGTTCGACAGCGCCGCGAGATAGTAGCTGAGCACGGGTCCGAGGCCGAAGCCGAGCAGGCCCGTCACGGCGAACACGACGCCGATCCCGGCGGCCGAATTCGCGAACCGGGGCAGGACGAACCATAGAATCCCAAGGCTCGCGAGCGTGCAGATCAGGCCGGCCCCCTGGCCCACATTGAGCGCCATTGCGATGCCCGCCGTCAGCGCGCTGAACAGCAGCGTCATCGACAGTAGCATGTAGGTGTTGCGCAACACCTTGTTGGTCGAAAGTACGCCGGCCTGGCTACTTCCACGCAGTACACGTTCCTGATTCATGGGACTCCTCCACTGGGAAACGCGGGCGCCGGCACCGGGTACGGACCGCCGCCCCTCGCAACGCCGCTATTTCGACAGGTAGGGGCGCGTTCGTCAACTTGCAAGGGGATTAACCGTCACCCGCGCGCCGCGGTGTGCGCATCGGCCCCGGTGCGCTACCATTCCGCCGTCGAGGATCCCGGGCGTCGGCACCCCGTCGGCTTTCCGTCGGCCGGGGCCGCCGGATTCACTCCGGGCAACGCGGTTCGGGGCCGCGCCGGTGGCCCGGCGCGGCGGGCGAGATTCGGGGCCGGGGCAGGGGGCGCAGCCCCGGCCGGGGTGCCCAAGCCCCCGCGCCTGCGACCCGTTGGCCGGGAGGCCACCCGGCGCGGGCGCAGCGAGCGCGCGCCGTCCCGCCTGCGGCGTGATGAGCCGGGTTTGCCCGCATCGGTGGCCGGCGCAGGGCGCAGAGCAAGCCGGAGGGGTGGCAGAGCGGTCGATTGCAGCGGTCTTGAAAACCGCCGTGGGCTGACGCCCACCGTGGGTTCGAATCCCACCCCCTCCGCCAGAAGGCAGGCTGGGTTCGACCGATTCGCCGGGCGCGAATCGCCGCGAGCGCAGGGATCGAGAACGACGCCCGTGGGCCCGTGGACGCGCCGCGCGATCCCCGCCTGCTGCGTATACCTCGCGACGTCAGGCATCCATTGACCCAAAGGGCGCTGTAGGACAACCCGTGCCCGGCCCATGAACGAGGCCCGGACGAGTCGTTCATCCACCCCCGAGCGTACGCGCCGGGCACAACCGACCTCCCCCCTGCCCGCAAGCCCCGGCCTACTCCGGCCAGCCGACGCCGTCCGGCGCGTCGACCCCGAAAGCGAGGGCGGCCTCCTCGGGCGAGGCGTCATTGCGCCACATCCACTTCGCCATGTGCACGCGGTTGTCATCATCGAGGGCGGCGTGCCGGAGCGCACTGTTTTCAAGGGCCGCTTGCGCCTCGTCGACGCTGCCGTGGTCGTGCAGCCCATGCTGCCGGTCGTCCGTCGAGCTTGCGTTCCGCCTGGACTTGGCCTCGGCCATGCTCCCGATCATGGCCCTCTCCACTGGTCCGTATGCGCCCCCACTCTAGACAGGACCGGGCGTGCCGCGTCTGTACGCTGGCGGACGCGCGTCCGGCACCGGAGCGCAAGGGCCGGCGCGGCGGCGGGCGCGGTGCAGCGCTCGACGTCCGGACCGCCGGGACTGGCTGTCGATCCGCGCATGTCGGCGTTCCAGCGCGCAGGGGCGGCCCCTGGCGCACGCCGCGGCCGTGGCCTTGCCCGGGGGCTTGCGGCGGCGTAAGAATAACCCGGTGGGGTCGCGGCGGTGGCTGCCGGGCCCTTCGCAGGGACGGCGGCCGCGGGCTACCCGGGCGGCGACCGCGACCGCGGCATCGCCCGGCCCGGTGCCGCCGGGGCCGGCGCGGTGCGTGGGCGACACCACGGATGCACCGCTGCCGTGAGCGTGGACTGCCCCGGTGTTCGCCGCGCCCGATCACCGCCAATCGAGTCGAATACGCATGAGTGAATCGCCCGACGTCTCAGTGATCTTCGTTTGCATGGGTAACATCTGTCGATCTCCCACGGCCCACGGCGTGTTCCGCCAGCGCGTCACGGACGCCGGTCTGGCCGATCGCGTCCTGATGGATTCGGCCGGCACCCACGATTTCCACGTGGGACGCGCCGCCGACCGGCGTGCCCGGGAGGCAGCGCTTCGCCGCGGGTATGCGTTCGACGACGTGCGGGCCCGTCAGGTGGAGCCCGGCGACCTGGCGCGCTTCGACTACGTGCTGGGGATGGACCGCGACAACCTGGTCGATCTGCAGGGCATGCGCGGCGCGGGCACGCGCGCGGAGCTCGCCCTGTTCCTCGACTACTCGGCCGAGCTCGCCGGCCGGGGGGTTCCGGATCCCTACTATGGGGCCCTGAACGGCTTCGAGGAGGTGCTCGACCTGGTCGAGACGGGCGCCGACGCGCTCCTGGCGCACCTGCGCGAGCGCCACGGTCTATGAGCGCGGGGCTCGGCGAATGGCGTACACTACGGGCCGTGGCGAGCGCCGGGGGTCGCGGACATGAGTGATGCGGCAGTGCGGGCCAGCGGAACGATTCTCGAGCGGGTCGGCGTCGACTGGACACCGACCCCGTTGAATGCACGGCTGCGCCTCGGGCTGGTCGCTCTCGCGACCGACCATGCCTCGGAGACGGAACTGCACCGCATGCTGCCGGGGGACGACGTCGACCTGCTGGTCACGCGCGTCCACCACAGCGGCCAGTGCGACCTGGCCTCGCTGCGCGCCATGGAGAACGAACTGGCGTCGGCGGCGGACCTGCTGTTGCCCGGGACCTCGCTCGACGCGATCGCCTACGGCTGCACGTCCGGCGGCGCGGCGATCGGCCCCGAACGCGTCGCGGAGACGATCCGCGCGCGGCGCCCGGAGGTCGCGGTGACGACCCCGCTCGCCGCCGCCCAGGCGGCGTTCGCCGACCTCGGCGTCGAGCGGGTCGCGGTGCTGACGCCCTATGTCGACGAGGTCAACGAGATCATCGTCGGGCATCTGGAGCAGGGTGGCACTCGGGTGTCGCGCCTCGCCACGTTCGGGCTGGAAACGGACCAGCAGATGTCGTCCGTACCGCCGGAGGCCATCGAGCGGGCGGTCCTGGCGATGGACCCGCGCGACGCCGACGCGGTGTTCATCTCCTGTACCGCGCTGCGCTCCGCCCAGGTGATCGCGCCGCTGGAAGGGCGGCTCGGGCTGCCCGTGATCGCGAGCAACCAGGCGATGCTGCACGCGATGCTGAGGGCGGGCGGGTGCGACCGGCGCATCCCGGGTTTCGGTCGGTTGCTGGCCGGGTCTGGCACCGCCGGCTAGTGCCCTTTAACGAAAGTTCGCCGTCTTTTCGCCGGCCCTCGCGGCGCCTG
>CAZVFN010000096.1:0-10541 GCA_964626335.1 uncultured Ectothiorhodospiraceae bacterium
GGCCGGTCGAGGCGGGCGCGCAGGTGCGACGGCGGTGCATGGCCGTCCAGGACCCGGGCCAGGGCCGCCGCCGCCTCGCCCGGCGCCCCCGAGATGCAGACCAGGTCGCCCGGGCGCGCGCCACTGCGCGCCATCGCCGTGCCCGCCGGCACATGCCCGGCCACCTGCACGCTCACCGAAAGCCGATGGGCGCGCGTCGTGTCGCCGCCCGCCAGCGTCATGCCCTCGGCCGACGCCAGCTCGCGGAAGCCGTTGGCGAACCCCGCGACCCAGTCCGGATCGCCCGCAGGCAGGCCGAGCGCGAGCAGACACCAGACGGGCTCGGCCCCGGTTGCGGCGAGATCGCTGAGCCCGCACGCGAGTGCCTTGAAGCCGACGTCGGCAGGCGCCGTGGCCGCGGGGAAGTGGATGCCCTCGTGGAGGGTGTCGATGGACACCGCGAGCTCGTGCCCGGCGGGCACGGTCACGAGCGCGCAATCGTCGCCGATGCCGCGCCGAACCGGGGCGGCCGCCGGTGTCAGGTCGCGCAGGTGGCGCTCGATGAGGTCGAATTCGTCCACCCGTGCCCTCCCGCCGCGCGGGCGCTCAGCCTTGCGGTGCACCGGGCGGCGACGCCGGGCGTGCGTTGAATTCGAGCGCACGCAGGTCGTGCGCCAGGCGGTCGACGACGCCGTTGACGAAGCGATGACCCTGCTCCGCGCCGAAGCGCTTCGTCAGCTCCACCGACTCGTCGATCACCACGCGCGCCGGCACCTCCCAGCGCTCGCGCAGCTCGAAGCAGGCCAGGCGCAGGACGCCGCGCTCGATCGGGTCGACGAGCGCGAGGGAGCGCTGCAGCAGCGGTGCAATCGCCGCGTCGACCGCCTCCAGATGGCCCGGGATCCCGCGCATCAGGTCGCGGAAGTAATCGAGGTCGGCGCCGCTCATGTCGCGCCCGTCGACGAACTGGACCACGATCTCCGCCGGGTCGTCAGCGGTGATCTGCCACTGGTAGAGGGCCTGTACCGCGAGCACGCGGGCGCGGTGACGCCCGGCGCTGGCGATCGCGGCTTCGGATCGGCTCATGCGCCCCTCAAAGCTGGCGCACCAGGCTGATCATCTCGAGGGCGCTGGCCGCCGCGTCGGCGCCCTTGTTGCCACCCTTGATCCCCGCACGCTCCAGCGCCTGCTCGATCGTGTCCGTGGTCAGCACGCCGAACGCGATCGGGACACCGCGGCGGCGCATGACCTCGCCGAGGCCGCTGCTGCACTCGCCCGCGACGTAGTCGAAATGGGCGGTCGCGCCGCGGATCACGCAGCCCAGCGCCACGACCGCGTCGTAGTCGCCGCTCGCGGCGAGCCGATCGACGACCAGCGGCAGCTCGTAGCAGCCGGGGACGCGCACGACTGTCAGCGCGCCGTCGTCGAGACCGCTGTGGCGCAGCGTGTCGACTGCGCCGTTGAGCAGCGACTCGGTGATGAAGCCGTTGAAGCGGGTCACGGCCAGGGCCACGCGCGCCCCGGTGGCCAGGCGGCCGCCCTCGATCGTGTGCAGGTCACTCATTGCGCCGGTCTCCACCCGATGATTATACAGCAATTTACGCGGCACTCTTGAACCGCTTTTGCAGACATGTGCAGCCCTTCGCCGGGGCCGGATCCGGCGTCAGTGCGTGATGTATTCCTCGACCTCCAGGCCGAAGCCGGCGATGCCATGGAAGATCTTGGGCGCGCTCATCAGGCGCATGCGGCGCACGCCGAGGTCCGAGAGGATCTGCGCACCGATGCCGTAGGTCCGCAGATCCTCGGGTACCTCGCGCTGGCCGTCGTGCTCCGGTTGCCCGGACGAGCGCTGGTACTGGTGGATTCGCTGGACGAGGGCGCGCGCGTCGTCGGGCTTGCGCAGGATGACCACGACGCCCTCGCCCATGTCCGCCACGCGCTGCATGGCATCGTGCAGCGGCCAGCCACAGCCGTGGCTGGCCCCGAGCGTGTCACACAGCAGGTTCTCGACGTGCACGCGCACGTTGGTGGGCCGCTCCGGGTCGACCCGTCCCTTGACCAGCGCCAGGTGCAGGCCGTTCTCGATCATGTCCTGGTAGGCGTACAGCCGGAAATCGCCGTAGGTCGTCGGGAAATCCGTCTCGGCCACGCATTCGAGCGTCTGCTCGTTCTGCATCCGGTAGCGGATCAGGTCCTCGATCGTGCCGATCTTGATGCCGTGCTCGCGCGCGAAGCGCTCGAGGTCCGGACGCCGCGCCATGGTGCCGTCGTCGTTCAGGATCTCGACGATCACCGCCGCCGGCTGACGCCCGGCGAGGCGGGCGAGATCGCAGCCCGCCTCGGTGTGCCCCGCGCGCGTGATGACGCCGCCGGTCTGCGCCATGAGGGGGAATATGTGACCCGGCTGGAGCAGGTCTTCCGGGCGCGCCTCCGGGTCGACGGCCGCCTGCACCGTGCGGGCCCGGTCGGCGGCCGAGATGCCGGTGGTCACGCCTTCGGCGGCCTCGATCGAGACCGTGAAATTGGTACGGTGCGAGGTCTGATTGTCACTGACCATCAGCGGCAGCCGCAGCTGCCGGCAGCGCTCGCGCGTGAGCGTCAGGCAGATCAGGCCGCGGCCGTGCATCGACATGAAGTTGATGTCCTGGGCGCCGACGGCCTCGGCGGCCATGATGAGGTCGCCCTCGTTCTCGCGATCCTCGTCGTCCATGATGATGGCCATCCGCCCGCGGCGGATGTCCTCGATGATCTCCTCGATCGGGTCGAGTTGCATGGTTTCCCCGTCGATCTGCCTCTGCCGCGGGCCCGGCCGGTTCGCCCCCGTTGCCCGCTGGCCGGGAGGCGGCAGGTTACACACCGGTTGCGCTGCGTGCCAGTCGCACCCCGGGCGGGCCGGGCCGCCTATTGCGTAATGAAGCCGTTGCGGGCGAGCAGTTCGCGGGTCACGCCATCGGATCCGCCCTCGCCGCCCTGCAGGAGCCGCTCGAGATAGCGCGCGATCAAGTCGACCTCGATGTTGACCCGATCGCCGGCGGAGGCGTCCCCGACCGTGGTCACCGCCATCGTGTGTGGCACGATGTTGACGCCGAAGGTGTCGTCCTCGACCTCGTTGACGGTCAGGCTGATGCCGTCGATACAGATCGAGCCCTTGGGTGCCACATAGCGCGAAAGGGCGGCGGGGACGCGGATGCGCAGGCGCCACGAGCTGCCGTCGGGCAGGAAATCCACGATCTCACCGACCCCGTCGACATGGCCGGCCACCAGGTGCCCGCCCAGCCGCGTGGTCGGCAGCAGCGCCCGCTCGAGATTGACCCGGTCGCCGACGTCGCGCGCGCCCAGGCTCGTGTGGGCGAGCGTCTCGACCGAGACGTCCGCCCAGAAGCCGCTCGCATCGGGCTCGACCGCCGTGAGGCAGGCGCCCGACACGGCGATGCTGTCACCGGCGGCGAGCCCCTCCATGAGCGCCCCTCCCGGCGCGATCCACAGGCGCCGATCCGGCCCCTGCTCCTCGACGCGCTCGATCCGGCCCGTCGCCTCGACCAGTCCCGTGAACATGCTCAGTCCTCCCCGTTCTCGCGCAGCTCGAAGCCGCGCAGCGTCATCGGCAGGCCGCTGCCGGTGTCGAATTCCGCCCCGGCGCGGATCCCGGCCTCGGCGAGCGCCTCGGCGCTATCCTCGGCGTCCATGCGTGCATGCATCGCCCCCAGGGCGTAGTCCGCCCCCGAGCCGATCGCCCAGAAGTGGCGATACTCGTAGACCTCGCGCAGCGAGTAGACGCCGAAGATGCCCCAGGGCCCGGCGATCAGGGCATCGATGCGCGACGATTCGTACGGATCGTTGTCCTCGCCGTCGTCCTTCGGATTGAGGAAATAGCGTTCCTTGAGTTCCGCATGGAGGCGGCGAAAGGATTCAAAGATGGCGAGGCGATCGCGCAGATCGAGGCGCACCCGGCGGTGGCGCATGATGCTCTCGAGCACCAGCGAGTGGGCCGCGCTGCCGACGACGGCGATCACCCCGTCGTCGACTGCCTGCAGCTTGTCGCTGTGCCGGTCCCAGGCCGCGGACTGCTTCTGCTCGCCGAAGGTGGTAAGCGAATCCGCGGCGATGCAGGTGCGGCACCCGCGACGGACGGCAACGACGGTGGACATGCGCTCTACTCCCGGTCGATCAGCGGCAGCGCCTGGATGCGCAGGTCGCCGCCGACGTGGCGGACATCGCGCAGGTGCAGGCGTGTGCGCTCGGCCATCGAGGTCAGCGGCGCCATCGTGAAAAGGCCGCGCGCGGCGTCGCCCAGCACCTGCGGCGCCATGTAGACCACCAGCTCGTCGACGTAGCCCGTCTCCAGCAGCCGCCCGCAGAGGGTCGGCCCCGCCTCCACGTGCAGCTCGTTCACCTCGCGGCGCGCGAGCGCCGCGAACAGCGCCGCCGGGTCGATGCCCCGAGCGTCGCCGGCCACTGCCACGAGCTGCGCGCCGCGCTCGGTGAGCGCTGCGGCGCCGGGGGCGGCCGCATCGCGCGTGAACACGACCACGCGCTCGTGCAGGTCGAACAGCCGCGCACCCGGTGGCGTGCCCAGCCCGCTGTCCGCGATCGCGATCCACGGCGCGCGCGGCTCGTCGGGCGCTTCCTCGAGCGGCAGCCGCACCGTGAGTGACGGATCATCGGCGGCGACCGTGCCGCGGCCGGTCAGTATGCAAGAGGCGCGTGCGCGCCAGCGGTGGACGTCGGCGCGCGCCGCCTCGCCCGTGATCCAGCGGCTCTCGCCCGAGGCCAGGGCCGTGCGCCCGTCCAGGCTCATCGCCAGCTTCACGCGGATCCACGGCCGTCCGGTCGCCATGCGCTTGACGAAGCCGATGTTGAGGGCCCGGGCCTCGGAGCCGGCGCCGTCGAGGCGCTCGACCGCCACCCCCGCCTCGCGCAGGCGCCGCGCGCCCGCGCCGCTGACGCGCGGGTCGGGATCGCGCAGCGCGTAGACGACGCGCGCCAGGCCCGCCTCGATGAGCGCCTCGGTGCACGGCGGGGTCCGCCCCTGGTGGCAGCAAGGCTCGAGCGTGATGTACGCGCAGGCCCCGCGGGCGGCGGATCCCGCGGCGGCCAGGGCCGCGGCCTCGGCATGTGCGTCGCCCGCCCGGGCGTGGTGGGCCTCGCCGACCACCGTATCGCCGCGTACCAGGACACAGCCGACGCGCGGATTCGGGTCACTGGTGTAGAGCCCGGCGCGCGCCAGGCGCAGGGCGCGCGCCATCCACTCGGAATCGGCCACCGACGTCACGGCGCGCCTACTCGTCCACGCCGGGCAGATCGAGCTGCGGCCGGCCCTCCTCGAGCGGCGGCTCGCGCTCGAGGCGCTCGATCTCCTGGCGGAACGCCGCCACGTCCTCGAATTCGCGGTACACGGAGGCGAAGCGGATGTAGGCGACCTGGTCCAGGCGGCGGAGCTCGTCCATGACCCAGTCCCCCAGGCGGCGCGAGTCGAGCTCGCGCTCGCCGGTCGCGCGCAGCCGGCGGCGGATGCGGTCGACGGCCGCGTCGATCGCCTGCGTTGCCACGGGGCGCTTCTCGAGGGCGCGCATGACGCCCGCGCGCAGCTTGTCCACGGAGAATGTCTCGCGCGAGCCGTCGCGCTTGACGATGCGCGGCAGCGCCAGGTCGACGGCGCTCTCGTAGGTCGTGAAGCGCTCTCCGCAAGCGGCGCATACGCGCCGCCGGCGCACCTGCTCGCCCTCGTTGGCCAGGCGCGAATCAACCACGCGGGTCTCGCCGTGATGACAGAACGGGCACTGCATGGGCGGGGTTCGGCGTCGTCGCAGAGGGCACGTTGCAGTATACGCCCTGCGCACCCTATTCTGCAGCCATGCACCCCAGATATCGTGGCTTGCGCCGCACCCGCCCCCACCGCTTGTGCGCCCTGTCCGTGGTGCTCGCTGCGCTGCCCGGGCTGCCCGCGGTCGCCGCCGAACTGCGCGTGTACGCGCGCGGTTCGGGCGGCCTGTCCCCCGCCGCCGGCCAGGGCTTGAATCTGCACGCCGAACGCCGCGACCTGGCCGTGGATTACGCCGACGATGGCGGTGGCGATCGCCTCGAGATCGCCCGCATCGGCGTCGCGTGGTTCGAGTCCCCGCTGCCCTGGCTCCGGCTCGGGCTCGAGGGCGGTGGCCAGGAGATCCAGCAGGGCGAACGCGCGGCCACGGCGGGCCTCGAGCTCACGGGCTACTACGCGGCGTTCAGAGCCGGCGCGCGCTGGCCCGTGACCCGGCGCGTCGGCCTGGAGCTGGAGACCCGGCTGGGCTATGCGCAGAGCGACGACGGCAGTGAGCCGGCAGTCGAACTCGAGTGGTGGAGCGCCAGCGCGCGCCCCGCGGTCGCTGTGCGCCTGGCCGACGCCGTGACGCTGCGCGCGGGTGTCCGCGGGCACTGGATCGACGGCGACGAGCGCCTCAGGGGCACCCCGGCGCGGACGACCGCCTTCCGCGAGGACGGCGTAGCGGGCGGCTTCTTCGGGCTCGACATCCACACGGGCGACGGTGGTCGGGTCGGTGTGCGCGCCGACGGCGGGCCCGTCGAGGCCGTGCGGCTCGTGTTCGAGCGCAGCTACTGAGCCGCCAGCGCGGCCGCGGTCCAGGCCGCGAGGCCCTCGAACACGGGGCGCAGATCGGCCTCGCCCGCCCCGCGCTCGCGCCCGAGCAGCTCGGCCAGCTCGCCCCGGAGCCGATCGCTGCCCTCGGGTTCACCGAGCCACTCGAACAGCGCCTCGTGCGCGCCCTCGCGGCGCATGACGGCGAGGCCGTCCAGCATCTGGCGGTGCGGCGTACCCTCCCAGACCGCGAGGACCAGCGCCTCGCGCAACAGGCGCTCGACGCCGTAATCGGCGATCAGCCCGTTGCCGCCGTGGGCCTCGATGGCCCAGCGGGCCGCGCCCACGGCCTGCTCGGCGGTCCAGTACTTGGCCAGGTGGGCGAGCAGGCGGAAGCGATGGAAGCGGGCCGAGTACGGCGGCCTCTCCTGCCAGACCGCGTCGAGCTCCCGCGCGGCCGCCCAGGCGAGCGCGAAGGCCGCATCCAGCCGTCGGCACCAGTCGTCGAGCTCGCGCCGGAACAACGGCTGCTCGATCAGCTCTCGGCCGAACACGATCCGCTCGCGCGCGAACCCTGCCACCTCGGCGAGCGCGCGCTGGAGCACGGCCACGCTGCCGACGCTGTTGGCGACCCGCGAGGCGTTCAGCACCTCCATGATGGTGTGGATGCCGGTCCCGGTCGTGCCGACCAGCCGGCCGTACGCGCCGTCGAGCTCGATCTCGCCCGTGGCGACCGAGCGCGTCGCGATCTTGTCCTTGAGGCGCCGGATGCGGAAGTTCGCCCCGCCGTCGGGGCGCACCCGCGGCACCGCGAACAGCGCCACCCCCCGGACGCCGGCCGGCGCGCCCGCCGGGCGCGCCGCGATCACGGCGATATCCGCGTCGGCGTTGCTCGCGAAGTACTTGTCGCCCGTCAGCGTCCACGCGCCGTCGTCGCCGGGGACCGCCGCGGTCTCGACGTTCGCGCCCAGGTCGGAGCCGCCGCGGGCCTCGGTCATCCAGGTCGCGCCTTGGCGCGCGTCGCCGCCGCGGCGACACAGGGCCGCGAGCCAGTCCCCGGCCGCGTCGTCGCCGTACTTCGCGAGCGCGATCGAGGTCCCGAGCGAGACCGTGTACGGGCAGTAGAGCCCGGGGTCGAAGAAACTGGTGAGGTAACCGATCCGGTAGCCGGGCAGCAGGGAACCGGTCGCGTGCGCGTCGGCGACAACGCCCGCGGCGTAGCCGCGCTGGAGCAGCTCGCGGTAACCGGCCGGCCACTCCACCCGGTCGACGCACCGGCCCTGGCGGTCGTGCGGATGCAGGCGCGCCCCGCCCGCTCGATCGACCGTGGCGGAGACGGCCAGGCCGCGCTCGCGCCACTCCGCTTCGAGCGCCGCCAGGGTTGCGCGCCCGGGCAGCGGGCGATCCCGCTCGAGGCGGGCCAAGGGTGATGCCAGCTCATCGCGCGTCGTCATCGCTCGCTCCGCTCGATCGCGACCAGCGGCACCGGCGCCGGCCGACCGAAGAATGACCCTGCATCAGGTCCGACCCCGGCTCCTGAATGACGTCCGGCTGGGTCGGCGACTCCACGTCCCCGGCCGGAACCGGGTCTCGAGGCCGCGGTCCTCGATCACGCGGGCGAGCGGGCCGTCCCGCGGCGGGGAGAAGCCCCCGGGCCGTTCCGCCCGCAACAGGTTGGCCGCCTGCTTTTCAAGCGCCCCGGGCGCCCGGCTTCACGTCGCCATGGGCCTCGTGCAAGCGCGCCGCGGCTCCGCCGGGTCGCGACCAACCGCCACCACGGCGTTTCCCACCGGGGAGCCAACCCGTGTCGGCGACCGGTCGCGGACACCGTGTTCTCCCCCCCCCCCAAACGATTCCTAATAAAATTATCATCCAGTAACTTATGAGGCATTTCCCGAAATGGATTGAATTACTGGTCGCCGCTACCGGGGCCCACATCGTCGCCACTGCGGCCCCGGGGCGACGTCCGCCCGGGGCGCCGGTCGCTCGCACTGAGGCTCCCGGTGGCCGAATCCGCCTTGGTCGAGAGCAATTCCCATTCCGCCTCGATGCGCCCGCGCAAGCGATCCCACCAGGTCCAGTCGGTCGAGCGACGCTCGCGCCGGCTCCCGAGGCCGCGGTAGACCCGCATCACGTCCGCCGCGCAGCGCGCGCGATCGAAGCGCTCGGCGGTCCGCAGCGCCTCGCTCCGCCACTCGGCGAGGCGCTCGTTGGCGGTGCCCTGTTCCAGCGCGGCGGCAAAGGTATCCGGGTCGGCCGTGGCGGGCAGGAGCCGCCCGTTGTCGCCGTCGCCGACGACATCGCGCACGCCCGGGCCATCGAGCGCGAATACCGGCAGGCCGGCCGCCATGGCCTCGGCGACGACCATGCCCTGGGTCTCGGTCCGCGAGGCGAACACGAACGCGTCCATCGCGGCGTAGGCATCACACAGATTGGACCCGGTCAGCTTGCCGGTCATCAACACGCGCCCGGCGACCCCGGCGTGCTCGAAACGCCGCCGCAGTTCCGGGCTGTCGGGCCCGTCGCCGACCAGGAGGAAACGGCGCTCGGCACCAGCGGTCAGCCACGGGATCACGGCACGCGCGAGGAACGCGAGGTTCTTCTCGCGGGCGAGCCGTCCCACGTGGCCCAGCACGGTCGCCTGCTTCGGCAGGCCGCGGCTGCGGCGGAATCCCGCCCCATCCGCGTCGGCGAAGGTCTCGGTGGCGACGCCCGTGGGAATGACGTCGATCGGTGTCTCGACCCCGCGCTCGACGATCAGCTCGGCCACGCTGCGCGAGGGCGCGATCACGCGATCGCAGCAGTTGGCGAAGTCGGTCGCCAGGCGGATAACGAAGTGCTTCAGCGCCGGCGAGTCGAGCGGGACATAGTGCGTGTAGTTCTCGTACAGCGTGTGATGGGTGAACACCAGTGGCCGGTCGTGGGCGTAGGCCCAGCGCAGCGCCGCGTCGCCCAGCAGAAACGGATGGTGCGTGTGCACGACGTCGGGCCGGAAGCGCGCGAGCTCGTGGTTGACGATCCGCGGCAGGGGCACCGGCACGGAAAAGTCGCTGCCGTTGAAGCGCTGGATCGCCGGCACGCGCAGGACCCCGGGCTCGTCCTCGTGCTCGTCACCGGGAAAGCCTGGCGCGACCACGCGCACGCGATGCCCCTGGCGCCGGCATTCGTCGACCAGGGTCTCCACCGACGCGGCGACCCCGCCGACGTGCGGCCGATAGGTGTTGGTGAGCATGCAGATGTTCACGGCGCCGCGGACTCCAGCACGACGCTCGAGCCGTCGACCGGCAGCTCGCGTCGCTCGAGGCCGGGGATCGCCGCGAGGACAACCGGGGCCCGGCCGCGCCAGTCCGCCTCGACGGCCACGCGCGCCCGATCGCCGCCGCCGACGATCTCCAGCGAGACCCGGCCCCGGGCCGTCAGGGTCGGGCCGAATGTGAGTCGACACCCGGAGGCGAGCCACTCGGGCGGGATCCCGTTGCCGACGACGACCGTGTCGCCCTCCTCGCGCAGGAACAGCGCACGCATGATCATGAACCACTCGGCCGCCGCCCAGACGTGCTGGCCGTCGCCCATGCAGCCGCCGCCGGTCAGCGGGTGCACCGCCTCCGGCCAGTGCCCGGTCGGCGAGGCGAGCCCGGCCACGGTGCGGATCATCGGCCAGGCGCGCTCCGGCTGCCCCGCGCGCAGAAGCCCCTGCGCGATGTCCAGCGTCAGGTAGACGTTGATGCCGGAGTGGATCATGTTCTGGAAGAAACCGCCGCCGTGGAAGCAGTGCCGTTCCAGGTAGTCGATCGTGCGCAGCGTCCAGGGGTCGCCCGCCGCCAGCAGCTGGAGTGGATAGTCGGCGACCAGCGAGCCGATCGCGCCCGCGTCCATCCGCCGCCCGGGTGCGGCCGGCATCGCGCCGCCGCCGCGGGCGCGCGGAATACGCTCGAGACTGGCGTAGACGGCATCGCGCAGCGCGCGCGCCTCGCGCTCCGCGCGCGCG
>CAZVFN010000097.1:0-10539 GCA_964626335.1 uncultured Ectothiorhodospiraceae bacterium
GCCCCGATCGAATCCTCGCCCGCGCCCCGCGGACGCCACGTGTCCGGGCTAGGGCACGCGTCCGGTCCGGGCGCGCATCAGCGTTCGCCCGTCAGCCCCCGCCGTGGCGTTCGAGATACTCCGCGATCTCGTCCTTGAGATGCACCCGCCGCTCGCGTGCCTGCTTCTCGGTCGTGCTGGTGACCGGCTCGACCTCGGTTTCCATCCGGTGCACCTGGCGATTGAGGGTGTGATACTCGTCGACAAGCCTCTCGAAGTGCGAGTCCGTCATCTTCAGCTGGTGAATGAGCTCGCTGTGCTCGGGGAACTCCTCGGCGAGCTCGTGGGGCGTGTGCGTCATTGCTGCTCCTCTCGTGTGATCGGCTGCGCGTGGTCCGCGCCCGGCCGCTGGGCCGAGCCTCACCCGGATGACCGGTACCGCAAGGTAACATTGCAGCGTGTGCGCGAGCGGCGCCGGCGCCGCCCTTGTCGCGCGCGTGCTCACGCTTGTCGGTTCGGCCGCTGCACGCCGAAGGCCGTCATGCGGCCGTTCAGCGTTGTCGGCCTGAGCCCGGGCAGGTCCGCCGCGCCGCCGGCGCCGGCCACGCGCCGGCCCGAGGTCGAGCTCGCGGGCGATCGCGCCGCCGGATCGCCGTGGCCGCGCCGATATCGGGCTCGGTCCGGGCGCCGTCGAGGCGCTCGAGCAGGGCGTCCGGCCGGATGGAACCGATGCGGCACACGCCGGTCGCGACGCATTCGGCTGCGCAGGCGGTGCACACGCGGGCGAGGACGAGCGCGTCGCGAGGGCCCGCTGCAGCTCGGCGGCATGATCCGCCGCTGGGCCGGGGCAGACAGCACGCGCCACGGGCCGGGAACGATCGCCCGCGCACGGCGGCGGGCGATCATCGGCAGCACCGGAATTGGGGAGGACGAACGATGGATCATCGACTCAACGAACGCTTCCGCTCGAGCGCGGGCGAGATCGCCTGGGACGTGACGGGGCAGGGCCCGGACCTGGTCCTCGTCCACGGGACCCCGATGCACTCGCTGCTGTGGCGCGGCGTGATCGAGCGGCTGGCGGACCACTACCGCATCCATTACCTGGACCTGCCGGGTTACGGGGCCTCGGAGAAGTTCGACGGCCAGGAGGTGCGGTTGCGCGCATTCGCCCGCGTCCTCGCGGAGTTCCTCGACGCCCGCGATCTGCGGCGACCGCACCTCGTGGGTCACGATTTCGGTGCGGCCACGGTGATGGGCGCGCACCTGATGGAGGGCGTCGACGTGGCCAGCCTGGTCGTGGCGGACGGGGTGCTGCTCGGCCCCTGGGGCACGCCGTTCTCGCGCCACGTGCGCGACCACGAGGCCGTGTTCGCCGCGGTACCGGAATACATCCATCGCGCCACCCTGGCCGCGCACCTGGCCACGGGCGTGGTCCGCCCGCTCTCGCCGGGACTGGAGGCGGCCTTCCTCGAGCCCTGGAGCGGGCCGCAGGGCCAGGCCGCGTACTACCGCCAGGTCGGGCAATTCGACTACGAGTACACCGACTGGCTCGAGCCACGCTATCCGCGCATCGAGGTGCCGGTATCGATCCTCTGGGGCGAGCACGACCAGTGGGTGGCGCCCGACGAGGCGCGGCGCCTGCAGCCGATGATCCCGCACGCCGGACTGCGCTGGCTGCCGGACGCCGGTCACTTCTCGATGCTGGACACCCCCGGCCTGTTCGCGCGCGAGCTCGACGCCGCGATCGAGCGCCACGGCGCCGCGCCCGCGCGGTAGGGCCGCGCGCCGCCATCGGCCGCGGTCGCAGAACCAGTCCCACGATCCGGCAAGGAGGACAATGACCATGGCAGCGGAAAGAGTTGCATTGGTCACCGCCGGCGGCAGCGGCATGGGCGCCGCGGCGGCGCGCCGGCTGGCGGCCGACGGCGACCGGCTCGCCGTGCTGTCGGCGTCGGGCAAGGGCGAGGCGCTGGCGGCCGAGCTCGGCGGGTTCGGCGTCACCGGCTCCAACCGATCCCGCGACGACCTCCAGCGACGGGTCGACGGGGCCGCGAGCGCCGGGGCCGGATCGACGTGCGGGTCAACAGGGCGGGCCATGGGCCGAAGGGGCCGGTGCTCGACAGCGACGACGACCCGTGGCACGAGGGCATGGAGGTCTACTTCCTCAATGCCGTGCGGCCGACGCGCCGGGTCACGCCGATCATGCAGGCGCAGCAATCCGGCGCGATCATCAACATCGCCACGTTCGCCGCCTTCGAGCCGGATGCGGATTTCCCGACCTCGGGCGTGTTCCGCGCGGGCCTCGCGGCGTTCACCCCGCTGTTCGCCGATCGCGACGCGCCCGACCCCATCCGCATGAACAGCGTCCTGCCGGGGTTCATCGACAGCCTGCCGGAGAAGGACGAGCACCTCGCCCGGATCCCGATGGGCCGCTACGGCCGCGCCGGGGAGATCGCCGACACCATCGCCTTCCTGGCCTCGGACGCCGCGGCCGACATCACCGGCCAGAACCTGCGTGTCGACGGCGGCCCCACGCGCGCGGCGTGAGCGGCCGCGCCGCACGGCAACGCGCCGGTCCGCCGCCCGGCGGGCCGGCGCCGGCACCGTCGACCTGTAACCCGGCCCGATCCGGCCGGCCGTCGAGCGCAGGGACAAGGCGCGCGCACCCACCGCGGCCTCCGCCCCGACGGCAGCGAACCACCACCCCGCGCCCGGCGCCCGTCGCCGCTACGCACAATCCCCTACGTACATCCGCGAATTACCGACGCCGCCGCCAGTGAACACAATCCCCCTCGTGCTGCATCGGGCAGCCAGCGATCCAGTGCAACGACAACCTCGAACAGGGAGCAAGCACATGAACGTCCAGACGCACGTCTCCGCCACCGTCAGCCCCGACACCGGCGTCGCCGCCGCGCTCGCGAACAACGCCCACTGGCTCCTGCGGGCCGGCCTCGCGAGCGTGTTCCTCTTCCATGGACTGCAGAAGTTCCTGGTCATGGGGATCGCCGGATTCGCCGGCATGATGGGCCTGCCGCTGGCCGTGGCCTTCCTCGTGGCGGCGGCCGAGGTCCTCGCCGGCGCCGGCATCCTGGCGGGCAGTGCGGTGCGCGGTCCGATCGGCGACCTCGCGACCCGCCTGTCGGGCCTGGCCATCGCACCGGTGATGCTCGGCGCCATCGCGATGGTCCACTGGGGCCAGTGGAGCTTCGCCGCCTCCGAGAGCCACCCGATGGGCGGCATGGAGTTCCAGGTCGTGCTGCTGCTGATGGGCCTGTACTTCGCCCTCCGCGGCAACGACGCCTGACATGAGCCCACCCGGGCAGCGAAGCGAAGGGGCACGCCGCGGCGTGCCCCTTTGCGCATGGCACGGGCGACGCCGCCCGGAATTCGCGAGCAAGCTCGTTCCCACGCGCCCCTGCCGGACAACGCCCCGGCCGAGCCTGTGGCAGCGAGCTCGCTCGCGAAGCCCCGCCTGGCCCCCGGCGCCCTGCCGCGTGCACGACCCGCCGCGAAGCGGATGCCGGGCGGAACATCCCGCCCCGCGCGCGGTCGGAGCCCACGACCACGGCACGACCCGACCCGACCGAGGAGCCCCGATGAGCCACCTGCCATCGATGCCGCGGGGCAGCCTGCTGGATTCGTTCCGGCAGTACCCCGAGCTCGCCGCACCGCTGCACGAGTTCGCCGAGCCCCTGATGCGCGGCGATTGCCCCCTTTCGGCCGCCGACCGCGAGCTCATCGCCGTGCAGGTCTCCGTGCGCAACGGCTGCGAGTTCTGCCGCGATTCCCACGCCGCCGCGCTGCGCCACCTCGATGACACCGTGCCGATGCCGGAACAGGCCGGTGCGGGCCCGGAGCTGAAGCAGGCCCGCCCGGCGATGCGCCCGATCCTCGCCTACGCGCAGAAGCTCAACGATGCACCGGCCAGCATCGAGCACGCCGACGTGCGCGCGATCCTCGACGCCGGCTGGGACGAGCGCGCCGTCGTCTACACCGGGCTCGTGTGCGGCTTCTTCAACCTGATGAACCGCTGGGTGGAAGGCCTCGGCCTGGCGAGCGACCCGGAGGTGGTCGAGCAGGCCGGGCGCATGCTGTCGCGCGACGGCTACAGGATGATCAACGCCATGCTCGGGCGCTGAACCTCCCGCCGGCGTGGCGTTTGGCTCGCCGGGCGAACGCGCGCACGCCTGCCAGCGGCGGTCCACTGCGCCGGGGTGATCGGGTCGATGGCCCGTTGCGGGTACCCTGCGTGCCTGCGCCGCGATCGAGAGCCCGCCCGCATGGCGAGCGGCGCCCCCCACGATCCGCCCGCCGGCGACCCCGGTCCCCGCCCCACCCGGACACCCACGTCCGCGATCGCCCCGGGTCTCGACTCCGGCCGCGGCCGGGTTCCGGCCTGGCCGGGCGCGGCCGCGGCGCGTCGCCGCGCTGCGGCCGGACGGCTGCGTCCGGGCCCGGCTGGCGCACGAATCCCAGCACGGGCAACGTCGTCGCGGGCCGCCGGTGGCCGGTCCGTGCTGCGCGCGATCGAGGGGCCGTGTGACGCGATTCGGGCCGCCTGTGTCGGTGCCCGCACGGGCCACGTACAATCCGGCCAGCGCGAGCGAACGGGCCCGTGAGAGACACCGCGGGCCGTTGCGAGCGGCCGCCCGGAGCGCGACGCCCGGGTGGGCCTTCCCGACAAGGAGGATCCGACGATGAACGCCGAAGCCGAGACCGAGGCAGGCCAGGCCGAGGACACGCTGCAGCCGCCGGCGCCAGCGGAGCCCGTGGAGGCCGAAGAGGCGGAGCGCAAGGTGCCGCTGGACGAGGACCGCCAGCAGGTGCTGGCCGCGCAGGCCGAGCAGTTCGTCGCCTCGGTCGTCGACGCCGAGCCGGAAAGCGAGGCGTTCAAGGGCGCGGTCCAGAGTGCCCACCAGATGGGCAACGACGACATCCGCGAGGCGGCGAACGTCTCCAACCGCCTGCTCGACAAGCCGGTGAAGGCGATGGACCAGGGCGCGCTGTCGGGCGACAGCGGTGTCTCGAAATCGCTGATCGAGCTGCGCAGCACTGTCGAGGAGCTCGATCCGTCGAACCGCGGCGACCTGTTCCAGCCGAAGAAGCTCCTCGGCTTCATCCCCTGGGGCAGCAAGATCAAGGACTATTTCCGCGAATACCAGTCGGCCCAGTCCCACATCGATGCCATCATCCAGGCGCTGTACGAAGGTCGCGACGAGCTGCAGCGCGACAACGCCTCCATCGAGGAGGAGAAGCGCCATCTGTGGGGCGTGATGCAGAAGCTCGAGGAGTACATCTACCTCGGTAAGCAGATCGACAGCGCGCTCGAGCAGCGCATCGAGGAGATCGAGCAGCAGGACGAGCACAAGGCCCGCGCGGTGCGCGAGGAGATGCTTTTCTACACGCGCCAGAAGGTACAGGACCTGCAGAGCCAGCTCGCCGTGTCCGTGCAGGGCTACATGGCGCTCGACATGATCCGCAAGAACAACCTCGAGCTCATCAAGGGCGTCGAGCGCGCCACCAGCGTCACCATCTCCGCCCTGCGCACCGCGACGATCGTCGCCCAGGCGCTCACCAACCAGCGGCTCGTGCTGGAGCAGATCCAGGCGCTCAACGAGACCACGGGCGACGTCATCCAGGGCACGAGCGAGCTGATGAAGAACCAGTCGGCGCAGATCCATCAGCAGGCCGCCGACTCGACCATCGAGATCGAGAAGCTCCAGTCCGCCTTCCAGAACATCTACGCCGCCATGGACGAGATGTCGGACTACAAGTCGAAGGCGCTCGACGGCATGAAGCAGACCGTCGATACGCTCGAGGGCGAGATCGGCAAGGCGCGCGAGCGCCTCGACCGCGTGCAGCAGGAAGAGGCGCGCGAGGCCGTATCGGCGGAGGGCGGTGCGGCCGGGGGCAGCAATGCCCTGCAACTCTGACGCCGCCTGATCGATGCAGGCGAAACGCCTCTTCGGGATCGCGCTGGTCCTGCTCGCGATCGCCGCGGCGCTCGCGCTCGACTACGTCGGGCGCGATCACCAGCCGCGATCGTACGTCGTCGGCTTCGAGCGCGGCACGCAGCTCACGGCGGCGGGCGAGCGCGAGGTCGAGCACATCGCCGCGGCGATGCAGCGCGAGCCGGCCTATTCCGCCGTCATCGTCGGGCACACCGGCACGCGCGGCTCGCCCGAGGCCAACCAGGCGCTCGGGCGCGACCGTGCCCGGATGATCGCCCGGGAACTGGCCGACCTCGGCGTGGATCGTGCGCGCATCGAGGCGTTCTCGGCGGGCGGCGAGCAGCCGCTCGAGCGCCGCGAAGGCGAGGGCGAGCGCGGTTACCAGGCGCGCCTGAGCCGCGCCGAGGTCCGCCTCAACCGCTGATCCAGTCCGTTCAACGTTAGGGAGAGGGACATGCGACTCACCGCCATGCTCGGGCTGATCGCCGGGCTGTTGGCCGCTAGCGCGAGCGCCGCCGCGTCGACACCGCTCGCCGAGCAGGTGGATGCGAGCGTGCGCGATTGCCGCGACAGCGACACCCTGGTCGTGCCGATGCGCAGCTCGGGCTTCGACCTCGTGCCGCTGTACGGCAATGGCTACGCCCTCGAGACCGACGGCGGGAGCCCGATCGACGACAAGGGGCTGTCGATCCGCCTGCGCCACCAGGACGACCTGGCAGCACAGCTCGAGGCATACCTGCGGTGCGACAGCCCGATCCTGCGCGCCAGCCAGGCGCAGTTGCAGCAGGCAGCGGCCGTCACCGGGGGCGATTCGCGCACCGAGATGGTGGCGTTCTACCAGCACGGCTGGTCGACCGGTGCGGACGCCATCGTGGCGCGCGAACGCATCGAGACGCTGGCCGATCTGTCGGGCGCGACGATCGCGCTCGAGGCGCATGGCCCGCAGCTCGATCTGCTCGTCAGCGCCCTGCGCGCGGCGAAGAAGCAGGTCGATGAGGCCGGCGGCGACTGGCAGCAGCCGGACCTGGTCTTCAGCGACGAGCAGACCGGCTTCACCGAGGCCGCCCCCGGCGGGCGCTTCTACGACGACGACGGCGTCGATGCGGCCCTGGTGTTCCGCCCGGACGCCGACGTGCTCACCAGCGGCGGCGACGGCGGCACCGGCGCCGAGGGATCGGTGGAGGGCGCGCACATCCTGTTCTCCACCCAGGCGGCGAACCGGGCCGTGTCCGAGGTCTACGCCGTGCGCGCCGACTACCTCGATGCGAACCGCGAACAGGTCAAGCGCTTCGTCGCCGCGCTGTTCCGGGCCGAGGAACAGGCCCGCGAGGACGTCAAGAAGCTCATCGTCGACTGGGAGACCGTGGCCAAGCACCTGCTCGGCGACGCCTCGGCCACGAGCGCGGCCAAGACGATGTGGGCCAAGGTCGAGACCGCGGGCATGCAGGGCAACGTCGACTGGGCGAGCAGTGACCACCCGCGCTCGTTCGCGGCGGTCAATGCCGAGATCGCGAACACGCTCGTGCCCCTGGGCCTGCTCCAGAGTCAGCAGGAGATCCGGCTTGCGGGCTATGACTACGCCGCGCTCGCCGAGGGCGTTTTCGACAAGCGCCGGGTCGATCTGCCGTCGTTCGACTCCGACGAGGCGGCGAAGATGGTCAGCGAGCAGCGCAAGCAGGGCAAGCTCGACGAGAAGACCATCGCGTCGTTCGAGATCCGGTTCGAGCCGAACCAGTCGAGCTTCCCGCTGGCGGACTACCGCGAGGAGTTCCAGACCATCGTCGACGCCGCGTCGACCTACGGCGGTGCCGTCTTCACCGTCGAGGGTCACGCCGACCCGCTGTCCTACCTGAAGAAGAAAAAGCAGGGGGCGAGCCTGAGCACGCTGCGCTCGATCCGCCAGGCCGCACGCAACCTCAGCCGCACGCGGGCGGTGTCGGTACGCGATTCGGTCATCGACTTCGCCGAGCAGAAGGGCGTGTCCATGGACCGCTCGCAGTTCGTCACCGAGGGGCTCGGCTTCTCCGCCCCCAAGACCGGCATCTGCGGTGGCGACCCGTGCCCGCCGAAGACGAAGGAGCAATGGTTGTCGAACATGCGCGTGACGTTCCGCGCCGTTCGCGTCGAGGCCGAGAGCTCCACGTTCACGCCGCCGAACTCGTGGTAAGGGAGGCCGCATGACGCAGCTCAAGGATCGGTTGGCGCGGGTCCTGCCCGTCATGGTGCTGTCGGGGGCGGCCGGCGCATTCGCCGTCCTCGGCGGCTGCGGCGACACCGAGCCGGCCGTGGAGACCGACCAGTGGTCGGCGATCACCGACCGCGAGTGGCCGCCCGGCGACATCCCCGAGGACGCCCGGCTCGACGTCAACCGCCAGCGGACCAACGTCGCGGTCGTGCTCGACATGTCCGGCTCGATGGGCAAGGACGACTGCGCGGGGGATCACGCCTCCAAGGCCGTGGCCGCGCGCGCGGCGCTCGAGGCGTGGGTCGCGGCCGTGCCGCGCGACGCCAACCTGGGCCTGATCGCGTTCAGTGACAGCCGCGTGCAGACCCTCGTGCCCCTCGGCACGGACAATCGCGAGCGCTTCGTCGACACGGCGAGGGCGGTGAACCCGTCCGGCGGCACGCCGCTGCTGTCCGGGATGAAGGCCGCGCACCGGATGCTCATCGAGCGCGCCCGCTTCCAGCTCGGCTACGGCCGCTACCAGATCGTGATGATCACCGACGGCGAGCACTCGCAGGGCGAGAACCCGCTGCCGGAGGTCGAGGCGATCCTCGCCAACCCGGCGAATCCGGTCGAGATCCACACCATCGGTTTCTGCATCGACGACAGCGCCCTCAAGCAGCCGGGCCTGGTGCAGTACCAGTCCGCGCACGATCCGGAGCAGCTGGCGGAAGGCCTGTCGCAGGTGCTGGCCGAGTCGTCCACGTTCGAGCCCATGGAGAGTTTCGATGAACAGTAAGCGCATGCCGGTCCGCGGATCGCGGCGGGTCGTGCTCGGCCTGTCCCTGTTGTTGCTGGCGGCGCTGTCGGTGGGCGCGAGCGCGGCCGAGTCCGGGCCCGACGTGCGCATCGGCTGGACCGCCTGGTCCGATGCGGAGGTCGTGAGCAAGCTCACCGCGCTGGTGCTGTCGAAGATGGGCCAGGATGTCGAGCTCACGCTGGCGGACGTCTCGGTGCAGTACCGCGGCATCGCCGAGGGCAACCTCGACTTCATGCTGATGTCGTGGCAGCCCCAGACCCATGCGCAGTACCTGCAACGCTACGACGGCGAGCTGGAGGACCTGGGCGCGCTCTACGAGGGCGCCGATCTCGGGCTCGCCGTGCCCGCCTACGTGGACGACTCGATCCGCACCATCGGCGACCTGGCGGGCGCCGCGGACCGCTTCGGTGGGCGCATCGAGGGTATCGGCGCGACGGCCGGCATCACGGGCCTGACCGAGCAGGCGATGGCGCGCTACGGCCTCGACGGCTACGAGCTGACGCAGACCAGCGGGCCGGCCATGGCGATGCGCCTCGGCGAGGCCGTCGACGCCGGCGAGCCCGTGGTCGTCACCGCCTGGCGCCCGCACTGGAAATGGGCGGCCCACGACCTGCGCTATCTCGAGGATCCGAAGGGCATCTACGAGGGCGACGAGTCCATCCACGCGATGGCCCGCAAGGGCTTCAGCGAGGACATGCCGAAGGTGGCGGCGTTCATCGAGCGCATGCACTTCGAGCTCGGCGAGCTCGAGGCCCTGATGGCGGCGGCGCGCGCGAAGGGTCACCGCAAGGCGATCCGCGACTGGCTCAACGCCAACAGCGACCGCGTCGAGCGCTGGCTCCGGGGCGGTTGAGGTCGTGGCGGGGCTCCAGCCCTACGAGGTCGTGCGCGAGGCCGCCGCCGGCGTGCTCGGCGGCGCCGCCTTCCTCGCCTGCCACTACGGGCTCGATTTCCCGCACTGGCAGCTGCCCGGCGTCGCCGAGGCACTGGCCGCGGCGGTCGCGTTCACCGTCTACGCCGGCGTCCACCTGGCGTGGGTCGACCGCCCCGGACGCATCGAGCGCTGGCTCGGCCTGCACGTGCCGCTGCGCCCGACGCTACCCGACAACGACCCGGACTCGCTGCGCGCGGCGCTGACGTTCACGGTCGATGCCGTCCGCCCGCGCCTCACGCAGCCGGTGCAGGACGCGCTCGATCGCGTGGTCGCGGCCGTCGAGGCGGTGCTCGCGGTCTGGCGCGACTCCGAGATCGGCCGCGAAGCGGCGTACACGCTGCGCGCGTCCATCCAGGACTATCTGCCCGATACGCTCGAACGCTATTCCCGGCTGCCGCGCCAATACGCGGTCGAGCGCGTGGTGCGCGATGGCAAGACCTCGCGCGACATCGTCATCGAGCAGCTCGATGTCCTGGCGGACGAGCTCAACGCCATCGCCGACGACATCAACGCCGGCAACGCCGCCGATCTCGCGGCGCACGGGCGCTTCCTCGACGAGCGCTTCGCGCGCCAGGATCCGCTCAAGACCCGCCGCTAAAGACCCGCCGCTGAAGCGGCGCCGGGCCCGCGTCCGCCACGGGCCGGGTCGGCACGACGCCGCGATGCCCCGGCCTCCGGCCATCGGGGGCCC
>CAZVFN010000098.1:0-10455 GCA_964626335.1 uncultured Ectothiorhodospiraceae bacterium
TGACCAGGCACTTCTTCGATTCGTGCACGAACTCGATCGGATCCTCGACCGTGAGTATGTGGCCGTGCTCGGATTCGTTCTTGTAATTGACCATGGCCGCGAGCGTGGTCGACTTGCCCGAGCCCGTGGGCCCGGTCACCAGCACGATGCCGCGCGGGTAATCCGAGATATTCTGGAAGATCTTCGGTGTGCCGAGATCCTCGAGCGAGAGGATCTCGGAGGGGATCGTCCGGAACACGGCCGCGGCGCCGCGGTTGTGATTGAACGCGTTGACGCGGAACCGGGCCAGGCCGGGGATCTCGAACGAGAAATCGGTCTCGAGGAACTCCTCGTAGGCCTTGCGCTGCTGGTCGTTCATGATGTCGTAGACCATGGCGTGCACTTCCTTGTGCTCCATGGCCGGCACATTGATGCGCCGGACATCGCCATCGACCCGGATCAAGGGCGGCAGACCGGCCGACAGGTGGAGGTCGGACGCCCCGTTCTTCACGCTGAAACCGAGCAGTTGCGAGATATCCATCCACTTCCTCCAGGACCTGTTCACGCCTGCCACCGCCGCGGCGGCGACCCGGGCCGAACGCCATCCCCGGCCGGAGTATAGGCGAAATCGGCGGGCCGCCGAAGCCGGCACCGATCCAGACTGCCCGAAGCGCGTAGCCCTGAAAACCGTGACCGCCGCCGCAACCGCCGGCTGGTGGACGCTGCCACCGCAACGTGTGGCCTGCAGCGGCCCAGGGGCAGTATCCTTGGTCGACGCCAGCGACTGGGGAGGACGCGATGCAACGGGACCGGATCGTATTCATCGGCGGAGGCAACATGGCACGCAGCCTGGCCGGCGGCCTGGTCGGCGATGGTTATCCGCCGGAGCGCATCCGCGTGACGGACCCCGATGCGGACCAGCGCCACCGCCTCGCCTCGAGCCTGGGCGTCGAGACGAGCGCCGACAACGGCGCGGCCGTCGCCGATGCCGACATCGTGGTCCTCGCGGTCAAGCCGCAGGCGATGGAACAGGTCTGCAGCGATCTCGCGCCCGCGCTTGCCGGACGCAATCCGCTGGTGGTGTCGATCGCCGCGGGCGTGCGCGCGGAGCCGATCGCGCGCTGGCTCGGCCACGACGGGCCGCTGGTGCGCTGCATGCCGAACACGCCGGCCCTGTTGCAGGCGGGGGTGACGGCGCTCTACCCGAACGCGCGCGTCAGCGAGGCGCAGCGCTCGCAGGCGGAATCGATCCTGCGCGCGGCCGGCAGCATCATCTGGCTGGCCGACGAGGCGCTGATGGACACGGTGACGGGCATCTCCGGCAGCGGCCCTGCCTACTTCTTCCGCTTCATGGAGGCCATGGAGGCGGCCGCGGTGACCCGCGGCCTGGAGCGCGACAAGGCGCGCCTGCTGGTGATCGAGACCGCGCTGGGGGCCGCGCGCATGGCACTGGAGTCCGACGACGACCCCGGCACGCTGCGACGCAACGTGACCTCGAAGGGCGGGACCACCGCGGCCGCGCTGGACGCGTTCGAGCAGGGCGGCCTCGCCGATCTGGTCGACCGCGCCGTCGGCGCCGCCGCCGGGCGCGCCGGCGAGCTCGGCGACCAGTTGGGGGGGCGGTGATGGGCGCCGGATATGGTACCGATGCAGCCCAGTTCCTGATCCGGACCCTGGTCGACCTGTACGCGGTCGTCGTGCTGCTGCGCTTCGCGCTGCAGGCGGTCCGGGCGGACTACTTCAATCCCGTCGCCCAGTTCGTCGTCCAGGCCACGCGGCCCGTGCTCGCGCCGCTGCGACGAGTCCTGCCACCGGCGGGCCGCTATGACTGGGCAGCGCTGATCGTCGCGCTGGCGCTCATGTGGCTCAAGCTGGCGCTGTTCCAGGCGCTCGCCATCCAGAGCATCTACGTCGGCGGCTATGTGCAGCCGATCCAGCACGTGTGGCTCGCCAGCCTCGCCTGGATCGGCGTCGTCGACCTGGTCGCGCTCGTCATCGATATCGGCTTCTTCGCCGTACTGGTCATGGCGATCCTGTCCTGGGTGGCCCCGTCGGGGCCCAACCCGGCGATGGAGGTCCTGCAGCGCATCACCGACCCGCTGGTCCGTCCGGTGCGGCGCGTGATCCCGCTGATCGGCGGCGTGGACCTGTCGCCGCTGGTGGTGCTGATCGGCCTGCAGGTGCTGAAGATGCTCCTGATCCGGCCCCTGCTCGTGCTGGCCTGAGTCCCGTTGCCGGACGCGAGCGAGCGCGACTGGTGCCGCTGGGACGGCCCCGACCTGCTGCTGAAGGTCCGCGTGATCCCGCGCGCCCGCACGACGGGCGTCGCGGGGATCCGTCATGGCCGGCTGCTGCTGCGCGTGCAGGCGCCACCGGACGACGGCCGGGCGAACGCCGACGTCGAGCGCGCACTCGCCCGTGTCTGCGGCGTCGGCCGGGGCGGCGTGACCATCGAGGCCGGCGAGCGCGGGCGCGACAAGCGGGTGCGGATCGCGCGGCCCGGCACGCTGCCGGCGACGCTCCTCGGTCCATGATCCGCCCGGCGCGCAATCCGGCGCCCCGTTGCTATACTGCCGCGTTTGCCCCGAACGCCCGGTGAACCGGCGATGCCCGAGACGATTCCCGCGGATTCCGTAGGCCTGGTCGAGCCCGGGCGGATCGCGTTCGACCAGCCGCTGGCGCTCGATTGCGGGCGCCAGCTCGACGCGTACGAGCTGGTCTACGAGACCTACGGCACGCTCAACGCGGATGCGAGCAACGCCGTGCTGATCTGCCACGCGCTGTCCGGGGACCACCATGCGGCCGGCTATCACGCCGCGAACGACCGCAAGCCGGGGTGGTGGGAGACGTGTATCGGCCCGGGCAAGCCGATCGACACGCGCCGCTTCTACGTCGTCTGCCCGAACAACATCGGCAGCTGCATGGGCTCCACCGGCCCCAACACGATCGATTCGAGGACCGGCGAGTATTACGGGCCGGACTTCCCGATCGTGACGTGCGCCGACTGGGCGCGAGCGCAGGAGCGCCTGATGCGCGCGCTCGGCATCGGCCAGTGGGCGGCGGTGGTCGGCCCGAGCCTCGGCGGCATGCAGGTCATGCAGTGGGCGATCGACTTCCCGGATGCGCTGCGCCACGCGATCGTGATCGCCGGCGCACCCAAGCTCACGGCCCAGAACATCGCCTTCAACGAGGTCGCTCGCCAGGCGATCACCTCGGACCCCGAGTTCCACCAAGGCCGCTACTACGAGCATGGCACTGTACCCCGTCGCGGCCTGATGCTGGCCCGCATGCTGGGCCACATCACCTACCTGTCCGATGACGCGATGCGGGCGAAATTCGGGCGCGAGCTCCAGGCGGGCAAGCTCGCCTACAGCTTCGAATCGGAATTCCAGGTGGAGAGCTACCTCCGCTACCAGGGACGGCAGTTCGTCGATCGCTTCGACGCGAACTCGTATCTGCTGATGACCAAGTCGCTCGACTACTTCGACCCCGCCGCGCGCGCGGGCGACGACCTCGCGGCGGCGCTGGCCCCGGCGACGGCGCGCTTTCTGGTGCTGTCGTTCACCTCGGACTGGCGCTTCTCGCCGAACCGCTCGCGCGAGATCGTCAAGGCCCTCCTGGACAACCACAAGCGCGTGACCTATTCCGAGATCGAGGCGGAGCACGGCCACGATGCGTTCCTGATGCCGATCCCGCAGTACCTCGGCGTTCTGGGCGCCTACATGGAGCGCGTCGCGGCTGAGCGCGACACGGCGGAGGTCGCCGCATGACGCTGCGGCGCGACCTCGAGCTCATCGCCGACTGGATCCGACCCGGCAGCCACGTCCTGGACCTCGGCTGCGGCGACGGCACCCTGCTGGCCCACCTCGCCGAGCACAAGGGCACCACCGGCTATGGGCTGGAGATCAATTCCGACAACATTACGCGCTGCATCGCGCGCGGGGTCGATGTCATCCAGACCGATCTCGACCGCGGGCTGTCCGAATTCAACGACGCCGGTTTCGATTACGTGGTCATGACGCAGTCGCTGCAGGCGCTGCACTTCCCCGACCGGATCCTCGAGGAGATGCTGCGCATCGGGCGCGAGGCGGTGACCTCGTTCCTGAACATGGGTCACTGGAAGTGCCGACTGCAGCTGGCCTTTTCCGGGCACACGCCGTACACGCGCGCACTGCCGCACCACTGGTACGACACGCCCAACATCCACCTGTGCACCGTGCGCGACTTCGAGTGCCTGTGCGCCGAGCGCGGCTATCAGGTGCTCGAGCGTGCCGCGGTCGACCGCCATCACGACGAGACCCCGGCGACGCGGATGCTGCCCAACCTGTTCGGCGAGAGCGCGGTCTACCGCTTCCGCCGCGCGGATGCCCGCTAGTGGGCCCGTCGGCACGGCCACCGCACCCCGCCGAATCCCCGAGTCAGCGGTTGTCGCAGAGGGCCGGAGGCCCCGGGGCGCTGCCGTGTGTTGGCCGGGCCAGGGCATCGGGCAGGTGGCAGGTGGCGGTCCATCCACCCGGGGCAACAGCGGGCGCCGGGGCACGCCCCCCCGGAATCGGTCGCCGCCCCCAGACCCCGGAGTACGCGACCGTCTCCGGCCGCCGGCCGCCTTCGCCCCTCGCCCTGCGCGCCTTCGCGAGACCCCGCGACGGGGGTGGATGTCCCCCGCGGCGTGATGTCGAGAGCGGAACCCCGGCTCAGCCCTCGGGCGCGGCGGCGTGCTTGGCCTGCATGAATTCGGCGTGGCGCAGGTGGATCAGGTCGGCGATGCGGCGCAGGATCTGCTCCTCGTAGCGGTCGATCCGCCCGTCGGCGTAGGCGACGCGCCAGAGTTGCCGCATCAGCGCGCGTTTCTCGTCGATGGAATGGCTGTCGTTGACCAGGCGCGTGAACTGGTGCAGGGAGGTCGCATCGCGGCTCTCTTCGGTCGCCAGACGCACCAGCTCGGCGATCTCGTCGTCGCCGAGGTCCAGCGACGCCCGCAGCGCCGATTGGATGGCCTCCTGCTCGTGGCCATCGAAGTCGAAGTCGGCGCGCGCGATCTCGATCAGCAGCGCCGCGGCGGCCAGATTGCGTCGGTGCGCTGGATCGGCATTGCCGGCATCCGGCGCGACGCGCTCGCGGAAGAACGCCTGGAGGTGGTGGAGCATTGGGGATGGACACCTTGCTGAGCGTGGGCGGGGCCGCCGCGGCGCCGCGTTCCGCGGCACGCCCGCGGGCATCCCACCCGCGTGGTTCGGGGCACTAGTTCACGAGCTGCCGCGGGACGTAGACACCGTCACGGAAATCGAGGAACAATTCGTCCAGTTCGGGGTGCCAGACCGGCTCGCCGGTTTCGTCGGCCTCGAGATTCTGCTCGGGCACGTAGGTCTCCGCGTCCTCCTCGTCGACGATGACGTAGTACCAGGGCGCCTCCTTGCTCGCCGCCGCATTGTCGGCATTGCGGTCGTACCAGGCGTCGCTGCCCTGGTAGGCGGGGTCGACGTCGTAAACCACCCCCCGGTAACCATGCTCCTTGTGGCGCACGATCTGGCCGAGGCGGAAACTGGCAGTGTGGGAGACTGCGTGCATTGCGCACCTCCGCGCTGGATTCGCGGCTGCATTCTACCAGACCGGGCCGGCGGCGGATGAACCGCGCACCCGACCGCGACGGCGTCGGCCTGCTAGAATCCGCCCATCCCGCAAGGCGCACCGCGATGCCATGAACCGACCCCGCCCCGCCCGCTGGCTCGAGCCCGCACGCGCGCTTGCCGCCCACCCACGACTGCCGGACGCGGCGAGCGTGGTGCTCGTGGTATTGATCGGCTGGCAGCTCGCGGCCATCACCTGGGCCGCGCTGCCAGCGAGCGAGGCCGGGCGAATGCCAGAGCCGGCGCCGATCCGCGCCGGCGGGTCGGAGCAGGCGAGCGGCGCCGACCCCAACCCGGCGGCCCGCCTTGCCCGGCTCCACCTGTTCGGCAGGCCGGCCGACGGCGAGGACGCGGGGCAGTCTTCCGGGCCGGCCAACGCGGATGCGCCCGAGACGCAGCTTAACCTGACGCTCAAGGGGGTCTATGCGCCCGGCGACGGCGAGGGTGTCGCGATCATCGCGGCCGGCGGGGGCCCGGAGAAGGTGTACTCGGTGGGCGACGAGATCGCCGGTAATGCCCGCATCAGCGGGATCTTCGATGATCGCGTGGTCCTGCGGCGCAACGGGCGCGCCGAGACCCTGCGCCTCGATCTCGCCGACAACGGCACCACGAGCGCCGACGCCGGTGGCAGCGGCGTCTCCCCGGACGCCGCGGCGGTCAGGGAGGCGCGTCGGCTGCGCGAGCGCCTGCTCGACAACCCGTTGCAACTCGCGCGCATGGTGCGCTTCCAGCCCTATCGGCGCAACGGCGAGCTGGTCGGCTATCGCATACGCGGGCGCTCCGGCGATGCCGAGCTGCTCGGCGAGCTCGGGATTCGCCCGGACGACGTGATCACCCGCATCAACGGCATCCCCCTGACAGACCCGGCCAACGGCAACCGCGCGCTGAACGAGCTGCGCGACGCCCGCATGATCAATGTGACGGTGCTGCGCGACGGCAGCAGCCGACAACTGTCGATCCCGATCGGAGAGACGGGCTGACGCCCTCGTCGCCGGCGAGCGCGCGCCGCCCCCGCAGCCGCTCTGAGCGACGCCGTCATCGAAGGAGCGAGGCGGGCCCCCTCATGCCGCGGTTTGACCGCGACCACGGGGCGTATGAGAATCCACCGGGCGTTGCGGCGGGAAGCTGCCGCCCCCGGCCGAATCGGATCCCGTTGCCCAGATCATGAGATCAGCCTCGCCCACTCGTGCGCGTCCGCTGCAGGCGCTGGCCCTCGCCGTGCTGCTGCTCGCGGGGGCCGCGCTGCCGGCCGGCGCCGAGCCGTTCACCCTCAACCTGCAGAATGCGGATCTGCGCTCGCTGATCGAGACGGTATCGAAACGCACCGGTCGCAACTTCATCATCGACCCGCGCGTCAACGCCAAGGTGACCGTGGTGTCCTCGACCCCGGTCAACGACAAGGAGCTCTACGACATCTTCCTGTCCGTGCTGTCGGTGCACGGCTATGCGGCGGTGCCGCAGGGCGACACCACCAAGATCGTGCCCGCGGTGGCCGCCAAGCAGGACGCCATCCCGGGCAGCGACCAGCAGAGCAAGGGGGGGCAGCTCGTCACGCGCGTGGTGACCGTCGAGCATGTCAACTCCGCCCAGCTCGTGCCGATCCTGCGCCCGCTTCTGCCCCAGGAGGGGCACCTGGCGGCCTACCAGCCCACCAATCGGCTGATCGTCACCGACACTGCGGCCAACATCCAGCGCATCATGCGCATCATCGAGCGCGTGGATCGCCCGGTCGAGAACGACATCGAGGTGGTGCAGCTCAAGCACGCCTCCGCCTCCGAGGTCGTTCGCATCCTCGGCCAGCTGCAGAACCAGGGCCAGCAGGGCCAGGGCGGCAGTCAGCGCGCCCAGCTCGCCGCCGACCCGCGCACCAACAGCGTCCTGGTGAGCGGTCCGCGCGAGTCGCGATTGCGGATGCGCGGGCTCATCGCCAACCTCGACACCCCGCTCGAGCGCCAGGGCAATACCCGGGTCATCTACCTCAAGTACGCCAACGCGGAGGACGTGACCGAGATCCTCGAGGGCGTGAACAAGGCGCAGGCACAGGACGACGGGCAGGCGCAGCAGGGCGACGCCGGCGGCAGCGCCGCCGGCGGCGGCGAGGTCGTCATCCAGGCGGACCCGAACACGAACGCCCTGATCATCACGGGCCCCCCGGATCGCCTCGACGCCCTGGCGTCGATCGTGCGCCAGCTCGACATCCGCCGCGCCCAGGTGCTCGTCGAGGCGATCATCGCCGAGATCTCGCAGGACAAGGCACGCGAGCTCGGCGTCCAGTTCGTGGCCGGCGATACCGGGGGTCAGGATCGACCCGCGGCCCTGACCAGCTTTTCGAGCGGCGGCAGCAACATCGTCCAGCTGGCGACCGAGAACGCCCTGCCCGACAGCGGCCTGTCGATCGGCGGCCTCTCGGAGGGCTCGGGCACGGATTTCGGGGTGCTGATCCGCGCGCTCGCCTCGGACGCCAACAACAACATCCTGTCGACGCCGAGCCTGGTCACGCTCGACAACGAGGAGGCCGAGATCACGGTCGGGCAGAATGTGCCCTTCATCACCGGCTCGTTCTCGAGCGACCAGACCGGCGGCAGCGCGCAGAACCCGTTCCAGACCATCGAGCGCCGCGACGTCGGCATCACGCTCAAGGTCAAGCCGCAGATCAACGAGGGCGACACGGTCAAGCTGGACATCGAGCAGGAGGTCTCGAGCCTGGCTTCCAGCGCCCAGGCAACCGCGGACGTGGTCACGAACAAGCGCTCGCTGAAGACCACCGTGCTGGTGCAGGACGACCAGACCCTGGTGCTCGGCGGCCTGATCGACGATTCCGTGCGCACCACCGACGAGCAGGTACCGCTGCTCGGCGATATCCCGGCCGTCGGGCGCCTGTTCAGCTACCAGAGCACGCAGAAGATGAAGCAGAACCTGATGGTGTTCCTGCACCCACGCATCCTGCGCGACCCCGAGACGGCCAACTACTACACTGGCGAGAAATACAGCTACATCCGCTCCGAGCAGCTCGAGCGTCGCCGCAAGAAGGAGAACCTGCTGATCGACGATCTGCCCAGGCTGCCGGAGCTGGACCTGCGCCGCGGCGCTGGCGCTGCGGATTCGGGTGGTGCAGGACCGGGCGAAGATGGACGCAACGGCGGCGACTCCGGCAACTGAGCGCCAGGCGCGCGACCGCCTGCGGCTGGCGTACTCGTTCGCCCGCCGCAACGGCGTGCTCGTCGAGGACGACGGCGAGGGCAACGCCGTCGTGGTCATGCGCCCGGACGCGCCCCCGGCGGCGGTGCTCGAGCTGCGCCGCGCGCTCGGCGGCCCCGTCGCGGTGGAGCAGGTCTCCACCGAGGATTTCTCCAGCCGCCTGACGCGGCGTTACGAACACGGAGCCGACGGCGCGCTCGACGCGGTCGACGACCTCGGCGAGGAAGCGGATCTCGCCACCGCCGCCGAGGCGCTGCCCGAACCGGAGGACCTGATGGAGTCGGAGGATGATGCCCCCATCATCCGGCTCATCAATGCGATCCTCACCGAGGCGGTGCGCAACAACGCGTCGGACGTCCACATCGAGCCGTTCGAGCAGCGCCTGTCGGTGCGCATGCGCATCGACGGCGTCATGCAGGAGACGCTGGAGCCACCGCGCTCGATCGCACCGCTGATCATCTCGCGCATCAAGGTGATGGCGCGGCTCGACATCTCCGAGAAACGCCTGCCCCAGGACGGGCGCATCTCCCTCAAGATCGCCGGGCGGCCCGTGGACGTGCGCGTCTCCACCCTGCCCTCGGGCCATGGCGAGCGCGTCGTCATGCGCCTGCTCGACAAGCAGGCGGGGCGGCTCGATCTCGAGCACCTCGGCATGTCGGCGCGCGACACCCACCTGCTCAACGAGCTCATCCACCGGCCCCACGGCATCCTGTTGGTGACGGGCCCGACCGGCTCGGGCAAGACCACGACCCTGTATGCCTCGCTCACGCGCCTCAACGACACCAGCCGCTCGATCCTCACGGTCGAGGACCCGATCGAGTACTACCTCGACGGCATCGGCCAGACGCAGGTCAACACGAAGGTCGATCTCTCCTTCGCGCGCGGCCTGCGCGCGATCCTTCGCCAGGACCCGGACGTGGTCATGGTCGGCGAGATCCGCGACCTCGAGACGGCCCAGATCGCGGTCCAGGCGAGCCTGACGGGCCATGTCGTGCTGTCGACGCTGCACACCAACACGGCGATCGGCGCGGTCACGCGCCTGCGCGACATGGGCGTCGAACCATTCCTGCTGTCGTCTTCGGTCGTCGGCATCATCGCCCAGCGTCTCGTGCGCCTGCTGTGCCCGCACTGCCGGGTCGGGCACACGATGACCCGTGGCGAGTGCCAGCTGTTCGGCCTCGACCCGGACGATCCGCCTACGGTCCGGGGCGCCTCGCAGGGCGGCTGCAGCCACTGCAACCGCACCGGCTACTCGGGTCGCAGCGGCATCTACGAGCTCGTTGCCGTCGACGACGCCATGCGCAACCTGATCCACGACGGGGCCAGCGAATTCGAGCTCGAGCGCCACGCGCGGCACCGGGGTCCGGGCATGCGCGCCGACGGGCTGCGGCGCATCCGCAACGGCGAGACGTCGGTCGAGGAGGTCCTGCGCGTGACCCCGACCGGCGACCGCGATGCCGAGCCCGAGATCCTGGAGGAGTAGGCCCTGAGCGCGTTCGAGTACACCGCCCTCGATCGCGGCGGCCGTGAGCAGCGCGGCGTGCTCGAGGGCGACACGGCCCGCCAGGTCCGCCAGCAGCTGCGCGATCAGGGGCTGTCGCCGCTGTCCGTCGCCGCGGCCGCGGAGCGCGCGCCGCGCGGCCGCCCGCGA
>CAZVFN010000099.1:0-10396 GCA_964626335.1 uncultured Ectothiorhodospiraceae bacterium
GCCGATCACGGCCCGTGCCGCCATCGCCGCCCGGCGGGGCCGGATCAGGCCGCGTCACCGCCGCCACCGCCGCGACCGCGGCGTCGCCCGGAGCGCGTCCCGGAGGCCGCCTGCCCACCGGCGCCGGCCTTCTTCTTCGACGCGGCCTTCTTCTTCGCTGCGGCCTTCTTCTTGCCGGCAGGCTGGCCGCGGGGGCCGTCCCGTCCCGCGCCGCCATCACCGCCACGGCGCCCCGACTTCTTCTTTTTCGCGGGCCCGCCCCCGCCGGCCCCCGGCTCCGAGACCGGTTCGAAGTCGATCTTGCGATCGTCGATGTTCACGCGCGTGACGCGTACGCGCATCGGGTCACCCGGGCGATAGACGCGCCCCGAGCGCTCCCCCGTCAGCGAGTGGCCCACCGGGTCGAAGTGGTAGTAGTCGCGCGGCAGCGAGGTCACGTGGACGAGGCCCTCGGCGAACATCTTGTTCAGCACGACGAACGCGCCGAACGAGGTCACGCCCGTGATCAGGCCGTCGAACTCGCTGCCGACGTGATCCTCCATGTACTCGCACTTGAGCACGGCCTCGACGTCGCGCGTGGCCTCGTCGGCGCGGCGCTCGGTGAGCGAGCAGTGGTCGCCGAAGCGCACCATGTCCTCGTGGCCGTACGGGTAGCTGCGGGGTCGCCCGCCGTTGACGCGGTGCTTGATCGCGCGGTGCACGAGCAGATCCGGATAGCGGCGAATGGGCGACGTGAAGTGGGCGTACTCGTCCAGGCCCAGGCCGAAGTGGCCGGTGCAGTCCGGCTGGTAGACCGCGCGCTGCATCGAGCGCAGCAGGACCGTTTCGATGAGGTAGCGATCCGGACGGCCCGAGGCCTCTTCCAGCACCTTGGAGAAGTCCATCGGGCCCGGCTCGGCGCCGCCGCCGAGGCGCAGGCCGCGCTCGGCGAGGAACGTGCGCAGCTCGTCGATCTGGTCGCCCTCGGGGCCCTTGTGCACCCGGTAGAGCCCCGGCATCTTGTACTTCTGCAGGAAGCGCGCCGCGGCCACGTTGGCCGTGACCATGCATTCCTCGATGATGCGGTGGGCGTCGCCGCGCTCGTAGGGCTCGATCGAGTCGATCCGGCCGGCGTCGTTGAAATGGATCTCGGTCTCGGTCGAGTCGAACTCGATCGCGCCGCGACGCCGCCGAGCCTGGAGCAGCGTGCGGAACAGCCCGTTCAGGTTCTCGAGGTGCGGCACGAGGCTGCGCCGGCGCGCGCGCGCCTGCTCGTCACCGTTGAACAGGATGTCGGCGACCTCGTCGTAGGTCAGGCGCGCGTGGCTGCGCATGACGCCCTCGACGAAACGCATGCGCTGGATCTGACCCTCGTTGTCGATCCGCAGGTCGGCGGCCAGGCAGAGCCGGTCGACGTCGGGATTGATCGAGCAGAGGCCGTTGGAGAGCTTCTCGGGCAGCATCGGCACAACGCGATTGGGGAAGTACACCGACGTGCCGCGGCGCTCTGCCTCCGTGTCGAGCGGGGACTCCGGCTGCACATAGGCGGCGACATCGGCGATCGCGACCACCAGGCGCCAGCCGTTGCGCTTGGGCTCGCAGTAGACGGCATCGTCGAGGTCCTTGGCGTCCGCGCCGTCGATTGTCACCAGCGGCAGCTTGCGCAGGTCCTTGCGGCCCTTGCGATCGGCGTCCGCGACGGTGTCGGCCATCGCCGCCGTCTCCTGCTCGACCGCCTCGGGCCACTCCGACGGGATGCCGTGCGAGTTGATCGCGACATCGACCTCCATGCCGGCGGCCATGCGGTCGCCCAGCACGCGCACGACCCGCCCCACCGGCTGGCGCCGATAGGTCGGCTGGTCGATGATCTCGGCAACCGCGATCTGCCCGTCGCGCCCCTCGCCGAGGTACTCGTTGGGGATCAGCACGTCCTGGGTGATGCGCTTGTTGTCGGGCTGCAGCACGGTGACGCCGCTCTCGGCGACGAGGCGCCCGACGACGGTGGTGTTGGCGCGCTCCAGGACATCGGCGATCGCGCCCTCGCGGCGGCCGCGGCGATCGATACCGGTCACGCGCGCGACGATCCGGTCGCCGTGCAGCAGCGCGCGCATCTCGCGCGGGTTCATGTACAGGTCGCCGCCGCCCTCGTCGGGCACGAGGAAGCCGAAACCGTCGGGATGCGCGATGATGCGCCCGCGCACGAGGTTGTCGGAATCGACGGGCAGGTAGCCCTCGCGGCGGTTGAGCAGCAGCTGACCGTCGCGGACCATGGCATTGAGACGCCGGCGCAGGGCCTCGAACTGCTCGTCGTCGATCAGCTCGAGGGCCTCGGCGAGTTCGTCGTAGGACATGGGCTCGGCGGCGTCGTGCAGCAGCCGCAGGATCAGGTCGCGGCTGGCGATCGGGCGCTCGTAGCGCTCGGCCTCGCGCGCGGCGTTCGGGTCCTTCAGGGGTTTCTTCTTGTGGCGTGACGCCATACAGGGGTCTGCTCCGGATTGGGTGAAACTGCGTTGACAGGCAGCCGTGCGCCTTGTAGATTTTTGCGCTCGTCGGGGTCTGCCCCGGCGTCCCACCACCCTGCCGAGGTGGCGGAATGGGTAGACGCGCTAGCTTCAGGTGCTAGTGGGGGAGACCCCGTGGAGGTTCAAGTCCTCTCCTCGGCACCAGTTCTCTGCTGAACGCCCCGTGGCGATCCGCTCGCCCGGGCGGTCTGCCGTTCGCCGCCCGCGTTCGCGCAACCGCGCGCCGGGCGCCGGCGAGCGAGGCAGGCCGCGCTGCGCTCGTCACCCGGCGAACGGGTGGCGCATGATGATGTTCTCGTCGCGATCGGCGCCGGTGGAGATCATGTCGATCGGCACCTCGACCAGTTCCTCGATGCGCCGCAGGTAGGCGCGGGCATTGTCCGGCAGCTCGTCCAGCGCGCGGCAGCGGACGGTCGAAGCGTCCCAGCCGGGCAGCTCGATGTACTCGGGCTCGCAGTGCGCCAGCGAGTCGGCGCCGACCGGCATGTCCTGCAGCAGCCGGCTGCCCACCCGGTAGCCCGTGCAGATCTTCAGGCTCGGGAGGCCGTCCAGCACGTCGAGCTTGGTCAGGCAGAGTCCGGAGAGGCTGTTGACCTCGACCACGCGGCGCAGCGCGACGGCGTCGAACCAGCCGCAGCGCCGCGGGCGGCCGGTGGTCGCCCCGAACTCCTTGCCCTGGCGCGCCAGGTAGCCGCCGGTCTCGTCCTGGAGCTCGGTCGGGAACGGCCCCCCGCCCACGCGGGTCGTGTACGCCTTGGTGATGCCGAGCACGTAGTCCAGGTTGAGCGGGCCCACACCAGTGCCGCTCGAGACCCCCCCGGCGGTGGTGTTCGACGACGTCACGAACGGATACGTGCCGTGATCGATGTCGAGCAGCGCCCCCTGGGCCCCCTCGAACATGATGTCGCCGCCGCCGCGACGGATGTCGCGCAGACGGGTCGGCACATCCGTGATCAAGGGCCGAAGGTCGTCGGCCATGGCCAGCGCGTTGTCCAGCGTGCGCTTGAAGTCCACCGGCTCGACGCCGAAGTAATGCCGTAGCGAGAAATTGTGGAAATCGAGCAGCGCTTCCAGCTTCGCGGCGAAACGCTCGGGCTGGAACAGGTCGTTCACGCGCACGCCCTGGCGCGACACCTTGTCCTCGTACGCCGGGCCGATGCCGCGCCCGGTCGTGCCGATCGCGCCGGCGCCGCGCCGGGTCTCGCGGGCCCGGTCGAGGGCCGCGTGCACCGGCAGGATCAGCGGGCACGCCTCGCTCACGCGCAGGCGCTCGCGCGGCTCGACGCCGGCCTGCTCGAGCATCCCGATCTCCTCGAACAGCGCCTCGGGCGACAGCACCACACCGTTGCCGATCAGGCACTCGACGCCGTCGTGCAGGATGCCCGAGGGGATGAGGTGCAGCACCGTCGTGTGGCCGTCGATGACCAGCGTGTGGCCCGCGTTGTGCCCGCCCTGGAAGCGCACGACCGCCCGGGCGTCGGCCGTGAGCAGATCGACCACCTTGCCCTTGCCCTCGTCGCCCCACTGGGCACCCAGGACGACGACGCTGCGTCCCATGCTCAAAGCGCTTCCAGCACCCAGTCGCCGGCGCGCCACACCAGCCGGCGGTCGCAGCCCATCTCCGCCGGCTCGCCGGCCTGCTCCGGCAGCAGCGCGATCACGGCCTCACCCGCCGAGCGCAGCTCGCGCACGCGCTCGGCGAGCGCCGGGTCATCGTCGGGCGGCGCGGCGATCGCGCCCGGCCAGTCGGGTGGCGCGGCGTCGCCGAGCGCCGCCAGGCGGCGCAGGTCGGTGCTGAAGCCGGTCGCCGGGCGCGCCCGCCCGAACGCGGCGCCGATGCCGTCGTAGCGCCCGCCGCGCGCGACCTCCTCGCCCTCGCCGGGCACGTACACGGCGAACATCACGCCCGTGTGGTAGTGGTAGCCGCGCAGTTCCGCGAGGTCGAAGTGCAGCTGCAGCTCCGGGTGGCGCGCCGCCAGCGCGTCGCCGAGGCGCGCGAGGAAATCGAGGGCGGCGTCGACCGCGTCACCGGCGCCGGCGAGCGCGCCGCGCGCACGCTCCAGCGCGTCGCGCCCGCCGTGCAGGTCGAGCAGGGCGCGCCACATCGCGTCGGCGCTGCCCTCGAGGCCGAGGGCGTCGAGATACGCGGCCATCTCCGGGGCGCTCTTGCGCTGCAGGAGCTCGAACAGCGCGGCCTCGTCGGCCGCGCCGATGCCGGTCGCGCGGGCGACCCCGCGCACGATGCCGACATGGCCGAGGTCCAGGCAGAGCGGGCCCGCGATCCCGGCCTCGCCCAGGGTGTGCAGCATCAACTCGACGACCTCGAGGTCGGCCTCGAAACCGCCGTGGCCGTAAAGCTCCGCGCCCACCTGCAGCGGGCTCCGCCCACCGCCGAGATCGCCCGGTCGGGTGTGCACCACGGCGCCGACGTAGCACAGCCGAACGGGGGCCCGGCGCGCCAGGCGGTGGGCGTCGATGCGCGCGACCTGGGGCGTCATGTCCGCGCGCAGGCCCATCATGCGCCCCGAGCGCTGGTCCACGAGCTTGAAGGTGTCGAGCTCGAGATCGTGGCCCGTGCCGGTCAACAGGGAGTCGAGGTACTCGATCAGGGGCGGGATGACGAGCTCGTAGCCCCAGCCCGCGTACAGGTCGAGCACGCGCCGACGCAGGTGCTCGAGCGTCGCGGCGCCCTGGGGCAGCGCCTCCTCGATCCCCTCCGGCAGCAGCCAGCGCGTACCCGGTCCATAGGGCGTCCCCGGCCGGCCCGCGCTCATCGGACCAGGTACAGCAGCAGCAGGCCGACGACCATGCTGCCCGCCCCCAGCATGCGCAGCGGCCGATCGGGCAGCTCCGCGACGGCCGCCATGGTGCGGCGCAGGGCGGCGGGCGCGAGGAAGGGCATGACGCCCTCGATCACCAGCAGCAGCGCGATCGCCACCCCGAAGTCGGTCCACGCGACCTCCACGGCTCAGCCCCCGCGGCGGCGGGCCGCGCTCGGGGGGACCGTCGCTGCGGTGCCACCGGTCATCACTCCTTGGCCCGACCCTGCGAGTTGCCGAAGTAGTCGAAGAACTCGGAGTCCGGCTCCAGCACGAGCGCGTCGCGACCGCTCTCGAACGACTTCTCGTAGGCCAGCAGGCTGCGATAGAAGGAATAGAAGTCGGGATCGCGCTGGTACGCCTGGGCATAGATGTTGGCCGCCTTGGCGTCGCCCTGGCCGCGGATGTCCTGGGCCTCGCGATAGGCCTTGGCGGCGATCTCCTCGACCTGGCGCTGGGCCTCGGCCCGGAGCCGCTGGGCCTCCTCGCGGCCCTCGGCGCGGAACTGCTGGGCGACCGCATTGCGCTCCTGCTCCATGCGGCTGTAGACCGACTCCAGCACGCCGTCGGGCAGCTCGACCTTCTTGATGCGCACATCGCGGATGTTGATGCCCAGGCCCTGGGCCTTGTCGTCGACCACGCCCTGCACCGTGCGCATGATCTCGTTGCGCTCGCGCGCGACGACCTCGATGATCTTGCGCTTGCCGAACTCGTCCTTCAGCTGGTTCTCGACGAACTGCTGCAGGCGCTCGCGCGCGCGCCCCTCGCTGCCGCCGGTCGACTTGAAGAACTCGACCGTGTCGACGATCTCCCACTTGATGAAGGCGTCGACGATGAGGTTCTTCTTCTCGATCGTAAGGTAGCGGTCCGGCGCCGAGTCCATCGTGAGAACGCGGTCGTCGAAGCGGTAGACCCGCTGGTAGAACGGGATCTTGAAGTGCAGGCCGGGCTCGTAGTCGGCGTTGACGACCTCGCCCAGCTCGAGCTTGATCGCCCGCTCGATGACGTGCACCTGGAACGTCGACGCCGCGGCCACCACGGCGAGCACGACCAGCGCGACGATGACGGCGTAGAAGCGATTCATCAGTTCGACTCCCGCGACCGGTCGGGCCGGTTGCCCCGCGATGGATTGCTGTCCGAGCCGGCCGCCCCGGACACGGCGGACGACGACGGCAAGCCGCCGCCGCTCGAGCCGCTCGAGCCGGAGCCGACGCCCTTCGACATGCGATCGAGCGGCAGGTAGATCATGTTGCGGCCCTCGCCCTCGCGGTCGACGACCACCTTCCCGGTGCCGCTCAGCACCTTCTGCATGGTGTCGAGGTAGAGGCGCTTGCGCGTGACCTGCGGCGCCTGCTGGTACTCCTCGAGCAGCGCGCTGAAGCGCGACACGTCACCCTCGGCGGACTCGACGACGCGCGTGCGGTAGGCCCGGGCCTGCTCCACCGTCTGGGCGGCCTGGCCGCGCGCCTCGGGCACGATCCGGTTGCTCACCGCCCTGGCCTCGTTGATCAGGCGCTGGCGGTCCTCGCGCGCCTTGACCGCGTCCTCGAACGCCGGCTGCACCGGCTCGGGCGGCTGCGCGTTCTTCAGGTTGACCGCCTGGATGTTGAGCCCCGTGCCGTAGCCGTCGGCGATATTCTGCGCCATGTCGTGCGTGCGCTGGGCGACCTCGCCGCGCCCCTCGGTGATGACGAAGTCGGTCTTGTTGTCGCCGACAACCTCGCGCACCACGCTCTCGATGACCTGGTGCAGAGTCTCCTCGGGGCTATTGACGTTGAACAGGAAGCCCCGAGCGTCCTTGACGTCGTACTGCACCGCCAGGTCCACGACCACGACGCTCTCGTCCTCGGTGAGCATGCCCTGCTCCTGCAGCGACAGCGAGCGGTTCTGGGCGACGTTGACGATCTGCACGTCCGAGATCGGCCACGGCAGGTGCCAGTGAGGCCCCGGCCCGCTCACCGACACGAACGCGCCGAAGCGTGTCACCACGCCCCGCTCGGGCGCCTGCACGATGTAGAAGCCGGACGCGAGCCAGACGATGATCGCGAGCGCCAGCGCCCCCCAGGCGAAGAGCGGATTGATGCCGTCGCCGCCGCCGGAGCCGCTGCTCTTGCCACCGCCGCTGCCGCCGCCGCCGAACAGGCCGCTGAGGCGCCGCTTGGCCTTGCGCAACGCCTCGTCGAGATCGGGCGGTCCGCCGTCGTTGCCACCGCGATTACCCCATGGGTCGCGGTTGCCGCCACCGCCGGGCTCATTCCAGGCCATGATGCTAGCTCCCGTGAAGCGAGAGTGGATCGGTGATAATGCAGGAAACACGCTGCGAGCGGGAATCCGTCGGGGCGCTGTTCCGGGCCGCCGTTCCGGCGAGGCTGCGCTGGCCTGCCGGATCACCGCCCCGGACCGGTGCCCGGCCGGTGCGGCGCCTGTCGGATCGGCCGTCGCGCGAAGTCGCATGCCAGCGCAGCGCGTAGGTCGGCGGCCCCTTGCGTGCCGGGTCAGGCTCCCGGATTCGGAGTTGGGCCGCACCTCGATGCGGGTCGGAGACGCACAGACCGCGCGTATTCTATTGACCTCAGCCCTCGCCCGCAACTGGGGCGTCCGCAGCCACCAGCGAGTCGCTGGGCACGCCTTCGGCGGATGCGATCCGCCGCCAGTCGGTGGCATCGACCGCGAGCTCGAGCCAGAGGCCACCATCGCGCCGGGCCTCTTCCGCCACAACCGCCCCTTCGGCGTAGAGGCGTGAACGGAGTCGCCCCTGGGCCGGTTCGAGGCGGAGCCAGCCGTGCACCTGCTCGCCGGTCAGGCATTCGGCGATCGCCTCGAGCAGCGGGTCCATCCCGTCGCCGTTGACGGCCGAGATGCGCACCCGCTCCGGGCGGCCCGCGGCATCGCGCTCGATCCCCGGCACGCCGCCGGCGAGGTCGATCTTGTTGTGGACCTCGAGGCGCGGCACGTCGGCCGCACCGATCTCGTCGAGGACCTGCTCGACGTCGGCGACGCGTTCGTTGCGCGTCTCCTCGGCCGCATCGATTACGTGCACCAGCAGGCTGGCATCGCGCGTCTCCTCGAGCGTCGAGCGAAAGGCCTCGACCAGCTCGTGCGGCAGTTCGCGGATGAAGCCGACCGTGTCGGCGAGCACGGCGGGGTGGCCGAAGGGCAGCGGCAACCGGCGCAGTGTCGGGTCGAGCGTGGCGAACAGGTTGTCGGCGACGTGCGCATCGGGCTCGGCCAGGCGGCGGAACAACGTCGACTTGCCGGCGTTGGTGTAGCCCACCAGCGCGACCTGCGGCGACTCCGCTGCCTGGCGCGCCGCCCGGCTCTGCTCGCGCTGGCGGTGGACGCGATCCAGGCGCTTGCGGATCTGCTTGATCCGCCCGTTGATCAGCCGACGGTCCATCTCCAGCTGCGTCTCGCCCGGACCGCGCAGCCCGATGCCACCCTTCTGGCGCTCGAGGTGGGTCCAGCCGCGCACGAGCCGGGTCGAGAGGTGCGTGAGCTGGGCCAGTTCGACCTGCAGCTTGCCGGCGAACGACCGCGCGCGCTGCGCGAAGATGTCGAGGATCAGGCCGGTGCGGTCGAGCACACGGCAGCCGAGCGTGCGCTCGAGATTGCGCTCCTGGCCGGGCGACAACACATGATCCACCAGCACGAGGTCGGCACCGGCGCTCTCCAGCCGCTCGCGGATCGCGTCGGCCTTGCCCGTGCCCACGAAAAAGCGCGGGTCCGGGCGCATGCGGCTACCCGTGACCTCGCCGACGACCGAGGCCCCGCTGGCCATCGCGAGTTCGCGGAATTCCTGCAGCGCCGGCTCGGACCATGTCCGTCCGATCCCGACGTGGACCAGGATCGCGCGCTCGACTTCGCTGCGGGGTCGCTCGAACAATGCGCCGTCGGCCGTGGCAGCGGCCGCTCAGTCCTCCGTTTCCGCTTCGTCGCCGCCGGTATCCAGACGGACCGCGCGCGACGGCACGATCGTGGAGATCGCGTGCTTGTACACCAGCTGGCTGACGGAATTCTTCAGCAGGACGACGAACTGGTCGAACGAATCGACCTGGCCCTGAAGCTTGATGCCGTTGACGAGGAAGATCGACACCGGGATGCGATCTTTCCGGAGCTGGTTGAGGAAGGGTTCTTGTAACGACTGCCCTTTTGCCATGAAACGACTCCAAGTGGATGCGCCGCGCCGGCGGTGCGCGCCGGCGTCGGGCCTGGCTCGCGGCCGCGAACGCCGATGATCGAAGCGGGGCACCCCTGTGCCTCGCCCCCCGGCAACCCATTTTAGCTTGCCGCGCCCGCTCGGACCACGCACGCGTCGCCCGGGTCTCAACGGATATGGGGCGCCGCGCCGCGTGGTTCAAGGTGTTGGTGGACGCACGGCCCTCAGGTGGTGGATTCGCGCAGGCGCTCGCGGGCGATGGCCAGGTTGCGCCGCGTGCCGGCGAGGTGCGGATTGATCGCGAGCGCACGCTCGAAGGCAGTGATCGCCGCGCGGTAGCGCTCGAGCTGCATGTAGACGAGACCGAGGCCCGAGAGCGCGCCGAAGTGGCGCGGCTCGAGCTGCAGGGTACGGCGGATGTCGGCCGCCGCATCCGCCAGCTTGCCGCCCAGGTAGCGCGCCGTCGCGCGCTTGTTCCAGCCCTCGGCGAAATCGGGGGCCGCGGCGATGACCTGGTCGAAGTAGGCCTCGGCGGGCCCGTGTCGGCCGGCGTGCAACGCCGCGATCCCCTGCTCGAGGGCGGCGGCGGCCTCCGGGTCGTCGATCGCGCGCCAGTGCTCCCAGATCTTCCGGGTGATCGGCTCGGCGCGTTCCGTGTCCTCGACCGCTTCGAGGCGATCGAACAGCGTGTCGAGCTCGGGGGCGTCCTGATCCGCGGCGGCGGGCAGCGGGGCGCAGGCCAGCACCGCGGTGGCGAGCCAGGCGCCGAGGCGCCCGGTCGTACGGGCTCGCCGCGGGTGCCGGATCATGCTCGACCGCCCCCGGCCCCGGCGGCGGCCGGCCCCTCCACCCGCAGGCGGGCCCGCAGGCGTCGCCAGGTCCCGGGCCCGACGGCGTCGCGCGCGACCGCCACCCGCACG
>CAZVFN010000100.1:0-10285 GCA_964626335.1 uncultured Ectothiorhodospiraceae bacterium
CCGCCGCCGGTGGCGCGCCGCGCCGGGGGTGAGCCATGAGCGCGCCCCGCGACGGCGGCGGGCAGGCGCCGGCACCCGCGACGGGGGAGGCCACGACGCATCGCGCGATCCGCCCGCTGTTCGCCACCGCCTCGGACGGCGAGGCCCAACCGCTGGTGCGCGCCCTGCGCGAGGGCGGCTTCGAGGCGTTCTACCGCCGCGTCGACCGCGCAAACCGCCTGCAGGTGGCGCTCGACGAGGCGGAGTGGGACGTCATCGTCGTCGATGACGACGTGCGGCGCTGCACCGTCGACGAGGTCCTCGACGCCCTGCACGCGCGCGACCTCGACATTCCCGTCATCGTGGTCTCGGCCGAGCGCGCCGACGAGCGCGCAGCGGCGGCCATGCGCGCCGGCGTCAGCGATTACGTCCTGCACGACAACCTGTTCCGCCTCGGCCCGGCCGTCGAGCGCGAACTGCGCGAGGCCGACAATCGCCACAGTCACCGGATGGTCGCCGCCGAGCTCCACCGCGTGGCCTCGTGCGACTCGCTCACGGGCCTGCCGAATCGCCAGCAGCTCGAGAGCGAGCTGGAGCGCGCCTGCACCACGGTCGGCAACGCCGGTCATGCCTTCCTCTATCTCGACATCGACCGGTTCCGCCTGATCAACGAGAACTGCGGCCACAACGCCGGCGACGAGCTCATCCGCCAGCTCGCGGCCGTGGTCGGCGGCGTCATGCGCCCGGGCCACACGCTCGGGCGGATCGGGCCGGACGAGTTCGGCGCGCTGCTCGAGCACTGCCCGATCAGCCGTGCCTGGCGCATCGCCGAGCAGATGCGGCGCGCGATCAACGCCTACCGCTTCACCTGGGAGGGCCACAGCTACCAGGTCGGCGTCAGCATCGGCGTGGTCGGTATCGAGCAGGCGGGCCTGTCGGTGCCCGATGTTCTGCGACGCGCGGATCTCGCCTGCCACGCGGCCAAGGACCTCGGGCGCAACGGCATCCGCCTGTACACCGACGAGGACGCGGACCTCGCCCAGCGCCGGGGTGCCATGCAGTGGGTCGGGCGGCTGCAGCAGGCGCTGGCGAACGATGACCTGGTGCTGTTCTCGCAGTCGATCGCCGCCACGCCCGGTTCCGGGCGCGTCGGCCACGCCGAGATCCTGGTTCGCCTGGAGGAGCCGGACGGCCGCCTGGTCGAGCCCGGGTTGTTCATCCCGGCGGCGGAGCAGTTCGAGCTCATGGCACTGCTCGACCGCTGGGTCATCGATCGGGCGCTGGCGTGCCTCGGCGCCGCCGGGCCGGGTGGCGGACGCTGGTTCATCAACCTGTCGGCGACATCGCTGTCCGACGGCACCCTCGGCGACTACGTCGGCGAATGCCTGTTTGCCCATGGCGTCGATGGCGCGGGCGTGTGCTTCGAGATCACGGAGACGGCGGCGATCGCCAACATCGGCGCGGCGATCCGCTTCATGGGGGCGGTGCGCGAGCTGGGCTGCGCCATCGCGCTCGATGATTTCGGCAGCGGGCTCAGCTCGTTCAGCTACCTCAAGTCGCTGCCGGCCGACTACCTGAAGATCGACGGGTCGTTCGTGCGCGGGATGCTGGACGACCATCTCGACTACACCATCGTCGAGACGATCACGCGCATCGGCCACGCGGCGGGCAAGGAGGTCATCGGGGAGAGCGCCGAGCACGACAGCCTGATCGAGGCCATGACCGCCCTCGGCGTCGACTACGTCCAGGGCCACGGGGTCGATGCGCCGCGGCGCCTGGAGCAGTGATCGGCGGGGTCGTCGCGTCGGCTGCCGGGCTCACGCATGGACTCCCTCGCGAGCAAGCTCGCTCCCACATGCATGCTGTCCCCTTGGAGGATGGGTGGCCTGGTGGCGGCGAGCTTGCTCGCGAAGGCCTACAGCCAGACGGCGTCCCAGATGCGATGGGAGCCGACGGCCGCCGTCAGGCCGGAACGGATCGGATTCGCGACGACGTAGCGGGTGAGTGCACGGACGCTCGCCTCGCTACGCACTGCGTGATCGTGATGACCGGCCCGCCAGACCGAGCCCTGTCGGCGCATGGCCGTGTTGTCTCCCCTCGCTGAACGCGACTTGAAGCGTTGCATCACCTGGTCGAGCGATCCACGGTCCAATGCGAATAGCCAGTGAACAGGGTCGGGCATCACCACCCATGCGAGTGGCGAGATGGCGGCGTCGGCGGGGGCGGCGTGCAGGGCGCGGGCGCACGCCGCGGCCGCATCCCAATCGCCCTGGAGCGGTCGGCGTCCGCGCACCACGGTGGTCACGAGATAGCTGCGACCGGTCTCGGAGGACCGCCCCCGGCGAAGGCGGTGGCTGCGAGCGTGGGGTCGTCTTGGCATGGCGGGATTCCCTTCCCGTTGCGCATTGTCCTCGCGAGCAAGCTCGCGCCCACAGGCGCCGTGCGTCCCGCGGCAAGTGATCGGGCACGGGGCGACCGGACCGGCTCGCGATGTCGGTCGGCTCTCAGCCGATCAGCGGGTCGAGCGCCTCGAAGATGGCGTCGCGTACGTCCTCGACCTCGCCCATGGCGTTGATGTGGACGTAGCGCGGGGCGCGATGGTCGCCCGATTCCGCCCACTTGTGGTAGTAGCCGACCAGGGGCTCGGTCTGCTCGTGGTAGGTCTCGAGGCGCTGGCGGACGGTCTCCTCCTGGTCGTCGCCACGCTGTTCCAGCGGCTCGCCGGTCTCGTCGTCGTGGCCGGCGACCTCGGGCGGGTTGTATTCGACGTGGTAGACGCGGCCCGAGGCGGGGTGGACGCGCCGGCCGCTCATGCGGCGGATGATCTGCTCGTCCTCGACGTCGAGCTCGACCACGGCGTCGATGTCCACCCCGGCCTCGCGCAGCGCGTCCGCCTGCGCGATGGTCCGCGGGAAGCCGTCGAACAGGAAGCCGTTGGCACAGTCGGTCTGCTGGATGCGTTCCTGCACCAGGCCGATGATGATGTCGTCGGAGACCAGGTCCCCGCGGTCCATGACGGCCTTGGCCTGCTTGCCGAGCTCCGAGCCCGCCGCGACGGCCTGGCGGAGCATGTCACCGGTCGAGATCTGCGGTACGCCGTAGCGCTCGACGATGTAGCCGGCCTGGGTGCCCTTGCCGGCGCCGGGGGCGCCGAGGAGGATGATGCGCATGGTCGTGCTCCTTGATGCGGTGGTACGCGCCCGGTCCGCCGTTCAGCGGCGGAACGGCGCGAGTTGGGTGGCCACCGGGGTGTTGGCGAGCCGGACGTAATCGGGCAGGCCGTCGCGATAGGGTGGCCAGGCCTCGCCCGCGATCAGTGGCTGCAGGTAGCGGCGGCAGGCAGCGGTGATGCCGAAGCCGTCCTCGCTGATGTACGCGCGCGGCAGGGCGGACTCGCCGTTGGCCACGTCGGCCAGGTCCACGCAGTCGATCGTCCATTCGTAGGGGGCGTCCGCGACGCGCCGGATCGTCGGCATGACGGCGTTGCGCCCCGCGAGCGCGAACTCGACGGCGGCGCGGCCGACGGCGTACGCCTGCTCGACGTCCGTGGCCGAGGCGATGTGGCGCGCGCTGCGCTGCAGGTAGTCGGCGAGCGCCCAGTGGACCTTGTGGCCGAGCTCGCGCTTGACCATGTCGGCGAGCTCGGGGGCGACGCCCCCGAGCTGGACGTGGCCGAAGGCGTCGCGTCCGCCCGACTCGGACAGCAGGCGCCCCGCGGCGTCACGCGCGCCCTCGGAGGCGACGACGGCGCAGCAGCCGTGCTCGCGCACGCTGGCATCGACCCGCTCGAGGAAGCGCTGCTGCTCGAACGGGATCTCCGGGAACAGGATGACGTGGGGCGCGTCGCCGTCGCGCTCGGCGGCGAGCCCGCCGGCCGACGCGATCCAGCCGGTGTGCCGGCCCATGACCTCGAGGATGAACACCCGCGTCGAGGTACTGGCCATCGAGGCCACGTCCAGCCCCGCCTCGCGGATCGACACGGCCACGTATTTCGCGACCGAGCCGAAGCCGGGGCAGGTGTCGGTGAGCGGCAGGTCGTTGTCGACCGTCTTGGGGATGCCGATCGCCGTGATCGGGTAGCCCAGCTCGTCGCCGATCCGCGACACCTTGTGCGCGGTTTCCTGCGAGTCGCCGCCGCCGTTGTAGAAGAAATAGCCGATGTCGTGCGCGCGGAAGACCTCGACGAGGCGCTCGTACTCGGCCCGGTTCTCGTCCAGGCCCTTGAGCTTGTGGCGGCAGGAGCCGAACGCGCCGCCGGGCCTGTGGCGCAGCGCGGCGATGGCCTCGTCGGATTCCTGCGAGGTGTCGATCAGGTCCTCGTGCAACGCCCCCAGGATGCCGTCGCGGCCGGCGAACACCCGGCCGATGCGGTCGCCGTGGGCCCGGGCCGTCTCGATCACGCCGCACGCGCTCGCGTTGATCACGGCGGTGACGCCGCCGGACTGGGCGTAGAAGGCATTCTGCGCGCTCATCGATCCGGTCTTCTCTCGGCGGGCCGGCTGGGAACGCGGGCGATTGTGCCGCAGCGCCGGCGCCGTGTCACTCGCGCGGCGCGCGCTCGCGAGCCGCCGCTCGAGGGCTCGGGTCAGTCCGCCGCTCGGCCCGGTGCCAGCGGCCCGAGCGCCTCGAACAGCGGGCCGAGCCCGTCCGCGTACCGCCGCCAGCGACCCACGGAGCGGTCGTAGACGGGCTCGCGCACCTGCACCAGGCTCGGTGTCGGTACCGCACGACGTGTCGCGTGGAACGCCAGGCAGGCCGGGTCCCAGTCGAGATCGCAGAAATCGAGCAACCGGCGGATCTGCGCCTCCGGCGCCGCGACCAGATCCTCGTACCGCAGTTCCAGCAAGCGGTCGCCCGGCAGCACCTCGTGCCAGTGCTGCATGAGCCGGTCGTACGCCCGATAGAACCGCCCGAGCTCGCCGAGGTCATACGACCAGCGCGCCTTGTCGAGGAACAGGTGCAGGTAGCACGACAGGCAGGTGTCGGCCGGCTCGCGGCGCACGTGCACGATCCGCGCCCGCGGCAGGATCCGCGGGATGACGCCGAGGAAGCGGAAGTTCTCCGGCATCTTGTCGGTGACGCGCGCGGCGGGTGCCGTATCGACCACCGCTGCCCGGTAGGCGCCGCCGAGGTCGGTGGCGGTCGCATCGTCGAGGTCGGCCAGCCAGTCGGGGAAGGCTTGCCCCGTGGCCCGATCCTGATCGGCCACGACGCGGGCGAGGTCGCTGCGCTCGTCCGCGCCGTGCACCGACGGGTGACTGGCGAGGATCTGCTCGACCAGCGTCGTGCCCGAACGCGGCATGCCGACGATGAAGATCGGCGCCGGGGTGGGATCGCCGGCGCCCGCGTGCGGCGCGCCGCGCGCCCCGTCGCATGCGGCGGCGATGCGTTCGAACCCGGCCTCGTCGGCGGCAATGTCGTAGTCGAAGGTGGCGCGCTTGATCCGTGCCCCTGCGCCGACGTGTTCGAAGACCTGCGCTGGGCCGGAGCCGATCTGGTCGTGGGCGCGCGCGGCGGCGTAGTGCAGCGAGCAGCGGTCGTCGTCGGCGAGGTCGTCGCGTGCGAGCAGCGCCTCGATGGCCGCGAGGTCGGCGTCGTTCGCCTCGAAGCGCTTGATCGAGGCCAGGTAGGCATAGGCGGGCGCGTAGTCGGGCTGCAGCGCGAGGGCCTCGCGGTAGCATTGCTCGGCCTCGCCGGTGCGCCCGAGCACCGACAGGACGATCCCGAGGTCGCGGTGGGCCTGCGGTGACGTCGGTCGCAGCGCCAGCGCCTCGCGATGCTCGGCTTCGGCGGCTTCGAGCTCGTTGCGGTCGAGCAGGAGATTGCCGAGCGACTGGTGGGTGGCGGCCAGGGTCGGGTCGATGGCGAGGGCCTCGCGGTAGCGCGCCTCGGCTTCGCCGGCGCGGCCGGTCTCGGCGAGCAGGTGCCCCAGGTTGTGCAACCCCGCGCCCGAGCGCGGATGGCGCGCGAGCAGTCCCTCGAGGACGGCTTCCGCTTCGTCGGCCCGTTGCCGATGCAGCAGCAGCAGGGCGAGATTCAGGGGCACGTCCGGATGGTCCGGGCGCTGCTCGAGGGCCTCGCGGAACGTGGCCTCGGCGGCCTGCACGCGGCCGGCGGCCTCGAGCGCGCAGCCCAGATTGTTTCGCAGTTCGGGATTGCGCGGCGCCGCCTCGACGGCCTCGCGGTGGGCCTCGATCGCCTCGTCCGTGCGGCCGAGCGCGCGCAGCGCATTGCCGCGTGCATTGAGCGCATCGGCGAGACCCGGCCGCGATTGCAGTACCCGGTCGAAGGCCTCGAGGGCTTCCCGGGCACTGCCCCGGTCGAGGAGGGCGAGCCCCAGGTTGTAGCGGAACTCGAGCTGCTCGCCGCCGTATTCCAGCGCGTGGCGGAATGCGTCCACCGCCCCGGCGGTCTCCCCGGTGGCGCGCAGCACGTTGCCGAGATTGTTCCACGCCCCGGCGTTCTGCGGCTCGATGCGAACGGCGCGGCGGTAGGCGCGCGCAGCGTCGTCGCGGGCCCCGAGCGCGTCGCAGCTCGCCGCGAGCGCGTTCCAGCCGACCGCGAGATCGGGCCACCGCTCGGTGAAGCTTCGGGCGGCCTCGCGGGCGGCCGCGTGCCGGCTGTCGCGGCACAGCCCCACGAGGTGCTGGATTTCATCCGGGTTCGGATCGCGCCTGGCCTTGCGCCGATGCTTCCCCTTGCCGGTGCGCTTCTCCGCGGGACTCCGCTTGCTCATGGCGGCTCGTCTGCGCGCGCTAGAAATCGAAGAAGCGGCGGGCCGTTGCCGTGGTCCGCGCGGCGGTGTCGGCGGGATCCTCGCCGCAGGCAGACGCCAGGCGCTCGACGATGTGCGGGAGGTACGCGGGCTCGTTGCGCCGGCTCTTCGGCCTCGGCTCGAGGTCGCGCGGCAGCAGGTAGGGCGCGTCGGTCTCCACCATCAGCCGGTCGGGCGGAACCCGGTCGATGAACTCCAGCAGGTGGTGACCGCGCCGCTCGTCGCAGATCCAGCCGGTCACGCCGATGTGGCAGTCCAGCGCGATGTAGGCGTCGAGCGCCTCGCGGTCGCCCGTGAAGCAGTGGACCACGATGCCCGGGATGCGGTCGCGCCAGCGCCGCAGGATCGCGGCGAAGCGCTCGTGGGCGTCGCGCTCGTGGGCGAAGACCGGCAGGCCGAGCTCGGCGGCGATCGCCAGCTGGCGCTCGAACAGCGCCTCCTGGGCGTGCCGTGGCGACAGGTCGCGGTGGAAGTCGAGCCCGGCCTCGCCGACGGCCGCCACAATCGGCTCGCGGGCCAGGCCTTGCAGGCGGGCGTCGATATCCGTATCGGCCTCCGCGGCCATGTGGGGGTGGACGCCGGCGGTCGCGCGCATCGTGTCCGGGTGGCGTCGCGCCAGTTCGAGCGAGGCGCGGCTGGTGGCCTCGTCCGCGCCCGTGATCACGAGGCGGTCGACGCCCGCCGCGTGCGCCCGCGCGAGGACCGCGTCGAGATCCTCCGTGAATGCCTCATGGGTGAGGTTGGCGCCGATGTCGACGAGCTCCATGGAGTACCCCCCGGTCCGGACGTCGAACGCGCTAGTGAAACAGCGATGATGGGGTGCGGCAAGCACGCGCTGCCTCGTGCGCCGGCTATCGCCTCGGGCATGCCCGCCGCGCGGCCCGCCTAGCGGCCGGCCAGCCCATCCTGCAGTGGCTGCAAATGATGTCGGAAGCGCTCGGCCCGGCCGACGGCGTGCGCATAGACCGGTTGCCGGGCCTGGCGGTGGCTCACGGTCCGGATCAGCCCCCCGGTCTCGTGGAAGCGCAGGCAGGCGTCATGCCAGTCGAGCCCGCAGTGCTCGAGCAGGCGGGCAACCTGGGCGGGCGTGTCCTGCACCAGTCCCGCGTAATCCAGTTCCAGCATCCAGCCGTCCGGCAGGACGCGGCGCCAGTGCTCGACCAGGGCCTCGAACTGGCGATGGAAATGGCCGAGCTCGTACAGATCGTACGAATGCGGATGGCCGGAGTCGAAGACGTGCTGGAAGTACGATACGCAGGTATCCAGCGGATCCCGCCGCAGGAGCACGATGCGCGCCTCCGGCAGAGAGCGGGCGATGAGCCCGATGTTCATGAAGTTCAGGGGGTACTTGTCGACCACCACCGGGTAGTCGCCCGCCGGTGCGCATACGCCGCGGCGATAGCGCGCCGCGATCCGGTCGAAGGCCTCGTCGTCGAAATGGCGGAACCAGGCGGTCGCGGCGGCTGCATCCGGCGCATCGCCGTGATCGCGTGCCAGCAGGGCGGCGGACTCCGTTGCGGCGATCGGCAGGTTCTGTCGCTCGCCGGTTCCGAGCGCCGCGGGATGGCTTGCAAGGATGCGCTCGACCAGCGTCGTCCCGGATCGCGGCATGCCCACGACGAAGATCGGTCGGGCGGTCGCGGTGTCGTGCGCGGCCAGTGGCGAGGGGTCGGGCAGTGCGCGGAAAGCGGCGCGCAGGTCGGTGCAGTGTTGTTCCGCTTCGCGGGTCGTGTAGGTCAGTGTCCGGCGTTTCAGGCGGGCCCCTTCGCAGTATCGGCGGAAGACCGCGTCGCTGTCCTCGCCGCGACGGTCGAGCACGCGGGCCGCGGCATAGTGCAGGAGCCCCCGGTCCGCGTCCGGCCGGTCCTCGCACTCCGCCAGTTCGAGCAATCGGGCGACCGACGCCTCCTCCTGGATCGCGTCGAGGCAGGCGAGCTCGTGCCATAGCCACGCGTTCCCGGGGGAATGCGCCACGCCCAGCCAGGCCGCCTCCGCGGCCTCCCGATCGCGCCCGGCCTGTGCCAGCCGGGAAGCGCGGAAGATCGCGCGTCGAGTCGGGTCCTGGATGCGGGTCGCCGCCGCCGTCGCCAGCTCTTCGGCCGTCGCGGGCGAGCCGATGATCGCTTCCAGGTTCGCCATGTCGGCCCGGGGCCCCGGATCAGCGGGCGCCTGTGCCCGGGCCCGCGAGTATGCCTTCATCGCCTCGTGGGGGCGCCCCATCGCCTCGAGGGTCTTGCCGCGGCCGACCAGCAGGTCGACCGACCGCGGCTGCAACACGAGGCCCCGATCGTAATGCGCCAAGGCCTCCTCGAACAGGAACTGCGCCCGCCGGATCGAGGCCAGCTCACCGATCACCGCCGCCTCGCGCGGCTGCTCCGCCAGGAGCGCCTCGTAGGCCGCCGCCGCCGCCTGTGGATTGCCGAGGCGCTGGTGCATCGCCCCGAGCAGCCCCAGCATCCGGGGCGCGCCGGGGACGTGCGCTAGATAATCCCTGCACACGCCGGCGGCGTGCCCGGGCTCACCCCGATTGGCCAGGAGCAGGGCCAGGCCATGGGCCGCGTCACCGTCCGCCGGATCCTGCTGCAGCGTGCGCTCGTGGATCCGGCGGGCCTCGTCCGTCCTCCCGGCGCGCACGAGGAGGTGCCCCAGGTGGTTGCGCAAGCGCGGATCGGGGGCGTGTTTCAGCCCGCGTCTCAGGTTCGCGATCGCGTCCTGCTCCCTTCCCAGGGCCTGCAGGGCCTCCGCCTGGACCAGCCATCCCAGGGCCGTCGCGGGCCATGTCCCGACGAATCCACGCGCGTGCTCGAGCGCGTTGGTCGGCGGGGCCCCGTGGCGGACCCGCTCGAGCTCGGCGAGGGCGGCGGCGTCCGGCGGCGGGGGCGTTCGCCGGGCCTTTCGACCGGGCCGTTTTCGTGCCATGGCGGTGCCCGCCCTGTGGGAAGAAAGCGCAGGCGTGTCGATTCTAGCCGCGCATCGCCCCGGCCGGCGATCCGCCGCGGCGGGGCTCGTGCGCCGGCCGCTGCGGATCCGCGGGAACCCGGCGATCAGCCGCCGTGGTTGCGTTCACCACCGAGGCAGGGTGAGGACTCGGGCGAGGCGTTGCGTTCGGACCACTCGCGCGGCGAGAACAGGTGCAGTGCCAGCGCGTGCACGGGGCCCGCCAGCTCGTCCTTCAGCGTGCGATTGACGGCGCGATGCCGGGCGATGAGCGCCTGGCCGTCGAAGTCCGGACTGGCCAGGGTGACCTTGAAGTGGGATTCGGCGCCTGCCGGCACGTTGTGCCGGTGGCTTTCGTCGACGACATCGACGTGCTCGACCGCGAACGCGTCGCGCAGCTTGTGTTCGATGTTCTGGCGCCGACTCAATGGCCCATCTCCGTGCTCTCCCTCTGGTAGAGGCTAACAATTCGCCGTGCGGCGAGCCAACCGGCCGGGCAAGAAAAGAGGGCGCCCCCGCAAGGGCGCCCCCTGGACTTCGTCGGATTGCCCGGGGAAATCCTAGAAGTTGTGCTGCAGGCCCAGATAGACGATG
>CAZVFN010000101.1:0-10107 GCA_964626335.1 uncultured Ectothiorhodospiraceae bacterium
GCGAGGGCGCGGGCGACGCCGAGATGCGCGCGCGCATCCGCCACCACCGCGAGCGCCGCCCGCGGCACTGGATCGCGCTCGAGGCGCCGAGCGCGCTCGCCGACGCGCTGCGGGGTGCGGCGGCAGCGGACCGGTTGCTGCGGATCGACTGCCTCACGCCCTGGCTGGGCAACCGGATCGAGGACGCGGGCGCGCTGGCGCACGAGCGCGATGCCCTGCTCGGGCCTTGTCGGCCCTGCCGGCCCTGCCCGGGGAAAAGGTGCTCGTGAGCAACATGGTCGGTCTCGGCATCGTCCCGGACTATCCGCTCGCGCGGCGCTGTCGCGGCGGGGCCGTGCGGCTCGACCAGGCGGTCGCTGCGGTCCGCGAGTGCGTCACCTTCGCCGCCGCCGGGCTGCCGCTCGCCCGCAATGGGGCCGAGTGATCCGGCCGTGCGGGCTGGCGCCCCCGGGTTCCGGTTTCCGCGCAGGGGGGCGAGGCAGGAGCCGGATCCGGGCGAGCACGCGGTGACACCCGGGTATGGGGGCCGTAGGCCGGTTTTGCCGGGCGCGAAGCGCAGGGCAATGCCGGCGGAACGGCGGCGGGCCGGTGCCACGCCGGTCCGCGCACGCATCACCGCAGGGGCCGGGCGTCGGCCGCAGTCCCGCCGGGATTCGGCTGCGCCGAGCGCCGGCCCACGGGACAGCTCCGGCTGGGGAGCCGTCTGCAACGCCGCTTCAAGCCCGATATCCTCTGCGGCCGTTGGCGCTCTTCGCGTCCTGGCGAGAACCCGCGGTCGGACACCTGATTCGACCCCGGCGCGATCCATTGGCACGAACCGGAAGCCCGCAGATGAGCCGACCCTGGTGGCGCGAGCCGGCGCCGGCACCCGACGAGCAGACCCGGACCGCCGCGCGCGCCCGCCAGGCCGAGTTGAGCAAGCCGCCCGGATCGCTGGGGCGACTCGAGACCCTCGCGATCGACCTTGCCGGGCTCCAGGGCCGCGAGCGGCCGCGGCTGGATCGACTCCACATCGCCGTGTTCGCCGCGGATCATGGCATTGCCGACGAGGGCGTGTCGGCCTTTCCGCAGTCCGTCACGCTCGAGATGGTGCACAACTTCGTCCGCGGCGGTGCCGCGATCAGCGTGCTCGCCCGGTCCCTCGGGGCCTCGCTCGAGGTCGTCGACATGGGCACCGCCGTGGATGCCGGGCCACTCGCCGGCGTCCGCCCGGCGCGGATCGGCGACGGCACGGCGAACTTCCGGCGCGCCGCCGCGATGGACGCCGAGCAGCGCGACGAGGCCCTCGCTGCCGGGCGTGCCGTGGTGGCCGATGCGGCGGCCGCAGGCGCACAGGCGTTCCTCGGCGGCGAGATGGGCATCGCCAACACGACCGCGGCGACCGCGTTGGCGTCCACCCTGCTCGGCGAATCACCCGAGGCCCTCGCCGGTCCCGGCACCGGCCTGGACGAGCCGGGCGTGGCGCACAAGGTCCGCGTCATCCGGGCGGCACTCGACCACCACGGCTGGCCCGACGAGCCGCTCACGGCGACCGCCGCGGTCGGCGGCTTCGAGATTGCCGCGCTGGTCGGCGCCTGCGTCGCGGCCGCCCAGCACCGGATGCCGGTGCTGGTGGACGGGTTCATCGCGAGCGTTGCCGCCCTGTGCGCCGCCCGCCTGGCACCGAGCGTCTCGCCCTGGCTGATCCCCACCCACCGCGCGCGGGATCCGGGCCACGGCCGGATCCTCGAGGCCCTCGGTGCGCAACCCCTGCTCGAGCTGGGCATGCGTCTGGGCGAGGGCAGCGGCGCCGCCGTCGCGGTGCCGCTGCTGCGCGCCGCCTGCGACCTGCACGGGGGCATGGCGACCTTCGCCGAGGCCGGGGTGTCGCGGGCATGAGTGCCGGCGTCGAGACCCGCGTCGATCTGTTGCGCCACGGCGAAACGGCGGGCGGGCAGCGCCTGCGCGGCGCGCGCTGCGACGATCCGCTGACGCCGGCCGGGCGGGCGGCCCTGGACGCGGTCACGCGCCCGCGCCCCGGATGGGACCGGATCGCGTGCTCGCCGCTGATGCGCTGCCGCGCGTTCGCCGAGGCCCTGGCATCGGCTCGGGACTGTCCGCTGGATGTCGACGCGCGCCTGAGCGAGTACGACTTCGGCGACTGGGACGGCCAGGCGTTCGACCGGCTGTGGGCCGAGCACGGCGACGCGCTGGCGGGCTTCTTCGGTGACCCGGATGCCGTCACGCCGCCGGGCGGGGAGACGGCAGCGGCGTTCCGGGCACGCGTACGGGCCGCATTCGACGACCTGGTGGGCGCGGCCCGAGGCCGGCACGTTCTCGTGGTCGGCCACGGCGGCGTCCTGCGCCAGTTCGTCGCCGACGCATTCGGCCTCGGCGGCAACATCCACGCGCGCCTCGAGTGGCCGCACGCCGGCTACAGCCGCCTGCGCGTGTACGACGATCCCGCGGCCGGGCGCACGACGTCGCTGGTGTTTCACGGCGCCGGGGTCGACGGCGAGGGCGGTTCGTGAGTCGTCTGCTGATGAACCTGCGCCATGTCCCCGCCGACGAGGCCGAGGAGGTTCGCGAGCTGCTCGAGGTGCACGGCATCGACTATTACGAGACCCCGCCCAACCGCTGGGGCATCAGCATGGGCGGCATCTGGCTCAGTGACGGCGATGACTACCCGCGGGCCCGCGAGCTGCTCGATGCCTATCAGGCCGACCGCCGCGAGCGCGCGCGCCTCGCCGAGGCGGAGCGCCGCGCCGAGGGCACGCAGGAGACGTTCGCGAGCATCCTGCGCCGCGAGCCACTGCGCGTGATCCTCTACGTGGCGATCGTGGCGGTGCTGCTGTACTTCAGCGTGCGGCCGTTCTTCGGCTTCGCGGGCTGAATCGGGCACGGGTACGAGCGCTTCTCGCCAGGGCGGGAAGGACGCCAAGGGTCGCCAGGGAGTGCGGCCGACGCCGGGTCGCAGGCGGCGGGCAGGGAGGCGCGCGCTCGAACGCGGGCGGGGCTGCGGCGGGAGGAAGCCGGCTGTTGCCTGCGCCACAAGCCGGACTGCCTCATTCCCTCCGCCCATCGCCCTCGACCCTGCAGCGCTGCGCGTCCTCCGCGACCCGGCGGGCGCCCTTCCACCCCCGGTCGGTCGTTCGGACCGTTCGCGCCCTGGCGAGAACGCGGATCGCCCGTCGGGGCAGCACCGAAGCGAGACGCCGCCCCTGGGCTTCGCGGTATCGCTACCGCGGCCGATCAGAGGCGTCGCCCGCCCGACGCACGCCGACATCGATCGAGCGCGGGATCAGCGGCGGGCCGAACTGGTTGAACACGGGCACGTCCGCCGCGTCGCGGCCCAGTGCGAGCATCACGCGCCCGCCGCCGAGGTGCGACTGGGTCGGGTCGAAGGTGTACCAGCGGTCGCCGACGTACGCCTCGAACCACGCATGCAGGTCCATCGGCTCGAGCCCCTCGAGGTAGCCGACCACCATGCGCGCGGGGATGCTGAGGGCGCGGCAGAGCGAGATCGCCAGGTGCGTGAGATCACGGCACACGCCGGCGCCCCTGGCCTTCACCTCGAGCGCGGAGACGAGCGTGTTGCTCGAGCCCGGCACGTAGGCGATCTCGCGGCGAACCCAGTCGACGATGCGCGCGACCTGGTCGTAGCCCGGGCATGCGTCACCGGCGATGCAGGTGGCTTCCCTGCCCAGGCGGTCGGATTCGCAGTAGCGGCTCGGCAGCAGGTGGGTCAGCACCCGGGCGGGCAGTCGCTGGATCAGCACGAATGGCGCGCCCGGCGCCGTCGCGGCGGCGCCCGCGGTCAGCACCCGTGAGCGGGTGGCGATGCGGAACGGCCCCTTCGGCGTGGTCAGGCGCTGGCCGCGGTTGCCGTACGGGTCGACGTATTCGTCGACCGTCACCTGCGGGTCGAGCCGGTACTGCTCCTCGGCGACCCACTGGTAGGCGTTGCTCTGCGGTCGCAGCACCAGGACCATCGGCACGCCGAGGCCATCGTCGAACGCGATCTCGCAGCGGGTTTCGAGCCAGGCGTCGATGGCGGGGACTCCTTCGGCGGGCGGGTGGCGGCGGACGCCGCGACGGTAGCCGAGGCGGCATTCGCCTGCCAAGAGTTGCGGCCGACCCGGCGTCAGCCCGTGCCGGTGCGGAGCGCAATGCAGCACCGGTGGCGGAGCCCGCGGCGGCCGAGTGTCGCCGCGGCCACCGCATGCGGATGCCGCGAGGGGACGCAATGCGTGCCGTGACCCCGCAGGCGGTCCGCGGAGCCCTCCACGGGCTTGCGGCGCTGGTATGATGCGCGGCGCGTTTCGTGCGCGCGGCGGGCGACCCCTGGATGCAGTTCGGTCTGATCATGGCGGCGGCGTTGCTGGCCGACGGGCTCCTCGGCGAACTGCGCCGGGGACACCCCCTGATCGGCTTCGGCCTCGTGGCAGCTCGCCTCGAGCGCGCCATCAATCGCCGCGATCGGCCGGCGCCGCTGCGCCGCCTGCTGGGCGGGTTCGCCGTGGTCCTGCTGGTCGCACCGCCGACGCTGGCCGCCGTCTGGCTCGCCGCGGCCCCGTTCGGCTGGGCATTCGACCTCGTCGTGCTCTACCTGGCCCTCGGCCTGCGCAGCTTGGCCGACCATGCCCGCCGGGTGCGCCGCGCGCTCGAGGCGGATGATCTCGAGGCGGCCCGGGCAGCGGTCGGCATGATGGTGAGCCGCGACGTGCGCGGCCTCGACCGGCGGGGCGCGGCCGCCGCGGCGGTGGAATCCGTGCTCGCGAACGGCAACGATGCCGTGTTCGCTACGCTGTTCTGGTTCATCGTCGCGGGCGCACCCGGTGCGGTGGCCTATCGGCTGGTCGATACGCTCGATGCCATGTGGGGTTATCGCACGGCAAGGCTGCAGGCGTTCGGGGCCGCTGCGGCGCGCCTCGACGATGTCATGAGCTGGCCGGCGGCGCGCCTGACGGCGATCACCTATGGCCTGGCGGGGCTCGTGCCCGTGCGGGCCCTGCGCTGTGCCCTTCGCCAGGGCGGGCGCACGACGAGCCCCAACGCGGGGCGGGTCATGGCAGCCGGCGCGGGGGCGCTGGGCGTGCGCGTGGGCGGGCCGGGCGTATACCATGGACGGCGCCAATGGCGGCCGCGTTTTGGCGTCGGCCGACGACCCGACGCGGCGGCGATCGCGGGCGCCGTCGGCCTCGTCGTCGACGGTGCCCTCGCGTGGACGGCGCTGGCCTGCATCGCGGGGTGGTGGTTTGCATAGACACGGCGGCAATCTCGGCGAGATGGTCCAGGCGCTCGGGCAACCCGAGGCGGACTGGCTCGACCTGTCCACCGGCATCAATCCCCACGGCTGGGACGCGCCGACCCCGCCACCCAGCGCCTGGCACCGGTTGCCGGACGCGAACGACGGCCTGCACGAGGCGGCGGCAGCGTACTATGGCAGCGACGGTCTGCTCGCGGTCCCCGGCACGCAGGCCGCGCTGGCGTTGCTGCCCCGGTTGCGGGCGCGCTCGCGGGTGGCCGTGATCGACCCGGGCTACTCGGAGCATGCGGCCGCCTGGGCCCGCGTCGGCCACGATGTCGTGCCGCTGTCCACGCCGCAGCTCGCCGGCGGTGCCGGCACGGCGTTCGACGTGCTCGTGGTGGTCAATCCCAACAACCCGGATGGCACGCACTTCGATCCCGATACCCTGCTCGAGTGGCGCACGCGCATCGCCGGCCGCGGCGGGTGGATGATCGTCGACGAGGCGTTCGTCGATACCACGCCGCAGTCCAGCCTGGCCCCGCACTCGCCGCTCCCGGGCCTGCTCGTGCTGCGCTCGATCGGCACGTTCTTCGGCCTGCCCGGCATGCGCATCGGCTTCGCGCTGGGCCCGGATGGCCTGCTGCAGCCGCTGGCGGAGGCGATGGGCCCGTGGCCCGTCAGCGGACCCGCGCGGTGGGTCGCGCGCGAGGCCCTGGCGGACCGCGCCTGGCAGGCGGACATGCGCCGGCGCCTCGCCGCGGAGGGCGACCGGCTCGAGCGCCTGCTGGGCCGTCACTTCCGCCAGCGGATCGTCGGCACGCCGCTGTTCCGCACGGTGCTGACACCGCGCGCCCCGGCCGTGCACGAGGCCCTGGCCGAGGCCGGGATCCTGGTGCGACTGCTGGACCACCAGGACGGCCTGCGCTTCGGTCTGCCGCCGGACGAGGCGGGCTGGCACCGCCTGGAGACCGCGCTCGAGCGGCTCTCGCTGGACGCAGCGACGCGCGCATGAAGCGCGCGGCGTTCCTCCTGGCGGCGCTGCTGTGCGTCGCCACGGCCCGAGCCGGCGTCGTCGTCACGGACGACACGGGCCAGCGCGTGCGCCTGGACGCTCCGGCCCGGCGGATCGTCAGCCTGGCGCCGCACATCACCGAGACCCTGTATGCCGCGGGCGCGGGCGACCACGTCATCGCGACGGTCAGCCACAGTGACCATCCCGAGGCGGCGAAGGACCTGCCGCGCATCGGTCGCTACGATCGCTTCGACGTCGAGCGCATCCTGTCGCTCGAGCCCGACGTGGTGATCGCATGGCAGAGCGGCAACCCGAGCGGGCAGCTGCAGCGTCTGCGCGAGCTGGGCGTGACGCTGTACATCAGCGAGCCGCGGAACCTCGCAACGATCGCTCGCAGCCTCGAACGCTACGGCCGCATGGCCGCCACGACCGGCACCGCCGCTCGGGCGGCCGCGGCCTACCGGCAGCGCCTGCGGAAGCTGCGCGCGCGCTACGCCGACCGTACCCCGATCGACGTGTTCTACGAGGTCTGGAACGAGCCGCTGATGACCGTGAACGGCGAGCACCTGATCAGCGATGTCATCCGCGGTTGCGGCGGGCGCAACGTGTTCGCCGATCTGTCCGCTCTTGCCCCGCGCATCGCCACCGAGGCCGTGCTCGAGCGCGACCCGGCCGTCATCGTCGCCAGCGGCATGGACCAGGAGCGCCCCGAATGGCTCGATGACTGGAAACAGTGGCCGGGCGTGCGCGCCGTGCAGCGGGGCAACCTGTTCTTCATCCCGCCGCAGTTCCTGCAGCGGCACACGCCGCGCATCCTCACCGGCATGCAACGATTGTGCGAGCAACTCGAGCGCGCCCGGTGATGACGCGATGGGCCACCATGCTGCTGCTGGGGGCGACGGCGATGGCGGCGACCGCGGCGGCCGCCGGCGAGGCATCGGCCGGCCAGGCCGATGCCACGGCGTCGTTGCTGCCGCAGGGTCTGTCGCTGTACCGGGCGAACTATGCGCTGCCGCTGACCTGGACGAAGCAGGCGGAGGACGAGGGCGATGCCGAGTTCAAGTTCCAGATCAGCCTGCAGTACCAGATCCTGGAGACGCCGTTCTACGCGGCCTACACGCAGGAGGCCTACTTCCGCTGGCTGGACGAGGACGACTCGCGCCCGTTCCGCGAGATCAACTTCATCCCCGAGCTCTGGTACCGGTTCCGCCCGGGTCGCCTCGAGCCCGACTGGCTCGGCCTCGACATCGGCATCGAGCACCAGTCGAACGGCGAGTCGCAGCCCGAATCGCGGAGCTGGAACCGGGCGTATGTGCGACCGTTCCTGCGGCAAGGGGCGTGGTCCGCGGAGATCAAGATCTGGGATCGGTTCGGCGCACCCGACGAACCTTCCGGCCCGTCGAACCCCGCCGGCGACGACAATCCGGACATCGTCGACTTCTACGGCCACCACGAGCTGCGGGTAGGCTACCGCTTCGACGGCGGCGACCGCGTCTCGCTGCTCACGCGCTCTGCCTTCGGCGACGGCCGTGGCGCGCTGCGCCTCGATTACGCCACCCCCGCGGGCGGCAATGGCCACTGGTACGTCCAGCTCTTCACCGGCTACGGCGAGAGCCTCGAGACCTTCCGCGACAACCGTACCCGCATCGGCGTCGGGTTCGCGCTGCTGCGTTGAAGGGCGGCCGGCGGCAGGTTGCCGCGGGCCGGAGCTGATGCGGGGCAGGCATTGGGGTGGCGAGGGCGGGGCCCGATCGGGCGGCGGCGAACGCGGGCCGGGTGGCCCTGCGCGTGATATCGGCCCGGGTCCGGCCAACCCGGCTCGCGGGCGGGCCCGCCCCTGCCGGCGAGCCACCCGGTCGGCGCCAGGATTCATGCAGGCGTGGGCCTGCCCGCGACGACGGCCTCTGCATCGCCCCGAATCGGATCCGCCTCGGGGCGGTCTGGCACCGAGGGCAGCGAGGCGGCACACCGGTTGAAGGCGCGCATCACGCCGGCGGTTGCCTTCGGCAAAAGCCGGCCGACATCCCCTTGTTCGCCTGCCGCCTGCCGCCTGCCGCCTGCCGCCTGCCGCCTGCCGCCTGCCGCCTGCCGCGGCCTCACCGCTGCACGAAGGCGCGCTCGATGACGTAGTCGCCGGGCTCGCCGCGTCCCGGGCTGATCTCGAAGCCGTACTCGTCGAGCAGGCTGCTGGTGTCGCGCAGCATGTCGGGGTTGCCGCACATCATGACCCGGTCCCGGCCGGTGTCGAACGGCTCGATCGACAGGTCCTGGAACAGCCGGCAGCTGCGGATCAGGTCGGTGAGGCGCCCCTGGTTGGCGAACGGTTCGCGCGTCACCACGGGGTAGTACAGCAACTGCTCGCGCACCATCTCGCCGAAGACCTCGTCGTCCGGCAGCGTCTCCTGCAGGTAGTCGCGGTAGGCGAGTTCGCTCGTGTAGCGTACGCCGTGGAAAAGGACGATCTGCTCGAAGCGCTCGTAGGTCTCGAGATCCTTGATGATGCTGAGAAAGGGGGCGAGGCCCGTGCCCGTGGCGAACAGGAACAGGCGCTGCCCGGGGCGCAGGTCGTCGAGCACGAGCGTGCCGGTGGGCTTGCGGCTGACCAGGACCTCGTCGCCGGGGCGCACGTGCTGCAGGCGCGAGGTCAGCTTGCCGTGCGGCACCTTGATGCTGAGGAACTCGAGCTCGTCCTCGTAGTTGGCACTGGCGATGCTGTAGGCGCGCACGATCGGCTTCTTCTCGTCCTTCAGGCCGAGCATCACGAACTCGCCGTTGCGGAAACGGAAGCCGCGATCGCGCGTCGTGCGGAAGCTGAACAGCTTGTCGTTCCAGTGGTGGACGCTGGTGACTGTTACGGCCTCGTAGCTCGCCATGGTCGTTCGTCGATCCCTTCGGTTGGCGTTGCCCGGAATGGGCCCGGGCGGCCCTTGCCCGCAACCCCGTTCATTCTAGCGTACAGGCGCGCGTTTCGAGACCGCTGCGGTCCCCATTCCACCGCACGGGCCGGCGCCCGTGCGCGCCGATGGCGCGGGCCCGCCATGCCCGCGGGCGCAAGGGCAGTCGAGGTCGAGGCGCGCCCCGGGGCTGACCCACCGGCGCCGCCCCGCTCGCGTCGACGGCCGTCTTCTTGCGCACCATGCACGCCCGGTACGCTTCCTCGGTCTCGCCGTGCTCGCTCATCACCGGACGCCATGCCATTCGGATCGGGCAGCCCGGGTGGAGTGCCGAGACTGCAAAGGGCGGTCGTCCCGTAGCGGTCGCGGCAGTGCCGCGATGCGCGCCTCCGCTGCTCGGGCTCGTCACATGAGACCCACCGTGGTCCCGCACGAGCGGCGAAACGGCCTCGCCGTGTCGCTGCCTCGCGACGGCACAGCATGCGTTCGCCGTCACACGACCGACGCCCGGACACGACCGGTGCCCTGCCCGGCTCGCACTGCTCGATCCAGTGCGCGCCGGGGCCTGCGCTCAGGCCGGCTGCAAGCGGTATGTCACCGGCACCTCGAGTTCCAACGGCCCGGCCTCGAGGCGGTTCGCCAGCTCGGGGATACGCCCGACGTGGATCAGGGTGTGCCGCGCACTCCGGTCCAGCACGGCCCGTCCCGAGCTCTCGATGACCTCGACATCACTGATGCGCCCGTCGGCGTGGACCCGGAACGCCAGTACCACCTTGCCCTCCCAGCCCCGCTGGCGCGCGATCCGCGGGTAGCGGAAGCGCTCGCGGAAGCGCACCGTGACCTGCTCGCGCGCGTGGCTCGCCAGCTGCGCTCGGTCGTCGCGACCGCCCGAGCCGGCGGCGGCGGTGCGCCGCGTTTCGGCGCGCGGCATGCGTGCGGCGCCACCGCGGGTCGCCTCGGTCCGCGTGGCG
>CAZVFN010000102.1:0-9831 GCA_964626335.1 uncultured Ectothiorhodospiraceae bacterium
ATCGATCTGCGCGGCGGCATCCCCGGCGGGAAGCGCCGTCTCGATCCGGGCGAGCAGGCCCGGCCGCGGTGTCGACCCAGGCGAAGCAGCATCTGCCGTGGGCGCCCCTGCCGGCTCGGCGGGCGACGGGGCCGTCGCCTCGCCGGCGCTCGGCTGCGGGGCCGGCGCGGCGGGCTGCACCGACTTGACCGCCGGCTCCTCGGCCGGCCTGCGCTCCTCCTCCGAGGGCGGGGTGGTGCTCGCCTCCGAGGGCTCGCCGGCGAGCTCGTAGCTGCGGCGTGAACGCGATTCGTGCTCGCTGTCGGCGGAACGCACGCGCTCGATCTGGTAATGCGGGGTCTCGAGGCTCGGATCGGGGATGATCAGCAGATGCACCTTGTTGTCGTCCTCGATCCGGGTGAGCTGCTCGCGCTTCTCGTTCAGCAGATAGGTCGCCACTTGCACCGGCACCTTGGCCACGACCCGGTCCGTGGCATCCTTCATGGCCTCCTCGCCGAGCACGCGCAGGATCGTCAGCGACAGCGAGCCCAGGCTGCGGATCGTGCCGTGGCCGAGGCAGCGGGGGCAGGTGGTCGACGCGGATTCGCCCAGCGAGGGCTGGAGCCGCTGGCGCGACATCTCGAGCAGCCCGAAGCGCGAGATGCGGCCGATCTGCACACGCGCCCGATCCATCTTGGCGGCCTCGCGCAGGCGGCTCTCCACCTCGCGCTGGTGCTTGTTGCTCATCATGTCGATGAAGTCGACGACGATGAGCCCGCCGATGTCGCGCAGGCGCAGCTGGCGGGCGATCTCGTCCGCTGCCTCGAGGTTCGTGTGGAAGGCCGTTTCCTCGATGTCCGAGCCCTTGGTCGAGCGCGCGGAGTTGATATCGATCGAGATCATGGCCTCGGTGTGGTCGATCACCAGCGCGCCGCCGGCCGGCAGGTTGACCTCGCGCTCGAATGCGGTCTCGATCTGGTGCTCGATCTGGAAGCGCGAGAAGAGCGGGACCTGGTCGTCGTAGAGCTTCAGCTTGTTCAGATGGTGCGGCATCGTCTGCTCGATGAACTGCCGCGCCTGCTCGTGCACCTGCGGCTGGTCCACCTGGATGATGCCGATGTCGTTGCGGAAGTAGTCGCGCAACGCGCGGATGATGACGTTGCTCTCCTGGTAGATCAGGAACGGGCCCTTGCGCTCCTCGGCCGCCTTGCGGATCGACTTCCAGATCTGGACCTGGTAGTCGAGGTCCCACTGCAGCTCCTCGGCCGAGCGGCCGACGCCGGCGGTGCGCACGATGGTCCCCATCCCCTCGGGGACCTCGAGCTGGCTGATCGCCTCGCGGACCTCGCTGCGGTCGTCGCCCTCGATGCGGCGTGACACGCCGCCCGCCCGCGGGTTGTTGGGCATCAGCACGAGATAGCGACCGGCGAGACTGATATACGTGGTCAGCGCCGCGCCCTTGTTGCCGCGCTCCTCCTTCTCGACCTGAACGACGATCTCCTGGCCTTCCCGGAGCGACTCGCGCACGGCCGCCTTGCCCTCGGCCCTGGCACCGTCGAGGTATTCGCGCGAGATCTCCTTGAAGGGCAGGAAGCCGTGGCGCTCCGCGCCGAAGTCGATGAAGGCGGCTTCGAGGCTGGGCTCGATCCGGGTGATGACACCCTTGTAGACATTGGACTTCTTCTGTTCGCGCGATCCGTGCTCGATGTCCAGGTTTTCCAGGCGCTGGCCATCGACGATCGCCACGCGCAACTCTTCCGGCTGAGTCGCGTTGATCAGCATGCGTTTCATGTTGGATCCGTTCGGTTGAACGCGGCGCAGGGCGCGGGCCACCGTGGCGCGGACGCCCGAAGGCGTCGCGCCCCGCACCGACCCGCGTCGGTGCGGTTCGCTCGAATGCGAAGATGCGCCGGTGACGACCGCCGGCGCGCGCGCGTTGTTGTTCCGTGTGCATGCGCCGACGTGGCGGGCATGCCCGTATTGTTCGACCCACCGCACGGCGGCGACCGCTCTGGCGCGGCATCCTTCGGACCCCGCAGCACCGCTGGGCGCCCACGGCCGCCGGCCGCTTGCGCGCCATCGCGCTGGCGCACGCGCTGCGGCGTGCGGCGCCGCGGATCACCCCGTCACCCGCGCATCGTCCCGCGGGCACGGCACTGGTGTTCGCTCGATCCGCCGGGCCCCGGGCGTTACTCGCACCGCGGGTGGCGGTTACAATCGCGATCGTCGCCACTACGCCAGCCGTCGCGAAAGCGCCGATTGAATGCGCTGGCTGCCGGCATCTGCCACCCCGTGCGCTACGAACCCGGGGTGCATCCGTTTGAATTGCGGGCAAAAACCGCCAATGCAATATAGCAGTAACCCCGTCAAGCCGCAATCGGCGCCCGTTCTCGCCCCCTGGTGTGGCGTGCGCCCATGGGCAAGCGTGCAGGCGCACGCGTGAGCGGGGCGTCCACGGGGCAGGGTGTGCGCACCGTCGTGGCCGCGGACGACGACGCGGGCCAGCGCATCGACAACTACCTCCTGCGGGTCCTGCGCGGCGTGCCGCGAACCCGGGTGTATCGCCTGCTGCGCAAGGGCGAGGTGCGCGTCAACGGGGGCCGCACGCGCCCCGGCTACCGCCTGTCGAGCGGCGATCGCGTGCGCTTGCCGCCGGTGCGCGCGGAGCGCCATCCCGACGGCCGCCTGCCCGCGGCCGTGCTCGAGCGGCTGCGGGGCGCCGTGCTCTACGAGGACGCGAAGTGTTGCGTGATCGACAAGCCCGCGGGTCTGGCGGTCCACGCCGGCAGCGGCCTGGCGGCCGGCGTGATCGACGGCATGCGCGAGCTGCGCCCCGACGCGGCCGCGCTGGAACTCGTGCATCGCCTCGATCGCGACACCTCGGGCTGCCTGCTGCTGGCCAAGGGCCGCCATGCTTTGCGCGCGCTCCAGGCCGAGCTGCGCGCAGGCGGCTTCGGCAAGACCTATGCGGCGGTCCTCGCCGGCGACTGGCGCGGCCCGGAACAGCGGGTCGATCGCCCCCTGCGGCGGGACGTGCTCGAATCGGGTGAGCGCAGGGTTCGCCTCGACGCGGCCGGCAAGTCCGCACGCAGCCATTTCCGCCGCGTGTCCGGCGATGGGCGGCTCACGCGGGTCGAGGTGGCCATCGACACCGGCCGCACCCACCAGATCCGCGTCCACGCGGCTTGGATCGGCCACCCGGTGCTGGGCGACGCGAAGTACGGCGACACACGCGCGCAGCGCGAGCGGCTCGGGCGCAAGCCGCCGCGCCTGTACCTGCATGCACAGCGGCTGGCGTTCACGGGCGCCGACGGCCCGATCCGCGTCGCAAGCCCCGTGCCGGCGGAATTCGCCGAAATGATCGCCGCCGGGGGCCGGGCATGACGCGCGTCGAGCTGGTGGTCTTCGACTGGGATGGCACGCTGCTGGATTCGGCCGCGGGCATCGTCGCGGCCGTGCGGGCGGCGGTCGCCACGAGTGGACTGCCGCCGCGCTCCGAGGGCGCGATTCGGCGCGTCATCGGGCTCGGGATGCGCGAGGGCATCGCCGAGCTGTTCCCGGAACATGGCGAGACGGCTCACACGCGCCTGGCCGATGCGTATCGTGATGCGTCCGTGCGCTCGATCGCGGATCGTCCCGCCCCGCTGTTCCCCGGTGTCGAGCCCGTCCTGGCGGCCCTCGAGGCCGAGGGCCGCATGCTCGCGGTGGCCACCGGCAAGAGCCGGTCGGGCCTGCAGCGCGACCTCGAGCACAGCGGTATCGGCCATCGGTTCGTGGCCACGCGGACCGTCGACGAATCGCCGTCGAAGCCGCATCCTCACATGCTCCGCGAGCTGATGGCCCTGCGTGGCGTGGGCCCGGAGGCAACGGTGCTCGTCGGTGATACGGTCTTCGACCTCGGAATGGCGGCGCGTGCGGGCGTGCCAGCGGTCGGTGTCGGCTGGGGCGTGCACCATGGCCCGCAACTGCAGCGGCAAGCCCCCCTGGGGGTCCTCGAGCAGATCGACACGCTGCCGGAGCGGCTGCGCGCCCACGAGGCGCGGCCGGTTCCAGCGGCCGACATTCCCGATACGGAGGCCAACTGATGGCGGAGACCGACGAGGATCTGCCCCGCGGCGCAGCGGGTGAATCGAGCGGCGACGGCGGCTGGGAGCGCGACGTCCTGGCGCGGCTCGCGGCGGCCAGCCTGGCCGAGCAGCGGCGCGCGCGGCGCTGGGGCATCCTGATCAAGCTGCTGGTCCTGCTGTACCTGTTCGCGCTGCTGTTCGCCGCGCTCAACGTGTCGACGTTCACGGGTGCTGCCGCGCCCTCACCGGGCAAGCACACCGCGGTCGTACGCGTCGACGGCACGATCGCGGCCGATGCGAACGCGAACGCAAAGCGCCTGATGCAGGGCCTGCGCGACGCGTTCGCCGCGGACAGCGCCGAGGCGGTGATGGTGCGCATCAACAGCCCGGGTGGCAGCCCCGTGCAGGCCGGCATGATCTACGACGAGATGCGCCGACTCCGCGAGCAATATCCGGACAAGCCGCTCTACGCCGTGACCACCGACCTGTGCGCCTCGGGCGGCTACTACATCGCCGCGGGCGCCGACCGCATCTATGCCAATCGCGCCAGCATGGTCGGATCGATCGGGGTGCGCTTCGGTGGCTTCGGCTTCGTCGAGGCGATGGACAAGCTCGGCGTCGAGCGACGCCTGATCACCGCCGGCGAGAACAAGGCGCTTGCGGACCCGTTCCTGCCGCAGCAGGAAGACGAGGTGGCGCACATCCGGGACATGGTCGGCCGCATCCATGACCAGTTCATCGAGGCCGTCAAGCAGGGACGCGGCGACCGCCTCGGCGCGGACCCGCCGGACGAACTGTTCTCGGGGTTGATCTGGACGGGCGCGGAGGCGGTCGACAACGGGCTGGTCGACGATCTGGCGAGCCCGTCCCACGTCGCGCGCGAGGTGATCGGGGCCGAGCGGATGATCGATTACACCCCGCAGAAGGACCTGTTCCAGCGCTTCTCCGAGCGCGTGGGGGCCACGATCGCAGAGACCGTGCGCGCCGAGGCCCTGGTCCCGGACCTGCGCTGAGGCGGCCGCGGCCATGGCCTGCATGAACCGCTCACCGCAACGTTTCCACAGCGCCGCCCAGGTGCGCGAGCTCGATCGCCGCGCGATCGAGGACCACGGCATCCCGGGCTACACGCTGATGGAGCGCGCCGGGCGGGCCGCGTACCGCCTGCTGCGGCTGCGCTGGCCGGGCACCCGGCGCGTGGCGGTCTACTGCGGCAGCGGCAACAACGGCGGCGACGGCCTGGTTGTCGCGCGCCTCGCGCGCGCAGCGGGGCTCGAGGCCCGGGTAGCGATGGCCGGCGATCCCGACCGCCTGGCCGGTGCCGCGCGCGAGGCCTGGGACGCGCTGGTTGCGGCCGGCGGGGAGGCCGAGCCGCTCGCCGACGTCGAGCCCGCCTGGGCGGATGTCTGCGTGGATGCACTGCTGGGCACCGGCCTCGACCGCCCGGTGCGGGGTGCGATCGGCGCGGCGATCGGGCGTGTCGAGGCAGCGGAGCGACCGGTGCTCGCCCTCGACATCCCGTCCGGCCTGCACGCGGACACCGGCGCCGTGCTGGGCTGCGCGATCACGGCCGCCGCGACGATCACGTTCATCGGCGCCAAGCGCGGTCTCGCCACCGGCGCCGGCCCGGATCGGACCGGGACGCTGTTCCTGGACGAGCTGGCTGCGCCCGGCGCGATCCACCGCGCGGAGGACGACGCCGTGCGGGCGATCGGCCCGGATGCCGCGCGGGTGCCGCCGCTGCGACCGTGCGCCCACAAGGGCGACCGGGGGCGGGTGCTGGTGGTCGGCGGCGACCACGGTCTGGCCGGCGCGGTGCGCATGGCCGGCGAGGCGGCGTTGCGCTGCGGGGCCGGCCTCGTGGCGCTGGCAACGCGCGCCGATCACGCACCGGCGATCGCTGCGGCACGGCCGGAGCTCATGGCGCACCCGGTCGAGGATCCCGCCGGCGAGCTGCCCGCGCTCCTCGCCGGGGTGGATACGGTCGTCGCGGGTCCGGGGCTGGGCCGCGCGGCGTGGGGTCGTGCCGCGCTGGGCGCTCTGTGGGCCTCGGGAGCGCCGCTGCTGCTCGACGCCGACGCCCTCAACGGCATCGCCGCGGGGGCGTCCGGACCGGCGCCCGCCATCATCACGCCCCATCCCGGCGAGGCCGCCCGCCTGCTCGGGTCGGACGCGCAGGCTGTCCAGGCGGACCGGTTCGCCGCCCTCGATGCACTGGTCGAGCGCTTCGCCTGCGCGGTCGTGCTCAAGGGGCCGGGCACCCTGATCGCGGAACCCGGCAGCGACTGCCACATGCTGGCCGGGGGTTGCCCCGCCCTGTCGGTCGGCGGCTCCGGCGACGTGCTCGCCGGCCTTGTCGGCGCGCTGCTCGCCCGGGGCCTGCGGCCCCTGGACGCGGCCCGGGCGGGCGTGCGCCTGCATGCCGACGCGGGCCATGCGTGGGGTGCCGACGGCGCGCCCCCGCTGCCCGGCGACCTCGCGCGCGCCGTCGCCGGACGCGTGGCGGTCGCGGGCCCCCATGGCTGAACGCCGGATCGCCGACGAGTCAGCGATGGCCGAGCTCGGGACCGCGCTCGCGCGCCACCTGCGCCCGCCCTGCGTCGTCTATCTCCGGGGCCCCCTCGGTGCCGGCAAGACCACGCTCGCGCGCGCACTCCTGCGCGCCCGCGGGCACATGGGCCCGGTGCGCAGCCCGACATACACGCTGCTCGAGAGCTACGCCCTCGCGGGGGCCGAGGTCCACCACCTCGACCTCTACCGCCTGGGCGATCCCGAGGAGGTGGAGTTTCTCGGGATCCGCGAGCTGGCGGGGTCGGATGCCATCTGGCTGGTCGAGTGGCCCGAGCGCGGCGGCGACCGACTGCCGCCGCCGGATCACGCCCTCGAGATCGAATTCGCGCACGGCGGGCGGGTGGTCCGCGGGTTGCCGGAGGACCTCGACCCGGCCGGGGGAACTTGAACAGCACGTGAAGATCGTCGTATATCTCTCTGCATAGGCTCGAAAAAACTACTTGACGCGGCGCGCAATATGGTCAAACTTGTCGCCATTGCACCGACCCGGGAGTCCCCCGCGCATGATCGCCAGGACCCGTCGCGCATCCGGTTTCGGCCCGCTGCAGGGGCTGCTCTGCCTGCTCCTGCTGGCTCTCGCGGCGGGCTGGCCCCCATTGGCCGGTGCCGGGGCGACCGAGATCACGGGCATGCGCAGCGCCGCCGACGACGGGCGCTCGCGCCTCGTGTTCGACCTCGGCGGCCCCGTCGAGCACGAGATCTTCACGCTGAACGACCCGAATCGGGTCGTCATCGACATCCGCAACGTGCGCCTCGACGCCGACCTGCCGACCCGCCTGCCCGATTCCGGCATGGTGAATCGCATCCGCAGCTCACCGCGCAACGGCGACGATCTGCGCGTCGTGCTCGACCTGGCCCGGGCGGTGCAGCCGAAGAGTTTCGTGCTGCGCCCGGCGGCCGATTACGGCCATCGCCTCGTCGTGGACGTCATCGAGCGGGGCGAGGCCGCGCCGGCGAAGGACGGCCGCCCCGAATCGAGCGATCCGGCGCGCGACGTCGTGGTCGCGATCGACCCCGGCCACGGTGGGCGCGACCCCGGTGCGATCGGCCATGGTGGCACGCCCGAGAAGGACATCGTCCTGTCCGTGGCACGGCGGCTCGAGCAGCTGCTCGCCGGCACGCCCGGCTTCCGGCCCGTGATGACGCGCAACAGCGACGTCTATCTGCCGCTGCGCGAGCGCATCCGGCGGGCGCGCGACGCCGAGGCGGACCTGTTCGTGTCGATCCACGCCGACGGCTTCCACGACCCGCGGGCGCGCGGTTCCTCGGTGTACGCCCTGTCCACCAACGGCGCGACCTCCGAGGCGGCGAAGTGGCTGGCGAATCGCGAGAATTCGGCCGACCTGGTCGGCGGCGTCTCGCTGGAGGACAAGGATGACCAGGTCGCCGAGGTGCTGCTGGATCTCTCGCAGACGGCGACCATCGACTCGAGCCTCAGCGTCGGCGAGCGCGTGCTCGAGCAGATGGGCGAGGTCAATCGCCTGCACAAGCGCAGCGTCCAGCAGGCCGGCTTCGTCGTGCTCAAGTCGCCCGACATCCCCTCGATCCTGGTGGAGACGGCGTTCATCTCGAACCCGCACGAGGCGCGCCAGCTGCGCACGGCCGGTCACCAGCAGGACCTGGCCGTCGCGCTGCGCGACGGCATCAAGGCGTACTTCCGCGAGCAGGCCCCGCGCGGCACGCGCTTCTACGCCGAGAACCGCACCGACTGACGCCGCTCGCAGTCCGATCGTGCCGCACAGTCGCGGGGTGGCGCCGAGAGACACGGCCGGGACGGGCACCGCTCGCCTGCCGGGGGGCCGAGTTCGCCGGGAAGGGCTGCAAGCGAACGTCGACGCGGGCGCGCCCGGCGCCGGCGGCCGCCCTGCCCGGGTTACCGGGTCGGCCTTTGCCGGACGTTGCCCGCTCGTCCCCTTGCCCTGGATGCCGCCCCCGGGGTCATCGCGTCGTGACCGTGTTGCAGCCATGTGCCGTGCAACCGCGGCTCGAGGCCCTTGGCCTCGAGCGCGGCCTCGCGGGGGCGGGCCGAGGGCTCGTGCTGCGCGGTCGCCACACCGATCGGACGCTTCGCGGCCGCCATTCCCAGGCGAGCCCGGCGTCGCGGCGCGCGACCGCCTCCGATCTCGCTGACGCGGCGCTGCCCCGACATGGCCTCGCACCCGCCGCGCGCAGTACCATCGCGGCCATGCCGATCCGGCCCCTGCCCGACAATCTCGTCAACCAGATCGCCGCCGGCGAGGTCGTCGAGCGACCGGCGTCCGTGGTCAAGGAACTGGTCGAGAACGCGCTCGACGCCGGCGCGCGGCGCATCGCCGTGGACATCGAGCAGGGGGGCACGCGCCTGATCCGGGTGCGCGACGACGGCAGCGGCATCCCGTCCGAGGAGCTGCCCCTCGCGCTCGCGAGCCACGCCACGAGCAAGATCGCCACGCTCGACGACCTCGAGCACGTCGCGAGCCTCGGTTTCCGCGGCGAGGCGTTGCCGAGCATCGCCTCCGTGGCGCGCGTCGGCATCACCTCGGCGACGGCCGATGGCGAGCGGGCGAGCGCGCTCGAGCCCGACGGCACGCTGGCGCCTGCCGCACACCCGGTCGGCACGACGGTCGAGGTGCGCGATCTGTTCCACGACGTGCCGGCGCGGCGCCGTTTCCTGCGCACCGAGCGCACCGAGTACGGCCATGTGGAGCGTGCCCTGCGTCGCCTCGCGCTGGGGCGCTTCGACGTCGACTTCCGCCTCACGCACAACGGCAAGCCGGTGGCGCACTGGCCGCCCGTGGGCGCGGACGGCGAGCTCGAGCGCCGGGTCGCCGCGGCGTTCGGCGACGCGTTCGTCGAGCACGCGCTGCGCGTCGATCACGGCGGTGCCGGCCTGCAGCTCTCGGGCTGGATCGCGCAGCCGACGTTCTCGCGCAGCCAGGGCGATCTGCAGGAGTTCTTCGTCAACGGGCGCGCGATCCGCGACCGCCTGGTCACGCACGCGGTGCGCCAGGCCTACGGCGATGTGCTGTACCACGGCCGCCAGCCGGCGTTCCTGCTCTACCTCGCCATCGACCCCGCTCAGGTGGACGTCAATGTGCACCCGACCAAGCAGGAGGTCCGCTTCCGCGAGAGCCGCCTGGTGCACGAGTTCCTGCGCCGCACGGTCGCCGAGATCCTGGAGACGCCGCGCGCGGAGGGCGGCGACGCGCCGCCGCCGCGGGCGGCGGCCCGCCTGGCC
>CAZVFN010000103.1:0-9746 GCA_964626335.1 uncultured Ectothiorhodospiraceae bacterium
AACAACTCGCTCGCGCAGGCCGCGGCCGACGCGAGGGCGGGGGGTGGCGTCACCGCTGCCCTGCGGCGGCACAACCTGCTGGTATCGGCCGATGACGCGCCGCTGCTGGAGGCGGGCGAGCAGGCCGGGCGGCTGCCGTCGTCGCTGCGCCACCGGGCCGACCAGCTCGGTGAGCGCCTCGAGCACCGCGGCGAGCTGGTCTCGGAGTGGCTGCCGCGCGTGGTCTACGTGCTCGCGATCGGCTATGCCGCCGCCAGCATCGCTTGAGCGTGCCGTCGCCGGGCGCGTTACGCTCGTCGCGTCCGCCGTCACCCGGCAGGCCTGCGCAGGAAAGCCTGCACCGACTGCGGGCGGGGCACAGGGGCATCTCTTGGCCGAGCGTCGAACTCGCACGGGAAGCACCCGGCTCGTCTCGCGATGGGCGAACCCGGTCGCCGGGCGCGATGCAACGCGTCCGCCCGGAGGGCGCGAGGCGCGGGGATGCGCCGGGGGCAACCGGCTCGCTCGGCCACCCGCCCGCCCGGCACCGGGGTCGCGGACGGGCCGCCGGAGGTTCGCGCGATGAGTATCGTCCTGGTCGAATTGATCGGCGTCTTCGGCCTCGCGCTCGGCATCGGTCTGTGGCAGTTGCGCGACGTGAACCGCGAGCTGCGCCGCGACCGCGATCGCGGGTCCGACGACGACCGGACCGAGCGATGACGGCGGCGGGCGGCGGCGATGCGCCGCGCCGGGTGCTGGTGGCCGGTGCGACCGGCTATATCGGCCGGCACGTCGTGCGCGAGCTGGTTCAGCGGGGCTACGAGGTCGTTGCACCGGTGCGTGCACGCTCGGGGATCGGCGGGCGGTTGACGCCCGAGCGCGCCGCGGCGGCGTTCCCCGGTGCCGACGTGCGCGTGGCGAGCGCCAGCGACCCCGCGTCGCTCGTCGTCGACGGCTTGCGCGGCGAGCGCGTCGACGCCGTGATCTCCTGCATCGCCACGCGCACCGGTGGTGCCCGCGACGCCTGGTCGGTCGACTACGCGGCGAACTGCAACCTGCTGGCGGCAGCGCGCGCCGCCGGGGCGGAGCCGTTCGTGCTGCTGTCGGCGATCTGCGTGCAGAAGCCGCGGCTCGCGTTCCAGCACGCCAAGCTGGCGTTCGAGCGCGAGCTCCGAGGGGCCGGGCTGAACTGGTCGATCGTGCGTCCGACCGCCTTCTTCAAGTCCATCGCCGGGCAGGTGCCACGCGTACAGGCGGGCAAGCCGTTCCTGCTGTTCGGGCGGGGCGACGGACCGCTGTGCAAGCCGATCAGCGAGGCCGATACGGCGCGTTGCCTGGCGGACTGCCTCGAGCGGCCCGCCCTGACGAACCGCGTGCTGCCCGTGGGCGGGCCGGGTCCGGCGGTATCGGCGGTGGAACGGGGGCGGATGCTGTTCGAGTTGTGCGGACGCTCGCCGCGGTTTCGCCGCATCCCGCTCCGGTTGTTCGACATCGTCGAGTCGCCCCTGGCGCTCGCCGGACGCCACTCGCCGAAGATGGCCGACCGGGCCGAATTCGCCCGCATCGGGCGCTACTACGCCACCGAGTCCATGCTCTGGCTCGATCCGGCAACGGGGCGCTACGACGCGGATGCCACCCCGGCCTACGGCAGCGACACCCTGCACGCGTTCTATGCCCGCGTGGTGGCGGAGGGCATGGCTGGCCAGGAGCTCGGCGACCAGGCGTTGTTCTAGTGTCCTTTAACGGAAGTTCTTCGATCTTTCTCGGCGAGGGATCGTGGTGACTGGCAAGGCGCGCCGACGAGCCATGGCGCACCCCATGGTGAGGAGGCGCAACGCCGCCAGGCGCCGCGAGGGCCGGCGAAAAGACGGCGAACTTTCGTTAAAGGGCACTAGTGGGCCATGCCCGTGGAGTCGAGCGTGCAGGACTGCGGCGGGCCGGTTCGGGGCCAGGCCCGCTCGCCGCGGCCACCGACATCACGTTCGGTTGGTGGATGCGGTCACGGCACCGGGGCCTGCCACGGAGGGACGCGGCCGCGTAGCGTCCGCGAACCCCGGTCAGGCATGCCCGGCCTGGACGAAATCGCTGATCCGGGCGGCGATCGCGTCCGGCTGGTCCTCCATCGCGAAATGCCCGCAGTGGTCGAGAACCTCGAGGGACGCACCGGGGATGGCGGCCTGCAACCGGTTCGCCCAGTCGAGCACCTGCCAGCGGTCGTCGGCGCCCCAGAGGATCTGCACGGGGCGGCGCCCGAGCTCGTCGAGGCGGTCGTCGAGCGCCTGCGTGTAGCGTGGGTCGTACCAGGCGACCTGGTGCTGGAAGAAGCTGGCCTGGCCGACCGGGCCCGAGATCATGTCGATGTAGGTCTCGAGCGTTCCGGTGGCGAGGCGATCCGGGGCATGCATCGCGGTGCGGATCCAGTCGCGGAACTGCGCGCGGTGCTGCGCGTCGGGCGCCTGCATCAGCCGCTCGAGGCCGGCCTCCATCTGCGCGCGGGTGCGCTGCGACGGCCAGCTGTCGAAGCTGACCGTGTCGATCAGCGTGAGCGTGCGCACGCGCTCGGGATGGAACAGCGCGAGGCGCTGGGCCGTGGCGCCGCCGATGTCGTGGGCGACGACGTGGGCGTCTCCCAGTCCCCAGTGGTCCATGAGCCCGGTCAGCACGTCCACCTGGCCGACGACCGAGGTGTCGACTGCCGGGTCGCGCGGGCGTTCCGAGTGGCCGTAGCCCAGCAGGTCGAGCAGGTGCACCTCGAGGCCGGCCGCCGTCAGCACCGGCACGACATTGCGCCAGATGTGGGAAAACGACGGCGTGCCGTGCACCAGGACCACGGGCGGGCCCGCACCGTGGCGGCCACAGGCGATGCGGTGGCCTGCCACCAGGACGTTGTCGGGCGTCAGCGAGGCCATCGAACGACTCCGGAACGAGGTCGGGGGCCCGTCGATGATGCATGGCGCGCCCGGGAGGACTCGAACCTCCGACCCCCAGGTTCGAAGCCTGGTGCTCTATCCGACTGAGCTACGGGCGCGGCAAAGGCAACGCCGGCTTGCGGCGCGCCGTGATGGTACCCGAGTCGCGGGGGTTGCGCGAAGGTGCTCCGCGGCGGGCGAAACCGGGGCGTCGGTCGCCTCGCGGCCGACGGACGCGCTCGGGGGCAGCGGCGCCTTCCATGGCAACCGGGCTCGGGCCCCGCGCGCGATCATGGCGATGCACGACGAACCGCGACGCCGCGTGCTGCAACCGGATCGATCGCCGCCAGCGGATCGAGCGGCTCGATCGGCGTGCCCCGTGGCGGCCGCGGCGCACGTCAGCCGCGGGCCCCGAGCACGAGGTCGAACCGGGCCCGATGTTCGGCGTCGCCCGCGTCCACGGGCTCGAAGGCCACGGCGAGGCGCCGCCGGGCTGCCCCGGCGCTGCGGAAGATCGGGTCGTCGGCGTTCAGCGGATGCCCCGCGATGTACATCTGCGTGACGAGTTCCGGCAGTTCCGGGGCGACCACGCGGAAGTGGATGTGCGGCGTGCGCCCGGGATAGGGCACCGGCCGGATCGTGCGGAAGCGGTAGCGGCCGTCGGCGTCGGTCGTGCATGCGCCGAACCCCTGGAAATTCGGGTCCCGGCCCGCATCCCGCCCGCGCGGGTGGTGATAGCGGCCGTTGGCGTCGCACTGCCAGATCTCGACCCGGGCGGAATCGATGGGCGCACCGGAAGGATCCACGATGCGGCCCGCCACGTCCGCGCTCGTGCCCTCGGCCGGTGCGTCGCGGCCGGCGACGCGGATGAGGTCGTTGTCCTGATCCAGCGGCGGCTCGGGGGGATAGAAGGGGCCGCGCGTCTGTCGCGGCGTGGGCACCAGCTCCTGCGCCCACGCAGGCACGCCGGCGACGCCGAACAGGGTCGCCGTGCCGAGGATCAGTCGTCGGCGTCGTGGATCCATCGGCGTGCACCCCGCGGTGGCCCCGGTGGCGGCCGCCGCCTCAGTACGGGCTCTCCTTGCTGACCGTGAATGTCACGGGGACCGGGTCGAAGCCCTGGAACCGCAGCTCGATCCGGACCTCGTCGCCGGGCTCGAGCCAGCTGCTCTGCACGAACAGCATCAGGCGCCGCTCGCCCGGCCCGAAGACGATGCTGCGCCCGGGGCGGATGTAGACCGGCATGGGGACCTTCTCCATGACGACCCAATCGCCGTCATCCGCCGCGTGGAACTCGATGCGCGCGAACTCCTCGCTGCGCGCCCCGGTGAGCTGGACCGAACGCTCGCCCGTGTTCGTGATGCGGAAGTAGCCGGGCGAGGGCACCCAGCCCGGCAACCAGGGGATGATCGCGTCCTCGATCTTCACGGGCGGCCGCTCGGCGGAGACGGCCGGGACCGCGAGGAACAGCAGCGCCAGCAACAGTGACCGCATCGATGCCTCCCTCCCTTGCCCTGGTCTCGACCGCCCGGGAGCGGACGGCCCTTCCCAGGGACATGCCGACAATGATCACGCCTGGCGTGCCCCGGCTCAAACCGGGGCCCTCATTCCGCCGTCCTTGCGCGGGTACCGCGCCGCGATGCACCCGGCATTGGCGGGCGCGCGGAGCGCCTGCGTCCGGCCCGTCCCTGCCCGCCGCGCCGTCCACGGACCCGAAGAGCGCCTTCCTCCGGACACGGTCCCCCGGTCGGCGATGCACCCGGCGCGGATTGTGGTCGTTCGCGCCCGCGAGGGGAACGCTGCCGGGCAGAATCACCCACGCGGAGTTCCTTCGCCGCGGGCCGCGGCACGGTTTCCGCGCGCGATTGCGGCGGTGCGCGCATGGCGCTCGCGGTCGCCGTTGCGGAGCGGGCCCGGGGATCGGCATGCGCTGGCCGCGAAGCACGCCGCGCCCGAGGCCGCTTGCGGAGACATCCCGCCGGGGGCTACAGGCCCTCGAGCAGGCGCGGCAACGCCGCTGCCGCACGCGCCCGCACGGGCAGGTCCACGGCGTCGCCCAGATCGCTCGCATCCGGGTTGATCTCGGCGAGGCGCGCGCCGCGCTCGCGTGCCAGCTCCGCGAGTCCGGCCGCCGGGTGGACCCGGGCCGAGGTGCCGACCGCGAGGAACAGGTCGCAATCCGAAGCCGCCGCCATGGCGCGCTCGAGCGCTGCCCCGGGAATGGCCTCGCCGAACCAGACGACCGCGGGGCGCACGGGGGCGCCGCAGTGCGGGCACGCGGGCGGCGCGTCGGTGGTCTCGTCGACGTCGACTCGACGGCCCTCGCGGTGACAGCGGTTGGCGAACAGGTTGCCGTGGAACTCGATGACGTCGCGGTGGCCGGCACGCTGGTGCAGCCCGTCGACGTTCTGCGTGACGAGGCGCAGATCGGGCAGGCACACCTCGAGCCGCGCGAGCGCCCGGTGGCCGGGGTTCGGCGCCACTTCGGCCGCACGCCGGCGGCGCTCGCGGTACCATTGCCAGACCCGCTCCGGGGCGCGCTCGAACGCCTCGGGCGTGGCGACGTCCTCGGGGCGCATCCCCGACCAGAGGCCGCTGTCGGCATCGCGGAAGGTAGGCACGCCGCTGTCCGCGGACAGGCCCGAGCCGGTCAGCACGGCCACGGTGCGGGCGTGCTGCACGGCCGCGGCCAGGGCCTCGATCATGCCGCCTCCTCGAGCGCCGGGTACCGAGTCGCGGGATCACCGCCGCGGTGCTTGCGGACCGCGGTCACCAGTGTCCGGTGGACCCGCCGCGGGCGCAACCGACACCGCCCGGCGGGCGTCGTGGCGTGGTAGTTTCATGCCGTGATCCGCGGCGACGGAGGCGTCAGTGGAAGAGGAGTTCGAGATCTGCGACGGGCACGGCCGACCCGAGGGGCGGGCGCCGCGTTCGCGGGTGCATGCCGAGGGCCTGTGGCATCGCGCGGTCCACGTCTGGGTGTGCCATCCCGACGGCCGCATCTGGCTCCAGCGTCGCGGCTGGCACAAGGACATCAATGCCGGCGCCTGGGACGTCAGCGTGGGCGAGCACCTGCAGCCGGGCGAGGACTATGCGGAGGCGGCCGTGCGTGGTCTCGACGAGGAGCTGGGCATCGCCGTCGCTGCGCTCGAGCCGCTCGACGGCGTCCGCCCGGTGAGCCTGGACCGGCCGGCTGCGGGGATCCACGACCACGAGCTGCAGCAGGCGTTCCGGGCGGTCCACACGGGGCCGGTCCACCCCGCCCCGGATGAGCTCGCGGCCGTGCGCCTGATCGAGCCCGCCGCCCTGCGCGACTGGATCGCATCCGACCCCGACGCGTTCACGCCCGGCTGCCGCAACGACCTCGCCGTCCTCGGCCTGCTCGCACCGGGGATCTGACGCGGTCTCCGCGGGTCGTCCACGCGGTGTCCGGCGACACCCGACGCGGCCACCGCGCGAAGGGGCCGGCCGGGTGTGCGGGCAATGGCACTCGGCGCGGTGCATGTGGGCGCGGCAAGGCCCGCTGGCCGGGGCAGCGGCAGGCCCGGCCCTCGCGCGCCGGCAGTCGGCGCATGCGTCCCGGGGACAGGCTGTCGTTGGCGGGCGCGCGATCGCAGGCCGGCCCGCGCCCCCTGATGCCGACCGGCCCGGGCGCTCCCCGAAGGCCGTGCGCGGATCGACCAGTGCCGCTCGGTTCTGGAGGAGGAAATGGTGCCACGAGCCGTCATCATTGGACTGTCGCTGCTGCTGCTGGGGGGGTGCGCCTTGTTCGTCGAGAGGCCGGAGTACAGCGTGGTCGACCGCCACGATGCGTTCGAGCTGCGACGCTACGAGCCGATGGTCGTTGCCGAGACCCGCGTCGAGGGCCGATTCCGCGAGGTCGGCAACTCGGCGTTTTCGCTGCTCGCCGGCTACATCGGCGGCGAGAATCGCGCGCAGCAGGATATCGCCATGACGGCCCCGGTCGACCAGGTCCCGGCCGACGGCGAGCGCGTCGGGCGCGAGGGACCGGTGGTGCAGACGCCGGGCGCGGATGGCGACGGCGTCTACGCCGTGCGCTTCATCATGCCGGCCGAGTACACCCTCGAGGCGTTGCCGGAGCCCACCGACGAGCGGGTGCGGTTGCGCCGCATCGAGGGGCGCCTGATGGCGGCCCTGCGCTATTCCGGCAGCTGGAGCGAGTCGCGCTACCGGGCGCGCGAGGACAAGCTGCTGCGCGCCGTGCGCGCCGCCGGTCTCGAGCCGGTCGGTGCCCCCGTGTTCGCGCGCTACAACCCGCCCCTGACGCCGTCGTTCCTGCGTCGCAACGAGGTTCTGATCGAGGTCGAACGCCGCTAGTCGCGCCTTGCGCGCCCCGGCCACCACCGCTCATACATACGCCTCGAATTCGCGCTCGAGTCGGTCGCTATCCGGTATCTCGAGGCCGCCGGTGCCGGCTTCGTGCCGGATCAGCCCGTCGCCCTCGAGCGCTGTCACCGCGCGCGAGATGGTCTCGTCCGTGACGTCCAGCAGGTGGGCCAGGTCGCGCTGGCGCAGCGGCGAGTCGGGGTGGCCCACCGGTTGCGCCACGCGCCCGGGGAGTCGGCTCTCGAGGTACGCCAGCAGGTAGGCGAGGCGCGCACGGGCGGGCGTGTGCGGGTTGCGCAGCACCTTGGTCAGTTGCGGCCCGACATCGCGCGCGACCACCCGGGCGAGCGGACGCCAGAGGCTCGGGGCCTGGCGGAGCGCGGTCAACAGGGCCGGCCGCGGCACGTGCAGAACCAGCGCCTCGCGCAGCGCCCGCGCTTTGGCGGCGTGTTGCTCGTCGGCGCAGAAACTGCGTGCCCCGAAATTGTCGCCCCCGACGGCGAGCCGGAAGGCCACGGCCACGCCGTTGCGGCGGTGCCATTCCAGGAGCACCGCGCCGTGGGCGACGAGGTGGATGCCTTCGTTGGGGTCGCCCTGCTCGTAGATCAGCTCGTTGCGCCGCGCGCGCACGGTCGATGCGCTGGCGGCGAGGCGATCGATGACCGGACCGGCACCCGCGTCGGCGCCCGCCAGCAGCTCGTCGAACAGACGTTGCGTCATGTTCCCTCCCGCCCGCCCGGATCGGCGGCCCGATCGTACCCCTGCGGCGTCCCTGCAGTGTACGGGTCGCCCGCGCGCTCGGGCGAAGGCGCCCGAGCTTGATTTGCATCAAACCGGCGGGTCCCGACTGCGGCGCATCCTGTGCACGCAGCCATCGACAAGGGAGGCGAACCATGCTGGAACACATCCTCATCGCGTACGACGGCTCCGGGGCCGCCGAGCGGGCGCTGGAAGCGGGCGCGCGCGTGGCCCGGGGCACCGGGGCGGCGGTCACGCTGTTCCACGTGCGCCTGCAGGGCCCGATCCCGGAAACCATTCGAGCCCACGGCGAAAACGCGCCGGATCCCGAGGAGTCCCACTCCCTGGGCGGGTTCTACGATGCGGCGTCGCTGCACCCTCAGGATCTCGACCAGATCGGGAGCCGGCTGCTGGAACAGGCGCGCTCCGTGCTCGACAGCTACGGCCTGAACAACGTCCAGATCGTGCAACGGGCCGGCGACGCGGCCTCGGAGATCCTGGATCACGCACGCAGCAATGGTGTCGACACCCTCGTGGTGGGCACCCGCGGCCACGGCCAGTTCAGCGAAATGGTACTCGGCAGCGTATCGCACAAGCTGCAGCACGCGTTCAAGGGCTGCGTGATGACGGTCCACTGAGGCAAGGATCGCGCACCGGCCGGGCCCCGTGCCCGGCCGGTGACGGCACCTGGCCCGCGCTGCTTGAACGCGCGCGTCGAGCATTAGCTCCGCCACGCGCACGCCAGGCGAGGTTCGCGGGGTGGAATCGACGGTGATCGACCGGTTCGAGAGGCCGTACCGATAGGCGGTCGGGCTCGACGACTTCATCAAGCCGAAGGTCCACAACCGGCCGCTCGCCGCCCCGGCGCGCGCGAAGGCCAACGGGCGCGACGTGATCGCGCCGCAGGATCGGCCGGCCACCCGGGGGCTTGCGGGGCAGCGTCCACGCATTCCCGCGCCTCGGCACCGGGCGCGAGCGGCAACCGATCCGCGACCCGCTGCCGCAGAAGTCGCCGCTCGACCTTGCCTGGGACGCGGCCGTCGAGTCGCCGCCCCCCGGGCTGGTTGGGGCGATCACGATCACCCTGGGGCGCTCGGTCACGACGTTGACGCCGTCGCCGAAGAACCTGGACAGAGGGCCCCCTGGCAGGGCGCCACCCGCATCTGCGACAGGCTGCTGCGGGGGCCACGCACGTGTGGCACGCGTGCCACCGCCGCCCGGAGACGCCGTGCGCCGAGCGGGCGGCCGCTTGCCCGGCATTGGGTCTGCTAAGTCGGCCGCGTGCCGCCCAGTATACGGCGGACCGCCGCCTCGTCGACCGGCGGGAAATGCCGGTAGACCTGGTTGACGGCGACGAACAGCCACGGGCTGTAGAGGCACACCACCTCATCGGCGAGGCCCTGCAGGCGTCGGCGCACGCGCCGGGGAGCGACCGGCACGGCCACTGCCAGGTGACCGGGCGCGCAGCGGCGCAGCAGCTCGAGTGCGCCGGTCAGCGTCGCACCGGTCGCCGCGCCGTCGTCGACGACGATGACCGTGCGCCCCGCGGGGGCGCTCGCCGGGCGCTCCTCGCGGTAGGCCCGGGCGCGCTCGCGCAGGAGCGCCCGGCGGTGTTCCGCCTCGCGCTCGAGGTGGGCGTCGCTGAAGCCGAGGCGCCGCGCCCGGGCATCGACGACCACGCCGCCGTGCTCGTCGACGCTGCCGATGGCCGTTTCGCTGTCGCCGGGCGCGCGCAGCTTGGCGACCAGGGCGACGTCGAGGTCGCCGCCGAGG
>CAZVFN010000104.1:0-9727 GCA_964626335.1 uncultured Ectothiorhodospiraceae bacterium
AGATCCGGTTCATCGCGACCTACGCGCCACCGAAGAATCCGGTCGCGCGCTTCCTCACCGAGCGCGTGCGCGGGCGCTTCGTGGAGCGCCAGATCCATCACGCCGAGGTGCGCCCGATCCTGCGCGCGCTCGCCGACAACGAGATCGTGTGGCACGGCCCGGACCAGGGCGCGAAGCACGGTACCGGCGTCGAGGCCCGCTTCTTCGACCAGCCGGCGCGCACGAACACGGCGACCGCCAAGCTGGCGCGCATCAGCGGGGCTGCGGTCGTGCCCTACCATCCCCTGCGACGGACCGACGGCACCTACGAGCTGCGGATCGAGCCCGCCCTGGAGGATTTCCCGGCCGGCGATCTCACCGCCGCCACCCAGCGCGTCAACGACACCATCGAGGCGCACGTGCGGGCGGCGCCGGAGCAGTACCTGTGGTCCCACCGCCGCTTCAAGCCCGCCCGCAAGGGCGATCCGAGCCCGTACTCGCCCGCCGGGACGTGACGATGCGGCCGCCGCTCGCTTACCGGCTGGCCAGCCTCGGGCTGGCGCTGCCGCTGGCCGGCTACACGCTCTATCGGGCCCTGCGCGACGGTGGACGGCCCTACCTGTCCGGGCGCTACGGCTTCGCCCACCGCCTTCGCGAGGCACCGGTCTGGGTGCACTGCGCCTCGGTCGGCGAGGTCACGGCCGCGGGCCCGCTGCTGGCGGAGCTCGCGGGGCAAGGGATCGGACCGCTGCTGGTCACCACCTCCACGCCGACCGGGCAGGCACGGTGCCGGCAGCGCCTGCCCCCGGGAGCGCGGTGCGGGTATCTGCCGGTCGACCGGCCCGGTCCGGTGCGCCGCTTCCTCGAACGCAGCCGGCCCCGCGTGGCACTGATCCTCGAGACCGAGCTCTGGCCCCACCTGTATGCAGGTCTCGCACGCGCCGAAGTGCCCATCGCCCTCGTCAACGGGCGCCTGTCGCCGCGCACGATGAATGCGCCCGCCTGGTGGCGCAACAGCGCGGCCTGGTGCCTGCGGGGCTGCGAGCATATCCTCGCGCGCTCGGACGCCGACCGCCAGCGATTCCTGGACCTGGGAGCCGAACCCGAACGCGTGACCACGATCGGCAACATCAAGTTCGCGACCGCGGCCGGCCCGCCGCCGGCGCCCATCGACCTGGGCCGACCCTACGTCCTTGCCGCGTCCACGCACGACGACGAGGAAGTCCAACTGGCGCGCGCCTGGCGAACGCGGGGGTCGGCCGGGCACCTACTGACAATCGCCCCGCGCCACCCGGAACGCGGCCGGACCATCGGGCACGCCCTTGCCGGGGCGGGCTTCGCGGTCAGCCGGCGCAGTCGCGGGGAAACGCCCCGCCAGGCCGCGGGCGCGATCCACCTGGCCGACACGCTGGGCGAACTCGACGGGCTCATGGCCGGGGCCGACGCCGTCGTCATGGGCGGCTCGTTCATCCCCCGCGGCGGCCAGAACGTGCTCGAGGCCGCCCGTGCCGGCCGCGCCGTCGTGACCGGCCCGCACATGCACAATTTCGCCGACGAGACGGCGCGGCTCGAGGCGGCGGGCGCGCTCCTGCGCAGCACCGACGCGCCCGCCGCCATCGACGCCATCACCCGGCTCCTGGAGGCCCCGGAGCAGCGGGCGGCCATGGGTCGCGCGGGCCGCGGGCTGCTCGACGCGGAAGCGGACATGGCCGCCCGGTATCGGCGGGCACTGGTCGATGCGCTGCCGGCGCTGCGGCCGGCGACGGGCGCAGCGCCCACTGCATCTCACGGGTAGTGGCCTCCCCGGCGCAGCCGGCTTGCCGCAAGAGGGCGCGTGATGCGGCGATTGGGCGTTGTGCTCGAGCACCGGGTGCCCCTTGCCCCGTGCCACTGCAGGCTTCTCGCCCAGGGGAGACCGCCTCAGGCGGAACGATACCCGGCCTGGAGCCGATTCCAGACGCCGTCGCCCCACTCCGTCCCGTCCGCTGTGGCCGCGACCTTGTCCAGCGATCGCCGCAGGCGAGCCAGGTTGCCCTGCTTCCAGCGCCCGGGGCCGCGCAGGCGCGCGCGGTCGAAGTCGATCAGGTACACCCGATCCTCGGCGTCGAGCAGGATGTTGTGGGCGTTGAGGTCGGCGTGATCGACCCCGACGCCGTGGAACGAGGCGATCGCCGCACCGATCGCGGGCCAGGGCACGGCTCGCCCGGCCTCGACGCACAGCCGCTCGGCGAGGGTCTCCGTGCCCTCGAGGTACTCGGTCACCAGATCGCCGCGATACCAGGGCGACCAGGGGGCCAGCGGCTGGATGCGCGCCGCGGCGGGCCGCGGTACCGGCATGCCGCCCGCGTGCAGGCGCGTCAGCAGGGCGAGCTCGCGCCAGGGCCGGCTGTTGCGCAGGCCGACCCGCGGATAGCGGTCCTCGAACACGCGCCGCACCAGGCCGCCGCGTCGATAATGGCGCAATACCAGCGCCTCGCCCCCTGCCTCGAAACGCAGCGTCGCCGCGCGACCGGTCCCGGCGGGACCGGTCGTGCCGCCGGCGGCCAGCGCCCCGGGATCGAACCATTCGGGAGGCGGGGGTTCGCCGCCCTCGGGCCACACGACGATGCCGTCGGCCCGCGATTCGACGCGCAGGCGGCACTCGGTCGGGGCGCTGTTCTGCGGGCTCACGTTCGCTCCTCCTTGGGGCCGATCAACCGCGGTGCCGCTGAGCGGCTGTCCGAGAGTCTGGGCCAGCGGCCAGCGCGATGCGAGCCGGGCACACCTCTTCCCCGCGGCCCGCGCATCGTCGAGAATCGCCCGCCCGCGATCCCGGCGCGCCCATGACCCGAGCACCCGACAACCTGTGCCTGCTGCGCCTCTCGGCACTCGGCGACGTGACCCATGCCGTGCCGCTCGTGCGCACCCTGCAATCGGCCTGGCCGGGAACCCGCGTGACCTGGATCGTGGGCCGCCTGGAGGCCGAGCTGCTGGCCGGGCTCCCGGGCGTGGAGTTCGCCGTGTTCGACAAGGGGCGCAGCCTTGCCGCCTACGCCGACCTGCGCCGCGCGCTCGCGCGGCGCCGCTTCGACGCGCTCCTGCAGATGCAGGTCGCGCTGCGGGCGAACCTCGCCGGGTGGCTCGTGCGCGCGCCGCTCCGGATCGGTTTCGACCGGGCGCGCTCGCGCGACGGTCACGGCCTGTTCGTCAATCGCCGCGTGGTCCCGCACCCCCGCGCCCACGTCCTCGACGGCTTCTTCGACTTCGCGCGCGCGGTGGGCATCGAACAGCGCGCGCTGCAGTGGGACATCCCGGTACCGGACACCGCGCAGGCAACGGCCGATGGGCTGCTCGCGACGGACACCCCCCTGCTCGCGATCAACGCCTGTAGCAGCGCGCGTGTGAACAACTGGCGCAACTGGTCGGCCGATCGCTATGCCGCGGTCGCCGACCACGCCGCCGACGCGCACAGCCTGCGTACCGTGCTTACCGGGGGCCCGGCCCCGGCGGAGCGCGAGATGGCGACGGCCATCAGCGCGCGCGCCCGCCATCCGGTGATCGACCTGGTCGGTCGCACTCGGCCGAAGGAACTGCTCGCCGTCCTCGGCCGGGCGCGCGTGGCGATCGCGCCCGACACCGGGCCGCTGCACATCGCCGCCGCGGCCGGCACGCCGGTGATCGGGCTGTATGCGACGTCGAATCCCGAGCGCACCGGCCCCTATCTCTGGCGCGACTGGGTCGTGAACCGCTACCCCGAGGCACTGGCGGCGGAGCACGGGCTCACCCCGGAGCAGGTCCGCTGGGGATTTCGCGTGCGGGATCCGGGTGCCATGCAGCGCATCGGCATCGCCGATGTCACCGATCGCCTCGACGGGCTGCTGGCCGCGCTTGCGCGGGGCGAGGCCCGTCGCGGCCACGGCACTGTAGCGGAGACCGCGATCCCATGACCCGCCTCCTGTCCACTGCGGCCGGACCGCGCCGGACCGGCCTGCTCGCGCTGGTGATCCTGCTGCTGGTCGGCGCCCTGTACCTGCCCTGGCTCGGATCCACCGCCCTGGTGCACGAGGAGACACGCCGCGCGGTCATCGCGCGCAACATGATGGAGTCGGGCGAGTACCTCGTCCCCGAGCTGGCGGAGCGCATCTATCTCGCGAAACCCCCCGCCTTCAACTGGATGATCGCGGCGGCGAGCGCACCCGGGGCCGAGGTGACCGAGTTCAGCGCGCGCCTGCCCTCGGTGGTGGCGCTCGGGCTGACCGCGGTGTTCATGGTGGTCACGGTCGGGCGGCGACTCGGCGCCCCGGGCCAGTGGCTGCTCGGGCTGTCGATCCCGTTCACCGGCGAGTTCATGCACAAGGCCGTGCTCGCCGAGATCGACGTGGCGTTCGCGCTGCTGGTCACGGCCAGCCTCTGGGGCTGGTTCGAGCTCGACCAGCGCGGGCGCCGCGGCCCGGCGCTGTGGCTGCCGCCGGCGCTGCTCGTCGCCCTGGCCTTCCTGACCAAGCGCGAGCCGGCGCTGGTGTTCTACTATCTGGCGCTCGGCGGCTACCTGCTTCACCAGCGACGCCCGCTCGAGCTGTTGCGCCCGCCGCACCTGATGGCCGCGGCCGTCACGCTCGGGGTGATCGGTGCCTGGATGGCGCTGATGGCCGCCCACGTCGGCGGTCTCGGGCCGCTGCTGCAGGACCTCGAGGAGGAGGTGCTCGAGCGCGGCCTGTCGAGCGACGCCGCCGACTACCTGGCCCACTTCGCCACCTACCCGCTCGAGATCCTCGGCGCCGCGCTGCCGTTCTCCGTGCTGCTGCTGCCACTGGCCTGGCGCGACGTGCGCCGCGCCGCGTACGAGCGCCACGGGCGGATCCTCGTCTTCGCCGCCATCGCGGTGTCGATCAACCTGCCGATCTACTGGCTGCGGGCCGATTCGAACGTGCGCTATTTCCTGCCCATGTTCCCGACGCTGCTGGTGATCTGCGCCGTCGTCTTCGACGTGTTCGCGGCCCGCGCGGCGCAGCTGCCCGCGGGCGCCCGCCGCGTTTTCCACGGCAGCGGCTGGGCGCTGCTCGGCGCCGGCATCGTGCTCGCCGCGGCGGGACTGGTACTGTCGCTGCCGGGCGCGGCCCCGGGGGTCGCGGGCCCGCTGGTGCCCGCGCCGCTGATGGCGGCATTCTGCGCGGGCGCGCTCGGCACCGCCCTTTGGCTGGGCTGGCGCCACCGCCGCTCGGCCACCGTGCTGGTGCTGGCCGGCGGCCTCGGTTTCGGTCTGCTGTTCCGCCTGCTGACCCTGGGCTACGTCGTGCCGCACCAGGCGCGCGAACTCGCGGAGCACGAAAACGTGCCGGGCATCCTCGCGGACATACGCGCACGGCTGCCCCCGGACATCGGCGCCGTGCAGGCACTGGGCTCGATGCCGCACGCGCTGTGGTTCTACGACCGCGACGACCTGGTCGTGCCCGCGGCCCGCATGGAGCGCAGCGGCGACATCGCCAGCGAGTATCTGCTGGTGCACGCATCGAACGTGGAACGGCTCGAGGCGCTCGGCGAACCGGTTGAACGCATCGCGCACCTGGCCTACGCCGACGGCGACTTCATTCTGGCGCGACTGCAGGGGTCGCGCGATCGCTCCCCTCGTTAGTCGCAGCGGGCGCATGCCACTGGGCCTCGCTCCCGAGATTGCGGCTGCGGGCGCTGCGCACGATGTAGGGACGCACCGACGATGACTCGTAGTAGGTCCGCGTGGCCATCTCGGCGAGCACGCCGGTGGTCAGCAACTGGATGCCGGCGAGCACGAGCAGCACCCCGAGCAGCAGCAGCGGGCGCCCGCCGATGTCCGCGCCGGTGATCAGCTTGAGGCCGCTCAGGTAGACCAGGACCGCGCCGCCGAGAGCGCCGCTGAGCAGGCCCAGGCTGCCGAAGAAATGCCCCGGGCGCGCGCGGTAGCGCATGAAGAAGTGGACGGCGAGCAGGTCGAGGAGCACCCGGTACGTGCGCGACAGGCCGTACTTGCTCTCGCCCTGGGTGCGGGGGTGGTGGCTGACGGCCTCCTCGCCGATGCGGCTGGCCGTGGTGGCGTTGGCCACCCAGGCGGGGATGAAGCGGTGCATCTCGCCGTAGAGGCGCACGTCGGCGATCACGTCACCGCGATACACCTTCAGGCTGCAGCCGTAGTCGTGCAGGCGGATGCCCGTGACGCGCCCGATCACGCGATTCGCGATCCGCGACACGAACGAGCGCAGCACCCCGTCCTTGCGCGCCCTGCGCCAGCCGACGACGAGGTCGAGCTCCTCGCCGAGGAGCCGGCCCACCATCCGCGGGATGTCGACCGGGTCGTTCTGCAGGTCGCCGTCCAACGTGGCGATGACATCGCCACGCGCGCAGTCGATGCCCGCCTGCATCGCGGCCGTCTGGCCGAAATTGCGCTGCAGCTGCACCAGGCGGACATGGCCACCATGGCTCGCGATCGCGTCCTGCACGCGCGCCGACGTGCAGTCGCCGCTGTCGTCGTCGACGATGACCAGCTCCCAGGGGCACGGGTAGGCGGCGAGCGCCGCATGCACGCGCTCGACGAGCGGCACGATGTTGTCGCACTCCCGGTAGACCGGGATCACGACGGACAGGCGATGCGGCGGCAGATCCTGCAAGCCGCGTCCGAGATTGTTCATGTCCGTTCTCCCGAATCATGCGGTGGCGGTCGCTCGGGCCGTGCACGGCCCCACGGCAACGCCGCCACCGCCCCCGCCACGACGCTCACCCCGAGCATGAACAGGTGGAGGTTGACCGCGGCGCGCACAAGCGCGGCCGGCTCGCCGCCGCCCGGCGCCAGCCCCGCCACCACGCCGGCCTCGTACGTGCCGACGCCGGCGATCCCGTGGACCGGGAGCACGCTGGTGAGTTCCCCGGCAACGGCGCCGAACACCGCGGCACTGGGCGTCAGCGGTGCGAACAGTAGCAATACCCAGGCGAAGCTGGCGAGCTTCAGGGTCCAGGTGCCGAGCGTCCAGGCCCAGCTGCGCCAGAATCGGCTCGCCTCGGCGGGCACGCCGGCCAGCAGGCGTTCGAGCAGGCGGCGCAGCCGGCGCGGAGCGCGCTCGACGACGGCGGCCGCCAGCGGGCGTCCGCGCCGGAACAGCAGCCACGGCAGCGCCAGCCATGCGAGCGCGATGCCCGCCACGGCGGTCGCCGGGGCATAAGGCGCCAGCGCCGCCAGCGCGAGCACCCCGATGGCGTGCAGGTCGAGCACGCGGAACCAGGCCAGCCCCGGTATCGACTCGCCCGCCGCGACGCCGAAGCGGCGGGCCATGAGCACCGGAAAGGCGAGTTCGCCCGCCCGCATGGGCAGGAGGTTGTTGGCCAGGTTGTGCCGCAGGACCAGTTGCAGGCAGGCCAGACGCCGTTCCCGGACGGCGTCCCCGAAGAAGTCGTGCACCCGCAGCGCGCGCAGACCGTGGCTCGCGAGGAACAGGGCGGCGGGCACGGCCACGACCACGACCGGCAGCTCGCGCCAGGGCTGCAGCAACCGGCCCCAGCCGAGGTACCACTCCACCGCGGCAGCGAAGGCGACCGCGATCGCGGTGCCCAGGGCGAGCCGGATCCAGCGCCCGCGGCCGCGCGCAGCGTCGACGCCGGCGGCCACTCAGTCCGCGTCCGGCAGTGCCCGGATCCGGTCGATGATCGCCGACGTCGATCGCCCCGCCGCGAACGGCACGGTTCGGACCTCGCCGCCGGCGTCGGTGACCGCCTCCGCACCGGCGATGCCCGCCGGGTCGTAGTCACCCCCCTTCGCCAGCACGTCCGGGCGCACGCGCTCGATCAGCTCCGCCGGGGTGTCCTGCGCGAACGGCGCCACCCGGTCGACGCAGTCGAGCGCGGCGAGCAGCGCCATGCGGTCCGACAGCGGCGTGATGGGCCGCCCCGCCCTCTTCAGGCGGCGCACCGAGGCGTCATCGTTGACGGCGACGAGCAACCGGTCGCCGAGCGCCCGCATGGCGCGCAGCGACTCGAGGTGACCCACGTGCAGCAGGTCGAAGCAACCGTTGGTCATCACCACGCGCTCGCCCCGCTCGCGGGCCGCCGCGGCGTCCGCGACCAGGCCCTCGGCGTCGACGACACGGCGCTCGACCGGGCTGTCGACGCTCGCGACCGCGCGCCGCAGCTCCTCGTAGCCGACCTGGCTCGCCCCGAGCCGCGAGACCACGATCGCGGCGGCGTGGTTCGCGAGGCGCACCGCATCGGCCAGGCCGATGCCCGCCGCCAGCGCGGTCGCGGCGACGCCGATCACGGTGTCACCGGCGCCGGTCACGTCGTAGACCTCGCGCCGGTGTGCCGGTATGTGCAGGGCAGCGCCGGCCGCGGGCACGAGACTGAGCCCGTCCTCGCTGCGGGTGATCAGCAGGGCTTCCAGGCCGAGCTCGCCGACGAGCCCGCGGGCGTGCGCCTCGAGCCCGGCCACGTCGTCGCCCGCACCGGCGACGCGCTCGAACTCGCCGCGATTCGGCGTGATGACGTGGGCCCCGCGGTAGCGCTCGAAGTCGTCGCCCTTGGGATCGACCAGCACGCGGCAACCGGCCGCGCGCGCGACCGCGATGACCTCGCCGACCGCCGGCCCGAGCGTGCCCTTGGCGTAGTCGGAGACGACGACGACGTCGACCGCCGCGACGTGCGCCCGCACGCGCTCGATCAGCGGCCCGTGGTCGACGTCCGTGAAACCGTCCTCGATGTCGAGGCGCATGAGGTGCTGGTTGCGGCTGAGCACGCGCATCTTGGTGATCGTCGGCGAGCCGGCGATCGGGACCAGGTCGTGCGCGACGCCGGCCGCGTCGAGTCCCTTGCGCAGGCCCGAAGCCGCGTCGTCGTCACCCACCATGCCCACCAGCGTCGCACGGCTGCCGAGCGAGGCGACGTTGAGGGCGACGTTCGCCGCACCGCCGGGCAGGTCGCGGAAGTCGCGCACGTCCACGACCGCCACGGGCGCCTCGGGCGAGATCCGCTTCGTCCCGCCCGTCCAGTAGCGGTCGAGCATGACGTCGCCGACGAGCAGCACGCGCGCGTCGGCCAGGGCCTGCGGATCGGGGATCATGGGCAGGACTCCGCTCCAGCTTGGCGGCTACGGGCCGTGGAACCGTCCACGAACCACGAATGAACCCGATTGGACACAAGTGATCGCGTATGGGCGCCGGATCGCCGGAAGCGGCGTCGGAGACGCATTCATGTCGACCCCCTTGGTCCGGGCCGGGAATACCCTGCAACGGAGGCGGAACTCGTGCGCATCAAGAGACAGCCTCGGGAGCCGCCCGGCACCAATGCGCGGTGATCGCGTGCGTCCCCGTGGCTTCCGTTGCCGCCTCGTTCGTCCGATAGTCACTCGGCAAAGCGCCACGGCGGGCGACCCACCTCGGGAAGCATTCGTGTCCATTCGTGTTCATTCGTGGTTCCCCCTCTCAGTCGAACGCGTAGCCGAGGCGTTCGATGTCGGGGGCGTAGTGCCGGGCGACGAGCTCGCGCGTGGCGTCATCATAGTAGCGGCGGTAGTCGTCGCGGTCGACCGCGCGGCGCTCGTGGGGCAGGCGGATGCGCGGGATGCCGATGCGGTCGCAGGCGGCGTCGAAGTCGCCCTGCAGGTTCTCGTAGCGGCCGACGAAATCGACGATGGTTCGGCCGTGCAGATCGACGATGTAATCGCTTTGCAGCTCGCGCGAGATGTCGAGCATGAAGTCGTAGGGGCGCTCCGGGTCGAATTTCCGGCGCAGGAAGTCGGCGAAGGTCTTGACCCCGG